>JAVVEY010000218.1:0-2021 GCA_032250675.1 Longimicrobiales bacterium | reverse complement strand
CGGTTCTCGCCTCGGTCCCGAGCGGTCTCTCCTGCGCGTTCTGGCCCGCGATCAGGCGCGCCGGCACGAGCTGGTCGAACGCGCGCTCATGCGGATCGGGCCCGAGGACTTCAAGGACGCGACGGATCGCGCCATCTTCCAGTCGTTCGTCGACGATCCGGATCTCGATCGTCCCCCGGAGGGGCTCGAACCCCGTGCCGCCTCGCGGCTCGAGGCGCTCCTCGCCGAGCCGATCGACAGCGATCCCCTCGCTCACGGCGCGCGCGAGTTCGATGAGGCGCTTCTGGCGCTCCAGGGTGTGCGTCTCGCACAGCAGATCGATTCGCTGCAGGGGAAGATCGAGGCGACGACGAACGACGACGAGAAGCTGGCACTCATTGATGAGAAACGGGCGCTTGGCGACGAACTGCGCGCTCTCGGGCGACCGGGGGGATCGTACGCGCGACGTCACGCCCGTGGCTCACACCACCACGACGCACAATGACGGAACAGATTCGATCCGCTCTTCGAGAACTCCAGGAGCTCGACCTCGGGATCCGCCGCGCCCGCGAGAAGGTGCAGGCGTACGAACCCCGCATCCTCGAAGTCGAGGAGCCGGCGCGGGAGCTGGAACGGCAGGTCGAGCACACGCGCAGCCGGATTCAGGAGATGCGCGTCGAGGAACGGCGTCTCGAACTCTCGGCACGCGAGAAGAAGGCGCGGGAGGAGAAGCTCGAGGCGCGCCTCAACCAGGTGCGGAATGTGCGAGAGGAGGCGGCGGTCAACACCGAGCTGGAGCTGGTGCGACGGGCGATGGAGAATGAGGAGTCGGAAGTCCTCAGCATGCTCGATCAGATTCGCCGACTCGAGCTCGAGCTCGAGGAGCAGACCGATCTCTGGAATGAGGCTCACGAGGACGTCGGACCCCGGCGTGAGGCGCTGGTCTCGGAACGCGATGCTCTCCTCGACGAACTCTCCGCGATGGAGCAGGCGCGGGAGGAGGCTGCCGCGGCGGTCGATCCGGCCGAGCTGAAACTCTACGACGCGATCCGAGGTGACGGAGGACGTGCCGCGCTCGCCGCCCTCACCGAGGATGGCGCCTGCGGGAACTGCTTCTCGATCATCCCGCTGCAGCTCCAGCAGGAGGTCCTGCGTGGCGGCACGCTGATCCGGTGTGAAGGGTGCGGGGTCATCCTCTCGCCGCCGCTGCCGGAAGAGGAAGTGGAGGCCGAGGCGGAGGAGCCCGGGAATGCGGAGGGATCGGGTGATGAAGGCGACGCCGCGGCCGACGATGGGGAGGAGACGCCGCAGGAGTGAGTACCCCTCCCGGGAGCACGCTCCGGACCGTTCCTTCCCGGTGGGTCCTTCGGCCTCCACCCGATCGCGCCGCGGCCACGGAGATGGCGCAGCGACTCGGGCTTCCCACCGCGCTCTGCGCGCTCCTCGTGCAGCGCGGCCATCGTACCGAGGATGCGGCACGACGCTTCCTCCGCCCGCACGTCGAGGATTTCCCCGACCCGGCACGGATCCGTGACCTCCCGCGCGCGGCCGAGCGGATCGGGGACGCGATCCGGGTCGGTGAACCGATCTTCGTGCACGGCGACTACGACGTGGACGGGATCTGCGCGACCGCGCTCCTCACCCGCTGGATCCGCCGTCTCGGCGGCGTCGCCCACCCCTTCGTCCCCCACCGACTGCGCGACGGCTACGATCTCACCCGCGACGGGGTCGAGCGCGCGCGCGCGAGCGGCGCCGGGGTGCTCCTGACCGCCGACTGCGGGATCGTCGCGCACGATGCGGTGGCCGGGGCGAATGAGGCCGGGCTCGATGTCGTGGTGACCGATCACCACACCCCCGCCGCGACACTCCCGCCCGCTCTCGCCGTGGTCAACCCGAATCGGCCCGACGACGACTCGGGGTACGGAGGGCTCTGCGGCGCGGGGGTCGCCTTCGCGCTGATCCTCCACCTCGCCGAACGCGCCGGGATCGAGCGCACCGAACTCCTCCCCGACCTCGACCTCGTCGGGCTCGCCACCATCGCC
>JAVVEY010000085.1:0-11738 GCA_032250675.1 Longimicrobiales bacterium | reverse complement strand
GGGGGCGGATCACGCACGCCTCGCTCGTGCCGACGATGCTCCGCCGCGTGCTCGACGCGCGCCCCGAGGGCGCCGACGCAACCGGCCTGCGCGCCGTCCTCGTCGGCGGGGCGGCCGCCGATCCCGATCTGCTGCGCCGCGCGGTCGAGGCGGGGATCCCCGTGGCCGCCACCTGGGGGATGACCGAGACGGCGAGCCAGGTGGCGACCGCCACCCCCGCCGAGACCGCCGCCGACCCCACGCACGCGGGCCGCGCGCTCCCGGGCGTGGCGCTCCGCGCGAGCGCCGCCGGGCGGCTCGAGGTGCGCACGCCCACCCTCGCGCTCGGCGAGCTCGTCGACGGGCGGGTACGCCCCCTGGCCGATGGGGAGGGGTGGTTCGCGACCGACGATCTCGGCGCGATCGACCCGCACGGCTTCGTGCGCGTCACCGGTCGCCTCTCGGACCGGATCATCAGCGGGGGCGTCAACGTCGACCCGGTCGAAGTCGAGCGGGAGATCCGCGCGCTCGACTGGGCGCGGGACGTGGCGGTCTTCGGCGTACCCGATCCCGAGTGGGGCGAGCGGGTCGTGGCGGCGGTGGTGGTGGCGCCCGGCGAGGGCCGCGGTGCACCCGCCCTCCTCGCCGCCCTCCTCGCCGCCCTCCCCGACACCCTCTCCGGCGCGCGCCGACCGAAGGCGCTCTACCGCGTGGACGCGATCCCGCTCAACGCGAATGGGAAGGTGGACCGGCGACGGCTTGCGCAGCTGTACGCGGAGGACGCCTCCGCTCCGGCAACTGGATTCTCCCGAGGCCCTGCGTCTCCAGGCGATCCACGGTGAACTCCGCCGTGTACGGTCGGTGGGTCGCCGCGTCCGACGGCGTCGGACGGATCTCGAGTCGATGCGATCGCCCCGCCGTGACGAGATGCGCAACGAGGGGAGTGGGCCCGACCTCCTGACCGTCGATGTAGACGACGCCGGCGGGTGAGGAGGTCACGGACACCGTCCCGAAGGGGGTGACGGCCGCCTCGAGGGTCCTGCGTTCGCCGGGTCTCAGCGTCACCTCCTCTTCGTAGATCGAGAGCCGGTTCCTGGCGTATTCATCGGTCGCGACGATCTCGATATGGTGCCGAACTCTCTCCGGCACCGTGCGCGCCGCGATCGGCGCAGCTCCCAGTGACTCCCCATTCAGATAGACGATCGTGCGGCTGCTCACCTCGGCGGGGGTGACGCGGATCGCAAGCCGCCCGGGACCGCTCGGCGGGGGTGCAGCCGCCGCGACGGTCGTCTCGGAGACGGCAAAGGTGATCGTCTGATCGGGGAGGTACTCGCCATCGGTGTCGGAGAGCCCGCGACCCAGGTGGACCTGGTATCGCCCCGCGCGGAGGGGAGCGGCCGGCATCACCGCGATCCGGTCACCCTCCTCGCCGCAGCAGACGATCGTCGACTCGACGGGTCGTTCCGCGTCGTCGACGAGCCTCACGGTCACCTCGCTCACCGAGGCGGGGTCGAGAGCCTGATCGAAGACGAAGGTGGGTTCGACGTTGCCACCGACATCGTCCGCGGCATCCGAAGGGGACGATTCGGTCAGCGCGGGCGCACCCTCCGGCGTCGGCTGGGTCCGGAATGCCAGACGCTCCTCGAGCGAGGTGTCGCCCTCGGGGAGTTCCACCGCGGTCCCGTCGGCCGCGCGGAGCAGGGTGTTGATCACGATGCGGTGGGACGCGTCGTAGCGGAGCGGCTGCAGCGGCGCGATCTCGACCGACCGTCCGTCCGAGGTCGCGCTGATCCGTGCCGGCACGGGGAGGTCGTCGGGTCCGAGGAGCTGGATGCTCGAGACCGTCGCCGTCGCCGGATCGATCGGCGCGGTGAAGCTCAGCGTCACCGGCCTGTCCACGACCGCTCCACCGTCGATGACGGTGTATCGCGGTGGCATGGCGGAGGTTCGCGCCTCTTCGGAGGCCAGGCCGACGGCCGACGCGATGCGGAGCGCGCGCGCGCGGATGCCGGGGAGATCGGCGGCATACGACGCCCCGAGGAGCGTCACGACCACGGCCACCGCCGCGAGGGCGACTCTTCGCGACCGCCCGGGCGACGTTGCGGGGGCGCCTCCGGCCCGGCGGCCCCGGCGGCCGGTCATCGGGAGATCGGGAGGAGAACCGGGCTCGCCCTGACGGCGCACGACGTAGAGCTCCATCGGGTCGGGCACGCCCTTCAGGTCGTGCACCCCGATCGAGGTGAAGGTGTAGGCCTTCCGATGGCGCAGATGATGGTATGCGGAGTCGGAGACCACGATCCCCGAGGGGGGCGCATACCCCTCGATGCGGGACGCGACATTCACCCCGCTGCCATGGACGTCGCCGTCCTCACTGAACATCACGTCACCGAGGTGGACGCCGATGCGAAGCGCCACGCCCGCCTCGATCGCTTCGCCCAATTCGCCGAACGCTTCCTGGAGGGCGTGCGATGCGCCCACCGCCGCGTCGAGGCTCTGGAACTCCGCCAGCATCCCGTCGCCGAGGAACTTCACGATCCGGCCCTTCTGGTCCCCGACCCCCTCGCGCGCGATGCGCTGGAAGGCGCGGATCACCTCGAGCGCCATGTCCTCATCTCGTGACGAGAGCTCGGTGTAGCCCTCCACATCCGCGAAGACGATCGCGGCGAGTCGCCGACCGCTCTCGCTCGCCTTGCCCTTCATGGGGTCTTCTTCAGCCATTACCTGCCGCTCCGCACTTCGTCGAGGAGTCGGGAGAGCGTATCATCGAAGGGGGTCACCCCGAAGGCCGCTTCGGCCTCGGCGTTTGCCCGGGATGGATCGTGGTCGGGTGCGAGGGCGAGGACCATCGTCAACTGCTCCCGTGCCCTCTCCTCTCGTCCCAGAACGAGGTACCCACCGGCGAGGAGGGAGCGTGACACGACCTCCTCTGCGAGCGCAAGCGCTCCGGTGTCGGTGAGCACCGATTCGAAGAACTCGACCATCTGGACGAAGCTGGCCGCCTTCCACGCCTCGAAGCCCGGTCCGAGTTTCTTCCGGGTCTCTTCGCGCGTCGTGAAGAGTGCGAGGGAGTCCTGGTAGCGCTGATGCAGCGCCCGGCTCTCGCTCGGGATCGCCTCGATGTACTCGCGGAGGAAGTCGAACCCGGCGACGCGGGCCGTATCGGCATCCTGGAGCGCGTGATAGACGTCGAAGCTCAGACCGACGGTGGCGGAATCCCGGATCGCCTCCTCGTCCTGGAGCGCGGTGAGGGAGGTCAGGTTGTTTCTCGCCTCTTCGGCGCGTCCCTGGCGCAGCTCCCACGACGCGATGAGACGGTGATAGCGGCCGAGTCGCTCGCCCGATACCGAGGCCTCCGCTTCTCGTCGCCACCTCTCCACGGCGTCGCGGTCATCGAGCTGGATCGCCGCGCGCAGAGCGGTCCAGGCGAGATCACCTCGCGTACCCGAGTCGGTCCGCAGATCCCCCCGCACGTCGCGCTCGAGGAGGTCGCCGGCGATGGTGAGCGCGACGTCCGGTCGCCCCAGCGCGAGGTGTGCCCGGGCGATCCTGGATTCGAGGAGGTACTCGTCGTCCGCGTCCACGCGGCCCCGCAGCTCTTCGCCCATCTCGATGACCGTCGGAGCGTCTCCCGTGGCGGCGGCCGCGCCCACGGCGATCTGCAGGAGCCTCACCCCCTCCGGCCCCGCGCGAAGGTCGGCGGGGATGACGTCGAGCGCCGCCCGGGCGTGCTCGAGCGCCGCCTCGTGATTTTCGAGTTCGGCATGCGCCTCCCCGAGCGTCGTGTGAAGGAGGAAGCCGTCATCGTCCCCCATCCATCCCTCGAGGGCGCTCTCGCGCGCCACGGCATCTTCGAGAAGGCCGAGAGCGACCTCCGCGGCGAGCGCCCGCCACTCCAGCTCGGGCGCGAGCTCGTCGGCGATCGCAAGCGACCCGCTCGCGGTGAGCGAATCGAGATATCGCATCGATCCGAGAACGAGGCCGGGGTCGTCGGCTGCGTCGGCCGCGCGCATATCGAGGTGCACCAGGCGAGCGCGGTTGGACGCTCCGGCCATGGTGCCGGCGATCGTGACCGGCGCCACGCGGATCCAGCGAATCGATTCCGTGGCGTCGAATTCGACCTCGATCGCATTCGCGTCGGTCGTCGCGATCGGCACGTACGGGCCCGCGCTCGTCTCGGCGCCCAGGAGTTGATACCCGCTGAGAAAGGAGGACTCGATCGGCGACCATCGAGCCCGCGCACCATCCCGCGTGAGCGTCACCCGGACGTCTTGGAGTTCGGGGAGCGCAAGATCCCACCGGGAGACTTCGGTGCGCCCCTTCTCGATGCTCGAGAGGTAGAGATTCCCGACGTCGTCGACGGAGATGAAGTCCGGCTCGAATTCGGGATCCCGCCCACCGAAGCGGATGAAGATCCGGTCGAGGGCGGCGCTGAGCACCGTGACACGACCCGTCTCCTTCTCGAGCGCAAAGAGGTTGCCGGCGCGATCGAAGTCGATGTCCTCCACCGGCCGCGGCACGAGCGCGGGCTCGATCGGGTGGTGCGGGGAACCATCGGTCGGGACGAGCGACACCGTCCCGCCCGAGGCGTCCCAGGCGACGAGACGGTCGTCGGGCGTCACCGCCACGCCGCCCGCGTCGAGGAAGGGGAAGGCCCCGATCAGGGAGGCGAGGTCGGGACTGAAGACCGCCAGACGGTCATTGCCGTAGTCGGCCACGACGATGCTGCCGTCCGAGAAGAGAGCGACGTCTTCGGGGTCCCGCAGGCGGCGGTCGTCCTCGTAGTTCTGGCCGAAGCTGCCGAGCGTCGTCCCGTCTCCGAGATCGTAGACCGAGAAGCGGTCTTCGTCGGGCTCGACGATGACGAGGAGGGTGTCGTTGAAGGCCACACCCCCCGGCGCCTTCCCCAGCGTCGCCTCGAACACACCCGCATCGAGTCCCTCCTCCGGAGCGAGCGCCTGAAAGAGCGAGCCGTACGCATCGGTCCACTGGGGGGCGTCGCCCTCGGCGAAGGTGATTCGACGCCCCCGGTCGCCGGCCAGCACGACACGCATGCGTGAACCCACCGGTCCGGCGACCCCGATGACCGCACCCTCGTCGAGGTCGGGGGGGATCTGTCCGACGCGGAGGGGGAAGCCGAAGGCGAGCGACTCGACCCTCTCCGTCTCGGAGAGCCGGATCCGTTCCACCTTCCTCAACTCCCGGTCGAGGATGAGGAGGTCTCGCTCCGGGGTGAACGCCACATCGGTCGGATTCTGGAACGAGCCGCGTCCCGTGCCCCGGCCCCCGTAGATCGGGCGCGAGAGGAGGACCGAGTCCGGACGAAGTCGTTGTCCTCCCCAGATCCGGCCCTCTTTCGCGTCGAGGAGGATCGCCGTCCCCTGCCGGTCGGATACGATCGCGGCCGACTCGCCGCGGGCCCCCACGCCGATCGTGTCGGATGGAAAAACCCCGCTCCACGGAAGGTCGGGGAAGGGTGGAATCGCGTGGATCCACCCCGAATATTCCTCCGAAGCGAGGAGGATCGTCCCGTCGCCGTCCACGGCGACGGCGACCGGGCGACGCACCACCTGTCGCAGATCGAGGGTGCGAATGAAGACGCCGTCGCGGCCGAAGATCTGGAGGCGGGGTCCGGGCTCGTCCAGGACGTAGACGAATCCGCCGGGTCCCACCGCGAGGTCGATCGGGTTGTCGAGCCGTGCCGGACCGTCGCTCGCGGCTCCGATCGAGAATCGCAGGGCGTCGCCCCGGAAGACCTGGACCCGCCTGGAACGTTCGTCGAGGACGTAGGCCTGATCCAGGTCGTCGAAGGCGATCGCGATGGGTCGATCGAGGATCTCCTCTCCGTAGCTCGAGCCGGGGGTGCCGTCGCGGGTGAAGGTGAAGACCGCGCCTGCCCGATCCACGATGTGAATCGTGCCATCCGACGATGTCCCGAGAGAAACCGGCTGCTGCGGTGCCCCCGAGTCCGCGGAGGGGATCGGGAACGACTCGATGAATGCGGCGCGCGAGATCAGCTGTCCGGACGCCGGCGCCGCGATGCCTGCCGTCACGGCGGCCGCGGCGAGAGTCATGACGACGCGCACCCGATGTAGTGAGACCATCCTTCCCTGACCAAGGCTGAGTCGAAACGAATTCATCCTCCGCCAACGCTCCCAAGGTATGATCCCCCGATCCCTGCCGCACGGGCACCGCTGCGGCGGCACGGGGCCTGCCGCGAAATGACGGCGGCGCGCGCGATCCGCCAGGAAGGCCGTGTGGGACCACAGGGGGAGTGCGTCGGGTATTCCCACCCGGTTCACACTCGAATCCCACCCCATGGAGTTTTCGATGGCACGCCGGCTTTCCCGCCTCCTCCCGCTGCTCCTCGCGACGACCTTCTTTCCCCTCGGACTCGGTGCGCAGACCGTCCTCCCCCGGACGCGCCCCCCCGAACCCACCGTGCCGGGCATCACGGTCGACGATCTCATGACCCGGCTCTACATCTTCGCCGCCGACTCGATGCGGGGTCGCGAGGCCGGCACCGAGGGGAATGTGAAGGGGACGGACTACCTCGCCGCCGAGGCGGCGCGCATCGGCCTCGAGCCCGCGGGCGAGGACGGGACGTATTTCCAGACGGTGCCGTACAAGTCGCGCGCGCTGGCGCCCGAGTCCTCCATCCGCGTGGGGGGCGACGCCCTCCACCTCGGAGACGACTTCCTCCCCCTGGGGCAGGGAGAGACGGATCTGAAGGGGGTCACGCCCATCTTCGGCGGGTCGCTCGCGGGCGACGGAGCGGGGCTCACCCTGGAGGAGGCGCAGGGGAAGCTGGTGGTGTTCCTCGGAGGGGACAACATCAACCTCGGCGCACTCAGTCGCGCGGCCGTGCCGGGGGCCGCGGCGGTCGCGGTGGTCGCGCTCGACCAGATCCCGCCGCCCTTCCGGGAGTTCTTCACGCGCCCCCAGGGGTTCGTCGACGACCCGGAGCGTGAAGCCGCGGAGTCCGCTCCGGTCCTCCTCCTCTCCGAGGACGCGACGCAACGCATCTTCGCGACGCCGCTCGACGGGCTCGAGGCGGGCGCGGTGGGGGCGTCGGTGGATCTGGCGATCCGCTACGACGTGGAGCCGATGCCGTATCCGTCCCGCAACGTGGTGGCGATCCTTCCGGGGAGCGACCCCGAGCTTCGCGGCGAGTACGTGGCGATCGGAGCGCACAACGACCACGTCGGGATCGAGGGCGAGCCGGTGGCCCACGACTCGCTCCGGACCTTCAACCGCGTGGTCCGGCCCGGGGGGGCGGAGGACGGGAACCGGCGGGCCACCCCGGCGCAGCAGGCCGAGGTGAACCGGCTCCTGGCCGAGTACCGCGCGGCGCACCCCGGACCCGTGCGGATGGACTCGATCGCCAACGGCGCCGACGACGACGGATCGGGCTCCGTCACCGTCCTGGAGATCGCCGAGAAGCTGGCCTCGATGGACCCGCGCCCGAAGCGCTCGATCCTCTTCGTCTGGCACACCGGCGAGGAGAAGGGACTCCTGGGCGCCGGGTACTTCACCGACCACCCCACCGTGCCCCGCGAGGCGATCGTGGCCCAGATCAACATGGATATGGTGGGACGGGGCTCGGCGGACGACCAGACGGGCCACACCGTGGAAGGGGAGGCGATGTACGGCAACCCCGACTACCTCCTCCTCGTGGGCTCGCGCCGCATCTCCACCGAGCTGGGCGACCTGGTGGAGTCGGTGAATCGGGAGAAGGGCCACGGCCTCGACTTCGACTACTCCTTCGACGTGGAGAACCACCCCTCCAACATCTACGGGCGGAGCGACCACTACGAGTACGCCCGCTACGGGATCCCGATCGTCTTCTTCACCACCGGGCTCCACTCCGACTACCACCAGGTGACCGACGAGCCCCAGTACATCGACTACGACCACATGACGCGGATCGCGCGCTTCGTCGGGGATGTGGCGCTCGAGGTGGCCGACCTGGATCACCGTCTCGTGGTGGATCCCCCGGTGACGACGGGGGGTGCGGGAGGACGCTGAGCTCCCCCGTCGAGCTTCCGTCATGCGCCTCTCCGCCCACCCGCTCGCCGCTGCCCTGGCCATCGCCCTCGCCGCCGCACCCTCCCTCGCCGCCCAGGAGCCGGACCCGCCGGTCTACACCCGGGCCGACACCCTGCGCGGCTCGTGGACCACGCCGGCGCGTGCCTGGTGGGACGTCACCTTCTACGACCTGAGCGTGACGCTCCACCCCGGGGACAGCACGATCTCGGGGAGCAACGCGATCACCTTGCGGGCGCTGGAGGCGGGGCGCGAGCTGCAGATCGACCTCATGACCCCCCTCGAGATCGACAGCATCGTGCAGGATGGTCACCGGCTCGCCTACCGCCGCGAGGGGAACGCCTTCTTCGCCACCCTCCCGGAGATCGTGCCGGCGGGCGCCACCCGCACCCTCACCGTCCACTACCACGGAAGCCCGCGCGTCGCGGCGCGTCCGCCGTGGGATGGAGGGATCACCTGGGCCACCGATTCGATCGGGCGCCCCTGGGTCGTGACCACCGATCAGGGGATCGGCGCCAGCGTCTGGTGGCCGAACAAGGACACCCAGGCCGACGAGCCGGACAGCCAGCGGGTGGCGGTCCGCGTGCCGCCGGGGCTCGTCAATGTGGGGCCCGGCCGTCTGGTCGACACGCGCGCCTTCCCCGACGGATCGACGGTGCAGGAGTGGTTCGCGCGGAGTCCGATCAACAACTACGCCATCGCGCTGGCGACGGGGCATTACGCCCACTACGCGGAGAGCTACGCGGGCGAGGAGGGCGAGTTGACGCTCGACTTCTGGCCGCTGGACTACCACCTGGAGGCGGCCCGCCGCCAGTGGGCGCAGGTGACGCCGATGCTGCAGTGCTTCGAGCACTGGTTCGGGCCCTTCCCCTGGTACGAGGACGGCTACAAGCTCGTCGAGGTCCCCCACAACGGGATGGAACACCAGACCGCGATCGCCTACGGGAACGGTTTCGCCAACGGCTACCAGGGCCGCGACGGCTCGGGCACGGGCGACGGCCTGCGCTGGGACTTCATCATCGTGCACGAGAGCGCCCACGAGTGGTGGGGGAACCATGTGACCACGAAGGATCTCGCCGACATGTGGGTGCACGAGAGCTTCGCCAACTACGCCGAGTCGCTCTACAACGAGTGTCTCTTCGGCAGGGAAGCGGGTGCCCGCTACGTCATCGGGACACGCCGGGGGATCCGCAACGACCGCCCCATCATCCCGGCCCGGGGCGTCAACGCCCAGGGGTCGGGGGACATGTATCCCAAGGGTGGCTCGATGCTCCACACGATCCGTCAGATCGTGGGCGACGACGCGCGCTGGCGGGGCATCCTGCGCGGGATCCAGGCGGAGTTCGGTCGCCGCACCGTCACCGGCCAGGCGGTGCGCGACTACATGAGCCGCGAGGCCGGGATCGACCTCTCGAAGATCTTCGAGCAGTACCTCGAGACCGTCATGATTCCGGTGTTCGAGTACGAGATCCGGGGCGACGTGCTGCGCTACCGCTGGGCGAACGTCGTCCCCGGCTTCGAGATGCCCGTCGAGGTCACCCTCCGGGACGGCGGCGTCTTCGAGACCGTGCGTCCGACGACGGAGTGGCGGGAGGCGGAGCTCACCCTCTCGGACCCGGCCGCCTTCGCCGTCGATCCGGACTACTACGTCGAGGTTCGAGCCGGAGATGCGGCTCCTGAATGATGCGGCGGGACTCCCCCTCCGGACACCCGGAAGGCACGCACCTTGCACACCTCTCGGAGACGAGGTAAACCGGGGAGGGTCCCCGGGTGGAGACGGCGGTCGGGGAGGGACGCGCGTCTCCGGATGTCGAGAATCATGACGAAGGAGGAACCATGAAGATCGGACGTCGAGGGCACCTGCCATCCCTGATCGTGGCACTCCCGTGCCTCATCGTGATGACCGGGTGCGCAGAGGGCGAAGCGAGCACGATCGAGCGCGAGCTCGAGCGCGATCACGAGGCGGCGTACTACGTCGACCGCCTCCGGGAGATGGGGTACGAGGTTTCGCTGGCGCAGACCGGCGACGGCCGGATCGAGCTCCTGGCGGAGGGCGAGGCGGCGGCCTACCGGGTCGGGCTGAGCAACGAGGGACCGGGCACGCCGGTTACTGCGGTCGAGGTCGAGGACGCGGGTGACGAGACGGAGGTCGAGACCCGCCCGGTCGACGTCACCCTCCCGGCGCGGAGCCGGATCGATGTGACGCTCGACGGCCGCCTCAGCTCGGCGGACGCCCGGGTGGGCCAGAGCTTCACCCTCACCGTCCGGGAGGATGTGATGGCCGACGGCGAGGTGGCCATCCCCGCCGGATCGACCGTGTGGGGCCGCGTCGAGGGCGTCGAGCCCGCCGAACGACCCCAGAGCGGGGGATCGCTCCACCTCGTCCCGACCGAGGTCGAGGTCCGGGGGCGTCGCGTGGCGCTCGACGGCACGGTCACGGCGCAGGGCGCCGCGCTCGAGGGCTCGGGCAGCGCACGTGAAGACTGGAAGAGCATCGCGGCGGGCGCGGGCGTCGGGGGCCTCGTCGGCGGCGTCCTGGAGGGAGGCACGGGCGCCCTGGCCGGGATCGCCATCGGGGGCGGCGGCACCTTCCTCGCCACGAAGGGAGAGGAGGTGGTGCTCACGCAGGGCACCCCCCTGACCGTCGAGCTCGAAACGAGCCGCGCCGTGCCGCTCATCGAGTGAAGTCGCACAACGCGATCCCCATCGCGCCGGCGGCCTGCGACATTCCGAGGTCGTAGGTCGCCAGCGCGACCTCATGCCCCTCTTCGCGCAGGAAGGCGATCGAGGCCAGGTGCAGGGCGTCGAGCGTGCGCACCGGCGCGGGGAAGGGGTGGAGGGCCCGCCTCAGCACCTCTTCGCTCAAGGCCAGCGTCGCGACACGCGCCAGAAGGAGTCGCGCGAGGTCGCCGTGCGTCGCCGCGAGCGCGCGGGCGTGAAGCCGGGTCCAGAGTTCGTACTCGAGGAGGCGACTCGAGACCAGCTCCCCGGACCAGAGCGCCTCGGGAGGGCGTCGGTCTTCGGCCAGGAGGTGCGCCAGGGCGACGGAGGTGTCGAGATAGATCACCGGTCGCGCCGATCCTCGTCCAGCTCGCACAGGAGATCGGCGAGGCGGGTCAGGGGTCGCGAGGGCGGCGGTGTACCCGGACGAATCGTCGGCGGGGTCACGACGCCCGCCTCCACCAGGGGGCGAAGGCTTCCCTCGTACTCGGGCGGACGCTCCACTGCCGAGATCCCCCTGCGAAGTACCTCCGAGCGGGACACGCCCATCTCCGACGCCGCGCGGTCGAGCGCCGCGCGCTCCTCGGGGGTGAGGTAGACCTGGATAGGTTCTCGAACGATTCTGGGCATATGATGAATTTAATGCCTTTGAATCCAATATTGGAAGGGACCGAGGCGTGTGATGCGAAATCACCCGTCGGATGGGTGAATTTCACCTGCCACGTGGTGGATGGGCGCGGCGAGGTGCCATCGAGATCCACCCGCCGACCGACCGGGTGATCGCGATCCCCTGGCACCGGGTGGTCTGACGCCCGGGGTGACCCCGGAGCTCGATTCGTTACCTTCGGCGATGACCCGTCCCGACGCACCCGACGCACCCCGGTACCGATGGTTCCCGGGCTACGACATCGCGGCGGTCGCCACCGTCGCGATGATCGCGACCGCGCCGGGTCAGACCTTCGTCCTCTCCCAGCTCAACGGCCCCCTCCGCGAGG
>JAVVEY010000217.1:0-2042 GCA_032250675.1 Longimicrobiales bacterium | reverse complement strand
TGAAGTCGGAGGGGGCGTCGGCAAGTCCCGCCACCACCCGCTGATCGAGTTCCCCGAGCTCCGAGTCGACCGCACCGAAGCGGTGTACATTGTCCGCGTCCAACAAGAGCATGTAGGGAGGCTCTGCGTCCTCGCGTCCGCTCGGTCGGGAGTGGAAGAGGAGTCGCCCGCTTCCGAGCACCGCGTGTGCGACCGCCCGGGAGGGGAAGCGCGTGTTCCCCTGCCACTCGCCGTCCACCCCGAGGTGGGCGACGCGGAAATTGCGATTGTCCACTACGTAAATCGCCGTATCGGTCGTGAGGACGCGCATGTCACCCCGGAATTCACCCGGTCCAGACCCGGAGCGCCCGATTAGCGAGTCGAGCGCACCCCCCGATCCGTAGACGCCGATCACACCCTCCCCGATCATGCGCGCTGAGACGAATCCGAGGTAAGACGTCCACCCCAACCCGCAGGGGATCGTCATTGCGGTGGGCTCGATCGAGATCTCGTCCGCCTCGTCTCCGAGCGTGGCGACGCTGTCGAGGGTGAGGCACGTCGTGCACTCGGTGCCGGTCACGAGGTCTGTGGCCACCCGCGTCGGCAGTTCGGCCGCGGTACCGCTCCCCTCCGCACACCCGCCTGCGACGAAGACGAGAAGGAGACACGCGAGGACGGCGGACGGGTGTGCTACGCGGGAAACAAAGCATTCCGAGGGATCAACAGGGCCGTGCGAG
Source organism: Longimicrobiales bacterium (assembly GCA_032250675.1). Classification (GTDB taxonomy): domain Bacteria; phylum Gemmatimonadota; class Gemmatimonadetes; order Longimicrobiales; family Gaopeijiaceae; genus Gaopeijia. Next base: position 1,326 of record JAVVEY010000217.1, on the reverse strand, counting down.
TGATTCATCGGATTTTCTCTTCCTGGCGTTGAGAGATCTCTCGAAGAAGGTGATCGGCGATCTCGCGTCCCGGGTACCCGGTAAGGAGGTGCCGATCGATAAGTATGGTCGGAGTACCGCGGACCCCGGACCGCCGGAGGCGAGCCGTAGTCGCGTTGATCTCCTCATGGAGTGCGTCGTCGTCCACACACGCCGTGAACTGAGCTAGATTTCCGACGCCAGCCCTGACCGCAAACTCTTCCCACGGTATGCGACCCAGGCTGTCACGTAGCGTGAAGAGCAGGTCGTTCATCAGCTCGAATCGACCCTGACGACCCGCACAGACAGAGACGGCCGCCGCCTCACGGGACACACCCCCGAGCAGCGGCAGGTGCACCCACGCTACGCGAATCTCGTGGCGCAGTGAGAGCCACGCGAGATCCTCATGAAGCGCCGCGCAGTACGCGCACTGGTAGTCCGAGATCACCGTGACGCCCTCGGCGACCTCACCCGAAGGTGCGGTCAGACCGAGGGCGCGCGGATCGACCTCAGGCAGCGCAGCCAGACTTGCCGCGCCCGGACCCCGCAGCACGCCCAGCAGCAGCGCGCCTGCCGCGAACCCGGTGGACCCGACGGCGACGACCGTCCGCCATGATGAATCCTTCATCGGCGTGCCAGATTCACCCGTGGGTCAGGTCGCACACGCCGGGCAGGACCGGAATCTGGGTGTTGCAGGCCGAGCAGCCGGGACCGAATCGGAGCTCGCACTCGAAGTTGGAGGAGCATTCGTAGAGTTGGTCGCTACAATTGGTGCTATACTGCACCGCCCGCGCCTCCCCGCCCGGAACGAGCGCCGCGATGCCGATGAGGACCATTCCGATGGTCCAGATGACACGCTTCATGGGTACCTCCTTGCATGGAGTGGTTGTCTCTGGTCGGCCGCGGCAGCCGGAACCGCCGTGGCTCGACCCTTCATTACTGGGAACGTTTGAGCCGCGAAAAAGGGTACACTCGCCCGATCAGAGGTCGTCGATCGAGCTCAGGCCTCGCCCCTCCAGAATCTCCTCCAGCCCTTTGCGGGCGCGGTGGAGCCGCTGTTTCAGATTGTTCTCCGTCGTCCCCAGCCGCTTCGCCGCCGCCGCCCGGCTCCACCCCTGCATGTCCACGAGCTCCAGCACCTCGCGCCAGCTCTCCGGGAGCTCGCGCAGCGCCTCCTCGATGACCTCCCGCAGACGCCCGCGCAGCAGGAGCTCGAAGGGCGTCGGCACGGCAGACACGCCTTCCGCCAGCGCCGCGTGCCAGGCGGGGTCGGCCCGATTCACTCCGTCGCGGTGACGGTTGAGAGCG
>JAVVEY010000084.1:0-11855 GCA_032250675.1 Longimicrobiales bacterium | reverse complement strand
GAGAACCTCACCGCCAGGGGTGGCACGCCGTTTGCATCTTCTTCGTGAGTCCGCAGCGAACGGGTGGCGTATCGCCACCTCGTTCCAGACATGACCCACAAGATCCAGGAGGTTCGTCATGAGGACTCCCCCAGGAATCGGGCTCGTCGCCGCGCTGGCGATGGTGCCCGCAACTTTCACCCCTTCGAGCGCGGCGGTTGTGGACGTCGATCCGCAGGACGTCGCGCAGTGCACCGCCCAGGTGGACCAGGAGACGCGTGCGGCGCTCGGCGCACCGGCGTTGCGCGTCGTGGTCACCCTCTCCGAGTCGATCGGTGACGTACAGGAGTTCAGGGCTGCTCAGGGGAGCGGGCTTACGCTCGCCGATCCAGCTGCCCTGCCACCCGTCAGCCGGACGGGTGGTCCGCTCCAGATGATGGCGGAGGATGTCGTCGTCGTCTGGATCAACACCGAGGATGCCGCGGCCGGCGTCCACGAGTTCACCCTCCGGGGTGAATCCGGTGAGTGCTCCGGTCAGTTGGAGGTCATGACCGGCTCGTGAGCACGGCTCCCTCCGTGGGTTTCCTTCCGGGGATGACCTGCGGCTGAGAGCATCCGGGCATCCTCCTCCGGTCTACGCCGGGGGAGGGTGCCCGGATGCGTATGACCCACCCTCGGGGACCGGGGGCGGAACGATCGATCGATCTCATCCGGCCGGGAGCGCGACCCCGACCGCGATCCCGTCGCGATCGCCCAGCGTCGCGCCGAAGCGGATCGCCCACCCTGGATCGAAGACGAAGTCGGCGCCCAGGTCCACGAGGACCTCCAGTTCGAGGTCGTCGTCCCCACGCGGAGTGTCGTCGCCGATCCACCCGTCCAGGACGACTCTCGGGCCACCGTACGGTCGGATCGTCGCGTCGTCCAGCGCGATGTTCCATCCGGCGACGACCCCGAGGGGGATCGAGACGAGGACGTCCTCTCCGATGCCGAGTCCGAACCCCGAGACCCAGTCGAGCGCCAGCGGGGGATCGCCGTCCTGCGCCCGATAGAGGGAGCCCGACACATCGACGCCGCTGAAGACGGCGAGGTCGTCGTCGGCTTCCTCCCCGATCCCGGCACGAATGGCGACCCGGTGCCCGTGCCACCGGCCACGCCACTGCCCGAAGGTTGCGATGTCGTCACCGGGATCGGTTTCAGCCACGTAGATACCCCATCCTTCCGGGGCGAAGGGGTGCGCGAGGAGCGGCGTGTCCCAGGCGACCTGCGCGGACGCCTCGGGGGCCGAGGCCAGAAGTGAGCCGATGGCAAGGGCGAAGACGACGCCCGGATTGCGCATCGATCGAAGGCTCTTGAAATGCTCACACATGGGTCATTCCTTTCGGGTTCATGAGGGCCCCCTTCCGGCGAAGTCCGGAGAGGGGGTGCGGTGATCGTGAGAGGAGAAGAGGGATGGGGGCCGGCTCAGAGCACCCGGATCGTGTCGGTGAAGCGGATGACGATCGGGTATCCATCGAGCTCGTCCGGGATCTCACCGGCCAGTCTCACGTCGGTGCGTCGCAGCGTCACGACGACGGCGTCCCTCCCGTCGGTTGCCTGTCCGGCGCCGACCGCGAGTACACCCGGAAGCGCCATCAGACCGTCGGCGTGACGCCGTGTGACGTCTCTCACCGAGCTTCCGTCGCCCGTCCCGGTGCTCACGGCGTGATCCCCAGGAGATCGTTCACATTCTGGATCCGGTTGATGATCGTCGTGCTGTCGCTGCCCGCGAAGAGGAGTCCGACGACGTTGCGTTTGGAGTCGAGCACCGCCGATCCGCTGTCACCGCCCTGGCTCATCGGTCCGGCCATGAGCTGGTCCGTGAAGCGAGCGACACGCCCGGCGCCGAAGTTCACCTCCACCGTGACGTCGACCTGGATGATTTCACCGCGTGTGAGCGCGGTCGTGCGACCGCTCTTCTGCACCTCCATCCCCAGGGCCCCTTCAGCGATGCCCGACGGCGTGCCGATCTCGAGGATCCGGTCCTCGACCGCGTCGGCGCTGATGGGTCGCGCGAGCGCGGCGTCGACGAGGTTCGCTTCCTCCTGGATCCGGACGGTTCGCACCCGGGTGCGACTCCCGGAGAGGGCGGCCAGCGCGTTCAGGAGCCCCGCGATCCCGCTTCCCACCGGACACTCGGTGTCGGGATCGCCTCCGGTGAACGAGATCGGCACGAAGTCCTCGAGGTGAGCGATCGTGTCGGCCGACGTCCCGCCATCAGCGGGACCGGGCTGGTAGATCGGGTCTCCGATCTCGGCGTCGTTGCTGTCGGCGAGCACATGGTTGTTCGAGAGAATCATCGGAGCGCCGTTGCGCCGGACGACACACCCGAGCGTTCCCGCCGTCACACCGGGGTGCGCGATGCTCACGCCCCCCGGCGACGGACGCTGTCGTTCCGTACGGACCATCAGAGCGCGAATACGGCCGGTCTGGACCACATCGGTACGCACCCCGTCGAGGACGGGCGGCACCCGATCGACCTCGTCGAGGAGGGCCTGGGGCTTCTTCTCGATCACCGAGCAGGCGATGCATCGCTGGTCCGTTCGCCGACCGGCGCTGACCTTGAAGCCGATTCCCACGGCCACGACACCCTCGCGACCGAGAAGCGCGTCACGGTGGCGGAGCAGTACCTCGTGAATCCCGGCGGCATCCTGCGCCATTGAAGCACCTCACACATTCTATTCCGGAGGGATACCGTCTCTCTCGCTCCGGGATGAATGCAAGTTATGTGCCGGGATCTCGGCGGCCCCCGCCCCGACCGGACCGCCGTGCGATGCAACGCGCCCGTCTCACCGCTGCCGCCCGATCTCATCACACGGACCCTGCTGGAGCGTTGCGCTCCACCCGGGCACGTCGGCCGTCAGCCCGAGCGCCTTCAGCACATCACGGGCCCGCCCCTCCGGAGACGGATCGACGCGAAGATCCTCGAGCTCGAAGAGGCCCTTGAGGTACAGCGGTGAATCCGAGGCGACGAGGAGCCAGTAGTCGCAGTCGAGGGGCGAGCGGGGGTGCTGAATGATGTAGGGCTCGTACGGGAACTCGAGTTCGTGTCGCCCCGCCGTGAGGGGAGGCGGCATCCAGAGGAAGGGATCGGGGACCGAGTCGGGGTGCACCCAGGGGTGCCGCAAGCGGAATCGCAGGACGCGGGTGTGGTGGATATCGATATGAGCTTCGTAGATTTCTTCCAGGCGCGAGACGGGGACGAGCGGGAACTCCATCGAGAGGAGGTCGTCCATCGAGAAGAGAGCGACCCAGGAGCGCGTCTCGAGTTCGATCTCGACGGGCCAGATGAGGGTGCGGCTGAAGTCGACGAAGACGGGATCGGGGCGTGGGCCCTCGGTGAGCGACACCGGATATACCGTGCATCCGACGAGCACGCCGAGCGCAGCCAACGTGATGCAGGTACGGCGATTCATCGTCACCTCTCGAGCTGATTCGGACCCGCCGGGCGCACGGGATGATAGTGAGGGGTACCCGCGTCGGGTGCGAGCGTTCGCATCGGACGCTGCGCGCCCGGACGGCATCGTGGCCGGGTCGCGGGCGGGAACGGAATCGACGGTTCGAAGGATTTCTTCGGACAACGGCATTCAGTCGGCTCTGCCGACAGCGTAACCAGGTATCGCCGCGCGCGCGGGATTGATCCGCTTCGACCCTTCGCGCGGGCGCAGCATTTCGATCCCTCCCGATTGATGGAGCCATGGAGATGACCCCGACGACCACGGAAGACCCGCGAGAGGCGCTTCAGCACGGATGGCCGGTGGGAGATGGAGTCTCCGTGGTCGGCAGCCTGCCGGGCGATATCGACACGAATTTCCGCGTCACCGCGCCCGACGGCACCGACTCGGTGCTGAAGTTCGTCCACCCGAGCACGCCCGACGAGGTCCTGGAGATGGAGGATGCCGCGCTCCGGCATCTGGTGCGTCGGTTGGGGGAGGGCACGGTCCCGCGCCCGATTCCGACGCGGGGTGGGAGGACGCTGCACGTCGAGGGGGCGTGCCGCGTCCGCCGGCTCACATGGCTCGGAGGCCCGACGCTGGCCGCCGTCCTTCCGGCCCGCATCGAGCCGTCGGCTTCGGCGGAGCGCTTCTTCCGGTCGATCGGCCGCTTCATGGGCCGGGTCGATCTGGCGCTCGCCGACTTCACGCACCCGGCCGCCGCGCGCCCGCACCGGTGGGACCCGCTGCAGGGCGCGTGGGTGCAGGAGGGGTTGCGCGTCATCCCGCGACCCGCGAGTCGCGCACTCCTGGAGCGCGTGCTCCGGCGCTTCGGCGCGCGCGTCGAGCCGGTCGCGTGTGAGCTTCCCCGCTCGGTGATCCAGGGCGACGGCAATGACCACAACCTGATCGTCGATGCGGACGATCCATGGGCGGGGCCGGTCGGGGTGATCGACTTCGGCGATCTCCTCGAGACCGCCCGCATCTGCGAGCCGGCCGTCGCGGCGGCGTACGCGGCGATGCGCTCGGGCGACCCGGTCGGCACGATCGCCGAGGTGGTGGCGGGGTGGAGCGAAGAGCTCGCGCGCGCGGGCGTGACGGTCACGGACCTCGAACTCGATGTGGTGGCGCCTCTCGTACGGATGCGCCTCGCGATCAGCGTGACGATGTCGGCGGGTCGGGCGAGGGAGTGTCCGGGTGACACCTATCTGACGGTCTCGGAGGCGCCGGCGTGGGCGCTCATCGAGGCGCTCGACGGGGTCGACGATGCATACCTGACCGCGAGGGTGCGGCGGGCGTGTGGGCGCAATCCGGCCCCGGGTTCGTGTCGGGCGTCGGGGTCGTCCACGCGCGCGGGCACCTCGGCCCCGACGGATGTACCCGCAGCGTCGGTGCCCGCCGAGGGTCTTCTCGCGCGGCGCCGGGCGCGTACCGGCCCCTCCCTCGCGCTCTCGTACGCGGAACCGGTCCACATGGTGCGCGGGTGGCGGCAGTACCTCTACGACGCGCAGGGTCGCACCTGGCTCGATCTCTACAACAATGTCGCGCACGTGGGTCACTCGCATCCGCACGTGACCGAGGCGATCGCGCGACAGACCGGACTCCTGGCGACCAACACCCGCTATCTGAGCCAGCTCCGCCTCGACTACATCGATCGCCTCGCGGCGCTCTTCCCGGATCCCCTCGATACCGTCTGGCTCCTCAACTCCGCCTCGGAGGCCAATGAGCTCGCCCTGCGCATCGCGCGCACCGCGACGGGGCGCCGGGACCTCATCGTGCAGGACGCGGCATATCACGGGCACACGAGCACGCTGATCGACGCGAGTCCGTACAAGGCGCATGGCCCGGGGGGAGGAGGAACCCCGGCGTGGGTCCACCCGGTGGCGCTCCCCGACCCGTACCGTGGGCGCTGGCGCGCGGGGCGCGACGCGGATCCGGGCGTGCGCTACGCGAACGATCTGGCGGAGCGGGTCGATCAGCTCTGCGCCGAGGGGTGCGCGCCCGCCGCACTCCTCCTCGAGACCTTCCCCGGTGTGGGCGGCCAGATCGTGCCGCCGAAGGGGTACCTCCCCGGCGCGTACGCGGCGGTCCGCGACGCCGGCGGCGTCGTGATCGCGGATGAGGTGCAGACCGGACTCGGTCGACTGGGGAGGGTGATGTGGGGGTTCGAGACGGAGAGCGTCGTCCCCGACCTCGTCGTCCTCGGCAAACCCCTCGGAAACGGCTTCCCCCTCGCCGCGGTCATCACGACGCGCGCGCTCTCCGAGGCCTTCGACACGGGGATGGAGTTCTTCAGCACCTTCGGGGGCAACCCGGTGGCGTGCGCCGCAGGTACCGCGGTGCTCGACGTCCTCGATGACGAGCGGCTCCCGGCGAATGCCGAGTGCGTGGGAGCACACCTCCGCAACGGACTCGCCGATCTCGTGGAACGCCACGAGTCGATCGGTGACGTGCGTGGGATGGGGCTCTTCCTCGGTGTCGAGATCGTGACGGACCGCGACGCGCGAACCCCCGATCCCGACACGGCGGATCGGGTGGTCGAAGGACTCAAGGCGCGCGGAATTCTGACCGGCGTCGACGGTCCCGACCATAATGTGATCAAGCTGCGAGGCCCCCTCGTCCTGACCGATTCGGACGCGGAGCGCGTGGTCGAGGCGATCGACACGGTGCTCTCGTCGCGCCCCACCTGATCTCCTTCCGGCTCGCCTCTCCCCACCCGGCGAGTCGCTCAACACGCGCCGTACCTTCCGTGTCTGAGGTGGGTGAACCCCCCGGGTGACGAGCCCGGGCGGGGGTAGTCCCGGGAGCCGGAACGCCGGGCCATCGTCACCCGACGCTCACGGGATCGACACTCGCATGAGACATCACCGGCCTTCCCCGGTCAGTATTCCGCGCGCCCACACACCGCGTGCCCCCCTGCCCCCCGCCGCCAGACGCCCCCGGACCCCGGGGAAGATGAGGGGCTGTGCAGCGGCTCTCACCGCCCTCGCGGGGGCGGTGGTGACCTCCTTCCCCCTCGCGGGGCAGGTGCAGGAAGCGCCCCAGGAGGCGCTGGAGAATGCGCTGCACGTCTTTCTCGACTGCAACACCTTCCCCTGCGATTCGTCGTACTTCCGCACCGAGGTCGCCTTCGTGAACTGGGTGCGGGACCGCACCCTGGCGCAGGTGCAGCTCCTCATCACGAGCAACCAGACCGGGGGGGGAGGGCGTGTCTACACCCTCGACTTCGTCGGGCTGCAGGAGCTCGAGGGGATCGACGACGAGCTGACCTTCACCTCCCTCACCACCGACACCGAGGACGAAACGCTCGCCGGGCTCTCCGGGGTGATCGCGGCGGGGCTCGCGCGGTACTCGACCCTCATCGGGCAGTCGGACATTTTCCGGATTTCGCCCGCCGAGGGGGTCGAGGCGCGCCCCTCCAACACCCTCCTCGCCGCCGACGCCGTCGATGATCCGTGGAATTTCTGGGTCTTCGAGGTGGGCACCCAGCTCGACCTCTCGGGAGAGGACACCGAGAGCGAGCGCGAGTACGGAGGCTCCTTCGAGGCGCGCCGGACCACCCAGCTCTGGAAGGTCGAGTTCGAGACGTCTGCGAGCTTCTCGCGTGACGAGCGCGACCTCCCGAACGGCGAGGTCAGCGTGGACGAGCGCACCGACTTCGACGCCGACGGGCTCATCGCCTGGTCGGTCGCCGACCGCTGGTCGCTCGGGACGATCATGGGTGCGGGGATCTCCACGCGCGGCAATGAGGACTTCTCCGCGAACATGTCGGCCGCGGTGGAGTTCTCCTTCCTCCCCTTCGTGGAGGCGCCGCGCCGCGCGCTCACGCTGCGCTACGATATGGGACTCCGCTACTTCAACTGGGACGAGGAAACGATCTTCTTCCAGACGAGTGAGCTTCGGCCCCAGCACACCCTCCGGCTCCAGCTCTTCCAGCGGCAGCCGTGGGGAGAAGCGACCTTCTCGGTCGATGGAAGCCAGTTCCTCCACGACACCGAGCTCTGGAATGTCGGATTCTTCGGGAATCTCGAGTTCCGGATCACGCGCGGACTGAACCTCAATGTCCGCGGGAGCCTGGACTTCCTCGAAGACCAGATCTTCGTCTCGGCCGAAGGACTGACCGACGAGGAGATCCTCCTCGGACGCTTCCAGCGACCCACCGACATGTCGTACTCCCTCTCGCTCGGACTCTCCTTCGAGTTCGGCTCGATCTTCAACAACGTCGTCAACAACCGCTTCCGGTGAGTGGCGGACGGCGGGTGCTCCCGGGCGCGACCGCCGGAGATCGCCCTCAGTGCGCCTCGAGTCTCCGCAGGAATTCGCCGATGACGCGGTCGTAGAGGGCGTCGCCGAGCACCCTGTCCTCATACCCGGTATCGATGTTGGGGTTGTCGTTGACCTCGATGACGAAGACCCCGTCCCCGGTCTCCTTGAGGTCGACGCCGTAGAGCCCGTCGCCGATCAACCGTGCCGCGCGTACGGCGGTCTCGACGACGGCGTCGGGCGCCTCCTCGACCGCCAGCGTATCGACGGCTCCTTCGTCGGCGTCCCCCGGGCCCGAATGATTGAGGATCTGCCAGTGCCCGCGTGACATGTGGTAGCGGCAGACGAAGAGGGGCTCGCCCGCGAGCACGCCCACGCGCCAGTCGAAGGCGGTGGGGGTGTACGCCTGCGCGAGCACGAGTTCGCTCTTCTCCAGGAGTGTGCTCGCGCGCGCCCGGAGTTCGTCCTCGTCGCTCACCCGGAAGACGCCGAGCGAGAACGCGCCGTCCGGCACCTTGAGCACGAGGGGGAAGCCGAGCGTGGCGGCACGGTCGAGGTCGTCTCGGCCGACGACGATGGTCGGAGGGATCGGGATCCGCGCGCGCTGGAGGAGCTCGGTCAGGAAGATCTTGTTGGTGCAGCGCAGGATCGAGTCGGGGTCGTCGATCACGACGAGCCCTTCGGCCGCCGCGCGCCGCGCGAAACGCCAGGTGTGATGATCCACGGCGGTCGTCTCGCGGATGAAGAGGGCGTCGAACTCGGCGAGGCGCGGAAGATCCTTCCTCGTGATGAGCTCGGGCTCCATCCCCGCGCGGCGGGCGGCGCGCTCGAAGCGACCGAGCGCCGAGCGATCCGACGGGGGGAGTTTTTCGTCCGGGTCGTGAAGGATGGCGAGATCCCACCGAGCGGCGCGTTTGCGCTTCCCCGACCTCCAGCGTCGTCCGAGGAAACGCTCGAGCGCGGCGACGAATCGCGCCCGGTCTTCGAGGGGCACGGCGCGCAGGCCGACGGGCTTGAGCGAGGCGATTTCCCACTTCTCGCGCTTCCGGAACTCCACTCTGAGGATCGGCGCCGGGAAGAACTCGAAGAGCGACCGCGCGAGGCTCTGGAGTTCAACTTCGAGCGTCTCTCCGAAGTGGAGGAGGAGGGTGAAGGTGTCCCCCTCGGGTGCGGGTGCGGGTGCGGGCGCGGGTGTGGGTGCGGGTGTGGGTGCCGGCCCGCTGGTGGGGAGCACACTCCGCGACCCGAGGAGGCGTGCCACGCGATCGTCCAGATCCTCGAGATCGGCGCCGTAGATCGTCTTGCGGGAGAGATCCTGGAGGCACCGCACCGAAGGGATCACACGATGACCGCGCGCCTCGGCGAGGAGCGAGACGTAGTAGCCGGCCGAGTGGTAGTGCGTGTCGCGCGCCAGATTGATCACGCGCAGCCCGGGCCGATCGTGCCATGGACCTGTCAGGTATTCGCGGGCGGCGACGCTGGTGTGCGACTCGATCCCGGCGACGTCATCGGTACGTCCGCCGTGGGTATCGACGACCAGGATATGCGCGGGAATGTGGGGATCCGTCATCCGTCCGTCCGCGAGAGATCGCCGCGCCCGAGATCGACCTTCGGCGCTCCGGCGCCGATGAAGACTGCCGTCTGCAGCCCCCGCCGCCCGAACCTGGCCATCCGACGGAAGAGCTCGCGTCCGATCGGCATGTTGATCGCGTCGGCGAGCACCTCTCCTTCCTCGATGTCGAGCCAGGGATCGTTCACGTAGACGAAGTGGGCGTCGAAGCCGGTGACCACCACCCAGTGCGGTGCGCGCTCCTCATAGATCTGCCATGAGGAGATCATCATCACGGGGATCTCGCCGGCGTCGAAGCGGCGCTCGATCTCCTCGACGGTCACGGGACGCACCGAGGCGGAGATCTTCCTGCGGCGCATCTCCGCCTCCATATCCGCCTGCACGAGGCGCATCACCTCCTGCTTCTCGGCCGAGCGCACCGTGTCGACCATGTGCACGCCGGGGTCGCTCACGACGACCGCGGCGTGAAACCCACGACGGTCGGCGGCGAGAGCCAGACCGTAGGGACCGCATCCTCCGTGACCCGAAGTCATGAAGATCGTGGTCGCTTCGCGCCACACGCGGAGCTCCTCCATCCGATCGAGGGAATAGCCCGGGCGGAAGGCAGCCATCGCCATCATCAGGGCCGCGGGCCCGCAGGTGAAGTCGAGGGTCTGCCGGTAGTACGGTACCCGGGCCAGCGTCGGACGCAGTCGCGGATCGAGCGTCTTCTCGACCCGCCACGCATCCATCTCGTCGTCGTAGTACCCCTCGTATTCCCCGAAGCGGCGGTACCCGGACCGCTCGAAGAGCGAGAGTGAGGGGGCGTTGTCCTTGCGGATCTCGGCGCGTACCCAGGCGCGTTCGCGTCGCCACGCCTCGGCTTCGGCTTCTTCGAGGAGGCGCCGCCCGATCCCCCGTCCACGCGCGTCCTCTCCGACCGCGATCGAGTAGATGTGCGCCGTACCGGTGTTGCGCCGGAAGAGTACGACCACCGAGCCGATGACTCGTCCCTCCTCCTCTGCCACGAAGAGCGCGGCGTGGGCACGGATGAGGAGGTGCCGAAGCTGGCGGCGCGAGAGCCGGTCTCCCGGAAAGGACGTCTCTTCGAGACGGAGGAGCGCGTCGAGGTCGTCGGGCGTGGCCGGGCGAATGCGAGGAGGGGACACCCGGCAAATCTACGCGATCCCCCGGCCGGGGGGAGACCCTCGTGGCGTGGCCCCGATCGTGGAGTCGTGTGTAGGATGAGGGCGTGAAGATCTTCCGATTCGTCGCACCTCGGCTCGCCATCGCCCTTGCATGGCTCAGCGTCGCGCCCGCCGCCTCCGCGCAGGAGGCGTCCGCGACGCCGACGCCTCGCCTCCCGATCGAACGCTTCACCCTCGCCAACGGACTCGATGTGGTCGTCTCCACCGATCGCTCGACGCCGCTGGTGGCGGTCAACATGCGCTACGGTGTGGGAAGCGCTCACGAACCGCGGGAGCGGTCGGGTCTCGCACACCTCTTGGAGCACCTCTACTTCGGACCGACCGAGGGGCTCGGCCCCGGAGAGTTCGAGCGGATGATCCGAGGGGCAGGCGGGAGCTTCGGTGGCCGCACGAACACCGACCGCACCGAATACACCGAACTCGTCCCCTCGCACCACCTCGATCGCGTCCTCTGGAGCCACGCGCAACGGATGCGGCATCTCGTGCTCGGCGAGGATGACTTCCGGAGGGAGCGTGAGCTCGTGCGCGAGGAGAGGAGGCTCGGCGTGGACGCGCAGGCGCACGGTGAAGCGCGACTCACCCTCGACACCCTGGCGCACGACTACGCACCCTACAGACGACCGGTGATCGGCTCGCCCGAATCCCTCGCGGCGGTGAACCTCGGAGATGCGCGCGAGTTTCACGATCGGTGGTACCGACCGTCGAACGCCACACTCGTGCTCGTGGGGGACACCTCCCTCGACGAGGTGCGACCGCAGCTCGAACGCCATTTCGGCGACCTCGCTGCGGGAGGAGGTGCGCCCCCCCTCGCCGCTCCCCCCTCGGGTCCGCGCACCGACGGAGAGCGAAGGGCCGACCTGGTGGATCCTCGCGCGGTGAGGTCTCTCGTGTACGTGGCGTGGTCGATGCCCCCGGCGGGACATCCCGACGAGTGGACGCTGCGCCTCCTCCACGAGATCCTCGCGGGGGAGGATGGGGCGTCGAGGCTCCGGCGCGCGTTCGCGAGGCGGGACGGTGCGGGCGAGGCGCAGGCGGGGATCGGGACGCAGGTCGTGGGCCAATTCGAGGTGCGCGCGGGCCCCGGACTCTTCGTGCTCGGGGCGCTCGCCGATCCCGGGGTGGAGACCGCCGAGGTCGAGGTGGCGATTCACGAGGAGATCCTGCGCCTCGTCACCGGCGGACCGGATCCGGCTGAACTCCGCGGCGCGGCACGCAGGCTCCGCGTGGCGCGGGCGGCGGAGCTCCTCACCGCCGCGGGACGGGCAGCGGCGATCCAGGATGCGATCGCGATCGGGAGCGACCCGGAGGAGATCGGCGCCGGGATCGCGCGGATCGGGGAGGTCGACCCGGCGGCACGGCAGCTGCTGGTCGGGGCCGGCGTGACCC
>JAVVEY010000216.1:0-2061 GCA_032250675.1 Longimicrobiales bacterium | reverse complement strand
CGTGGGGCGGACGCTGCGCAGGGGAGCGACCCGTGGATCATCAAATGGTGAGGAGGGCGGCATGACCTCGAGATTCCGCCGCGCCTTCAACGGCATCTACCCCTTCCTCGCGCGCCACCGGTGTGCGGTCGCACTCGTGGTGTACGGCGCGCTGACCGTCGCTGCCTTCATCCTCGCGTATCTCGTCCGCTTCGAGGCGGCGCTGCCGTCGGCCCACGTCACCACGATGACGTGGGGACTCGCGCTCCTCCTCCCGATCCGTGTGGCATCCCACCTGACCTTCGGGGTTGCGACGAGTCGGTGGCGCTACGCCAGCATTTCGGACCTCCTGCGTCTCGTCGCCTCGGTGAGCGTGGGGAGTCTCGCCTTCACCGTGATCGCGTGGGGGGTGATCTCGAGCACGCCGCGCATACCGCTTGGGGTGATCCTCATCGAGTGGGTGCTGACGACCTACTTCATTGCTGCGCTCTGGGCCGCATATCGGACCGCATACGAATGGATGCGGCATGATCGCTCCCGACACGGCGATGCGGCGCGGCGTGTGCTCATCGTCGGGGCGGGTGAGGCGGGTGAACGCCTCCTGCGGGAGTTGCGAAGGGCAGGGGAGAAGCGATTCGTGGTCGTCGGCTTTGTCGACGATGACCCGCTCAAGCAGCGGGCGTCGATCAGTGGTGTGGAGATCCTCGGTGGACTCGCCGCGATGGGTGAGGTGGCGGAGCGTACCGACGCCGACGAGATCCTGGTGGCGATGCCATCAGCGGGGCCCCGCACCCTGCGAAAGGTGGTGGCCGCGTGCCAGAAGACCCGCCTCCCCTACCGGGTGCTCCCGGGGATTACGGCGGTGCTTCGGGGAGAGGTATCCCTCGATCAGCTTCGCGAGGTGCGGATCGACGACCTGCTCGGGCGTGACCCGATTCGTCTGGAGGTCCCGGAACTGCACGCGGACCTTGCCGACCAAGTTGTCTTCGTTACGGGAGCCGCGGGATCGATCGGCAGCGAACTCTGTCGTCAGATCGCGCGGCACTCTCCTCGGCGGCTCATCCTCCTGGATCAGGCAGAAAGCCCCCTTTACTTCATCGATCGTGAGTTGCGTGAGGACCACCCGGGACTCGATCTGGTTCCGGTTGTCGGCGATGTGCGCGATCGGGAAGACCTGGCGCGCGTCTTCCGGACCCATGCACCTGCGCGTGTCTTCCACGCTGCCGCCTACAAGCATGTGCCCCTCATGGAGGCCCATGTGCGCCGGGCGATCGAGAACAATGTGCTCGGTACGCGCAATGTGATTGCCGCGAGCGCCCGCGCCGGCGTCGAGAAGTTCGTGCTCATCTCGACCGACAAGGCGGTCCGCCCGAGTTCGGTGATGGGGGCCACGAAGCGGGCTGCGGAGATTCTCCTCCTGCAGGCCGCATCCGAGTGGCGCGAGACCAAGTGGTACGCGGTGCGCTTCGGGAATGTCCTCGGCAGCGCGGGCAGCGTGATCCCGCTCTTCCGGAAGCAGTTGGAGGAGGGCAGACCTCTGACCGTCACGCACGAGGCGGTCACCCGCTACTTCATGACGATCCCCGAGGCGGTACAGCTCGTTCTGCAGACGGCACTCCTCGAAATCGCGCGTGACCGTATCGCGATGCTCGATATGGGGGAACCGGTGCGGATCATCGATCTCGCGCGCGACCTCATCCGGCTCTCGGGGCGGATCGAGGGGGTCGACGCCGAGATCCGCATCACGGGACTTCGGCCGGGTGAGAAGTTGCATGAAGAGCTCGCCGCGCCGACGGAGCATGCGGTGCCCACCGAGATCGACAAAATCCAGGTGCTCCTGCAGGAGACGGGTGTACTTCCCGATCCCCTCGCGTGGCTCTGTCCCCGGGGCGAAGTTGAACTCGCTACTTGCAGCGACGAGGAACTTCGCGATCGGCTGATGCGGCTGGCCTCGGCGTCGCACGCACTACAGATCTCCGCGCGCACGGCATCCGCCTGAACGCCGGCCCCGCCGGATCGCAGACCCCACAATCGATGACGAAGTACCACAAGACCCACCTCGACCAGCTCGAGTCCGAAGCG
>JAVVEY010000215.1:0-2084 GCA_032250675.1 Longimicrobiales bacterium | reverse complement strand
CGATCCGGTGATCCCTTTGTACCGATCCGTCCCGAGGGTATCTTGGGGACCTGTCGTTGGCCAGCCGCATGCAGGGAGAGCCCAAGGTGAATGATTCAGTCGCGATCGATGCGAAGCGGATCCTGCTTCGGTATGGTGCGCCGATCACGGTGCTCGACAAGGTCCCCGAAGCGAAGCGGATCGAGTTGGCACGGACGGTCGCCCGCACCGATCTGCCCAAGCGGGAAAAGGTTCTGAAGGCGCTCCTCCTCGAGGGGGGGTTCACTCCACCCGCGAAGTGAGCGTTGCGGAGGTCGTGTCGGCCTCCGGCGATCCCCCGCTGATCCGGACCACCCGTTCTCCGGTGAGTTGAAGCTGGATCGGGGCGCGCGCCTCTCCGCGCGCCTCCTCGATCTCGAGGTCGGTGAGGGTCCCGTCGACGGTGACGCGGGCCGCCCGATCCGGGACGCGCAGCCGCAGGATGAGGGTGAGGGGCACGCCCCCGGCGATCGGCGCGAATCGCCACTCCTCGTCGGCGCCTTCGCGTCGGAAGGTGAGCGTCATCCGCGCGTCCCCCATCCCCACCCCCTCCACCGCCAGCCGCGTCCAGTGCGCCGGCGGCGTGGGGGAGAGGTGCAGGCGTCCGGTCGCGGCGTCCGCGTGATACCCGAGGAGGGTGTCGATCACCGTGCCGAGGATCCGCCACCCCTCCGGGGCGAGCGCGCCGGCCGCGTCGGTGAGGCGGTTCCGCCACGCGCCGAGCGTCTCGTCGGCGGAGGGGGAGGGGGGTGCGTCGCGGAGCGAGGGAAGCGAGAGGCGCACGCTCGATCGTTCGCCGCTCGTCCGGAGCCGACGTGCCCACGCCTCGCTCCCGGCGCGCTCCGCGGCGTCGGCGAGGCGGAGGCGGTCGGCCCGGGGGAGCCCGGCGCCGTCACCGAGGCGCGCCTCGAGCGCCTCGAAGGACGCCCGCGCCGCATCGCCCGCTCCCGAGGCCCACGCGTACCACGCCTCGATCCCGGGCGGCGAGAGAGGCGTGTCGGGGAGCGCCGCACGCGCGGCTTCGGGGAGCCCCGCGGCGAGCGCGGTGCGAATCCATTCGGCGGCATCGGCGGGCTCGAGGGGCGGCACCAGGCCGGCTCCGTCGAGGAGCCGATCGCGGATCCGCGTCCACGCCCACGACACCCCGGCGTCCACCTCGTCGATCCCGCTCCGCAGACTCGGGGCCTCGTGCGCGGGGAGCGCCCGCCTGGCGTGCGCGCCGAGCACGAGGAGGCTCCGGAGCGTCGACGGGTGCGGCTCGCCGGGGTGGATCACGAGGGTGATCGGGGTGTGACGGGCGGGCGGCTCGAGTGGGAGGTCGACGCCTTCGCCCTCTCGCGCCGCCTCCACCGTGGCGAGGGGCGTGTCGCCCCCGAAGGCGAGGAGGTGGATCGGCGGCGCGCCGTCGAGGTGGGCGCCGTCGAGGTGGGCGAGGAGGGTGCGTCCGGGAATCCATCCTCCCACGGGGCGCGCCTCGATCACCAGCGCCCCGAGGCGCTCGGGCAGCCAGATCGTCTCGAGGAAGGAGCCCGCCGGAGAGCTCCGCTCGAAGCGCGCGGCCCGGGGGGACGCCCACGTCCGCGCGCTCGCGCCCGCATCCGACCATCCGAGCCGCCCGCACGCCGCCCCGCCGGTGAAGCGCGCGCCGACGAGGCCGCGCATCGCGTGAAACTCCGCGTGCACACGCCGGGCGCCGAGCCACCACCTCCGATCGTCCGCGTCGAGCACGACGAGGAGCGAGGGATCGGGGTCGGCGGGGGTCCCCGCGCTCACTCTCCTTCGGGGGGAGACTCACGATCCCCCCACCGGAATCCGCGCTCGGCGGGGTCCGCCCAGTCGAAGGCCTTCTCGGGGAGGGCCCGAGGGTGGCGGGGCGGGGCGTCCGTCTGCGGGGGACGCCACCGGAAGCCCGGGGGTTCGTCCGGCGCCTCGGGGAGGTCGTCCCGCCACGCGAAGCGCGGAGCCTCCGGACGGACCTTCCGGCTCCAGCGGAACCCCGAGGTGTGGTGTGCGGGACCCGCATCCGGGTCGAAATCGGGCCCGCGTCGCCCCACCCCCTCCCACCC
>JAVVEY010000214.1:0-2092 GCA_032250675.1 Longimicrobiales bacterium | reverse complement strand
TGCAGCGTCGCCCAGGCGAGGGTATGAATCCACAGCTACCCTCCTTCCCCGACCTCGACCGGGGGCGAAGCGAGTTCCGCACGAAGGACGACGGCACGGGTGTCGCCTTCCTCCGTCTCGCGGATCGTGTAGAGCCACCGGCTGCCGCACATCGCCGCCAGGACCTCATCCGAGCGCCGCGAGCCCAGGAGCTCGCGCGTCTCCGGATCGATCACCTCGAGCACCGAGTCGAACGTATCATGGATCCACGCAATCGACCTCGAGTCCGGCGTGCCCGGCGACCAGTCGAGATCGGGGACCATCGAGAGCACCCGGAGGTGCCCCGCGTCATCTTCCCATACCTGGGTTACGACGGGCGCGGGAGGGATCTCGACGTGCATGCGACCGACATCGTCAAGTGAGGGCGGCGGCGCGGAGAACCACTCGGGGCGGCGTGCCAGTCGCCATCGGACCGACCCGTCCACGTTCCGGCGCGTGAGCTCGTAGCGCCAGATCCCGGCCTCGATGAACTCGGAGGAAGAGTCGGCAAGTCCCGTCACGACCCGTTGGTCGAGCTCCCCAAGCTCGGGGTCGACAGCACCGAAGCGGTGTACATCATCCGCGTCCACGAAGAGCCTGTAGGGAGGCTCTGCCTCCTCGCCTCCCCGCGGTCGGGCGTGGAGGAGGAGTTGCCCGCTCCCGAGCACCGTGTGCGCGACCGCCCGCGCGGGGAACCGCGTGCTCCCCATCCACTCGCCTCCCGTCCCGAGGTGGGCGACGCGGAGATTGCGATTGTCGACCACGTGCATCGCCGCGTCGGTCGTAAGCACGCGCATGTCACCCCGGAATTCACCCGGTCCAGACCCGGGACGCCCGACGAGCGAGTCGAGCGCGCCCCCTGATCCGTAGACACCGATCACACCCTCGCCGACCATGCGCGCGGAGATGAACCCGAGCTCGGCAGTCCACCCCAGCCCGCAGGGGATCGTCATGGCGGTGGGCTCGATCGAGATCTCGTCCGCCGCGTCCCCGAGCATGGCGACAGAGTCGAGAGTGAGGCACGTCGCGCACTCGGCGCCGCGGACGAGATCCGTGGCCACCCTCGTCGGCAGTTCGTCCGTCGTGGCCGCCTGTTCCGCGCACCCTCCCGCGACGAGGACGAGAAGGAGAGACGCGAGCACGATTAGCGAGTGCCCCGCGAAGAAAGGGGAGACCCGGGGGACCGCGCCACGGTACGATCGGCTCATCGGGCCTCCTGGTTATGGGATTGAGAGATCTCTCCGAGGAGGCGATCGACGATCTCGCGTCCCGGGTATCCTGCCAGCAGGTGTCGATTGAGGAGCACCGTCGGCGTGGCGCGGACCCCGGACCGCCGGAGGCGGGCCGCGGTCGCGTCGATCTCCTCATGCACCGCGTCATCGTCGATACACACCGTGAACTCCGCGGCGTCCCCGACCCGTGCTCTGACCGCGAACTCCTCCCACGGAATACGACCCAGGCTGTCCCGAAGCGCGAACAGCAGGTTGTTCATCGGCTCGAATCGACCCTGACGATCCGCACAGATGGCGACGGCCGCCGCCTCGCGAGACACCCCCCCGAACTGCGGCAGGTGCACCCACCGGACACGGACTTCGTGGCGCGCGGAGAGCCACGCGAGATCGTGATGAAGCGCCGCGCAGTATGCGCACTGGTAGTCCGAGATGACCGTGACGTCCGCGACGCCCTCGGCGACCTCACCCGAAGGGTAGGTCAGACCGAGGGCTCGCAGATCGACGTCGGGCAGCGCATCCAGGCTTGCCGCGCCAGGACCTCTCAGCACGCCGAGCAGCAGCGCACCTGCCGCGAACCCGGTGGCGGCGACGGCGACCGCCGTCCATGAGGAGTCCTTCACGTCGTCGTCACGTCACGACGCGACGTAGGAGGAGCATCGGCCGGGCAGAACCGCAACCTGGGTTGAGCAGAACTGGCAGCCGTCACCGAACTGCTCATGGCAGTCGCTGTCCGAACCGCACACGAAAAACGCGCAACTCTGCAACGCCGACACCGCCCGGACCCCCTCGCCCGGCACGAGCGCCGCGATGGCGACGAGGACCATTCCGATGGTCCAGATGAC
>JAVVEY010000083.1:0-12234 GCA_032250675.1 Longimicrobiales bacterium | reverse complement strand
CCATTGCATCGTCCCGAATTCGGCGTATCTTCGATTTTCGGTCTTTATTCGGTACTCCCGATCGAATTCCCGCACCCCGGAAACCCCGCGCGATGGCTCGCACCCGCACACCATTCACCGCTCCCTCTCCCCTCCCCTCCTCCACCCGCACCACCCGGCGGGGCAGCCGGATGGCGGCGTGCCTCTGGCTCCCGACCTTCGAGTTGAGGCTCGAGCTGGTGCGCTCGCCCGAGCTCGACGCCACCTCGGTCGCCCTCCTCGCTCCCGGCGAGCGCGCGCGGCGCACGCTCCGGCAGGTGTCGGAGCGGGCGTGGGCGGCGGGGGTGCGTCCGGGTCAGCTCATCTCGCAGGCGGTCTCCCTCTGTCCCTCGCTCACCCTCCTCGATCCCGACCCGGCGCACTACGACGCGGCGGTCGAGGCGATCCTCGAAGCGCTCGCGGGGCGCACCCCGATCGTCGCTCCGGGGGACGAGCGCGGGAAGGTCTTCCTCGGGATGGACGGGCTCGGGCGGCTGTACGGGTCGCCGAAGAACCAGCTCCGCGCGATGCTGCGCGCGCTCTTCGACGTGCTCCCGAAGCCGCTGGTGGCGTCGTATCGGGTCGGCTACGCACCGGGGGTCTTCGGGGCGTGGACGGCGGCGGCGCGGGCGACCCCGGGGGGGCCGGTGGTGATCGAGGACGACGCATCGCTCGTCCGCTTTCTCGCGCACTCTCCGGTGCGGGCGCTCCCCGTGGGGGAGACGATGATCACCCGCCTGGAGCGCCTGAACGTCCGGACACTCGGCGACCTCACCCGCCTCCCGGAACCGGCGCTCGTCGCCCACTTCGGCGCGGAGGGCCGCGACGCCCTCGCGTGGGCGACCGCCCGGCGCGTCGACCCCGTGCGCCCCCGGCATCTCCCCCGCCCCATCCGCGCCTCCCTCGAGTTCGCCGACGCGACCGGGCAGGTCGAGGTGTGGCACGCCGCGCTCGACCGGCTGGCCGAGCGGGCGCTGGCGCGGGACGCCCGCCGTGGCCGCAGCGTGCACGAGATGCGCGTCGTCGGCCGCCTCGAGGGCGGCGGTTCCTGGATCGTGGACGCGATCCTGCGCGAGCCCACCGCCGAGAAGGACCGGCTCGTCTTCGTCCTCCGCTCACGGATCGGGCTCACCCCCCCACCCCGCGCGCTCACCGGACTCGCGCTCGAGCTCACCGACTTCGGCGCGCCCACCGCGCAGTCCGAGCTCTTCGAGGCGAGCTCCGGGACGGGCCGCACCCTCGCCGAGGGGAAGATCCCGCCCTCGCTGAAGGACGCCGTGCGCGAGCTCCGGCTGCGCCTCGGCGACTCGCCGCTCTACCGCGTGGTCGAGCTCGATCCCTGGTCGCGCATCCCCGAGCGACGCCATGCGCTCCTCCGCTTCGAGGCGTGAGCGGCGGGGGAGGCGGGCGGCGATGGCGCTGCGAAAGGCGAGCGGCGCGGCCACGCGCCGGCTCCGACGGCTCGATACCCCCCGCCGCATCCGCGTGACGGTGGACGCGGAAGAACGGCCGTCGCGGGTCGCCGGGAGCCGGCGCGTGCTCGCGGTCGAAGCGATCCTCGAGTCGTGGCGCATCGACGACGAGTGGTGGCGGACGCCGATCTCGCGCCGCTACTTCACCGTGGTGCTCGAGGAGGGCACGCACCTGACGCTCTACCACGACCTCGTCGGGGGAGGGTGGTACGCGCACACCGGGGGGGAACCTGCCGGCGCCTCCGGGCGCTTGGGGAACGACCGTCGACGTTGAAGCCTGCCTTCATTCGAACCTCGCTATATTGATCTTCCCGACCCTCCTGCCGGCATGGGACGACTCCGCCCCGATCTTCCCCTCCGTCGCACCCGCTCCGTGACCCGGTGACTTCGACCTCTCCTCCCACCGCCATACCGGAGTTCGACGAAGCGTCGGAGTTCGACGCCGCACCGAAGCTCGAGGATTCGCTCGCCGAACGCTTCCGGGAAGACGCCGCCACCGGGGTGATCGCGCACCCCGTGATCGCCTTCGTTCTCGTCTTTCTCGTGCAGGAGAGCACCGCTCGGGCGCTCGGGCTCTCGATCGCTGCCGGTGTCGCGATCGCCGCGCTTCTGCGTATCTGGATCCACCGCAGCGCGGAAGGTCTCGAAGGCGCATCGGCGATCGTGCGGCGAATCCGGATGAGTACCGCGGTCGTGGCCGTCGCGTGGGCCGTCGCCGCGATCCTCCTGATCCCCGCCGTATCGCCGGGCCCGGAAGGGCGCATCCTGATGGTCTACGCGGGGCTCATCGCGGCCGCCGTGGCCACGCACCAGGCCGACCCGCGTGGCTTCGATCTCTACACCGCGCTGCTGCTCGGTTCGACGCTGGCGGGCCTCACGATGCAGGGGGTCGACGGCCTCCTCGTCGTCGATTTCGTCTTCGTTCTCGCCTTCTGGGCGATGATGACGGCGCTGAACCGACGCATGCACTCACAGCTCCGTGTACGGTACGCCACCCGCCTCGAGCTCGAACGTGCCTCGCAGGAGGCGCTTCGCGAATCGGAGTTCGCCACCTCGATCCTGGAGGGGGCACCCGACGGGATGGTCGTCCTCGATCCCGGAGGTGAGATCGCCCGTACGAGCCGCGACTTCCTGCGCGTGGCGAACTCGACCGCTGATGAACTCCACGCGCGCGTCCCGAGTCCCGATGATGCCGATCCCCTCTGGGCGGGGATCGCGGCGGTGGCTCGCGAGGCACGAGGATGCGAACGCGCGAACCTCGAGGTGACACGAGAAGGAGCCGACGGTCCGCATTCGTATCGCCTCACCGCCGCACCCGGCACGGGTGCGGCCGAGGGGTGGGTGGTCGTGATGGTCGAGGACTTCACCGCGCTGCGCCGTGCCGAGCGCGCCTACGAGGGCCTCGTGGAGTCGGCGGCCGATCTCATCTGGAAGGCCGACCGGGAGGGAGCATGGAGCTACCTGAACGCCGCCGCGCAGGAGATCTACGACGCTCCGCCCGAAGAGCTCGTCGGCACCTCGGCACTCGAGCGCGCCATCCCGGAGCGGGTGGAGTCGGACCGGATCGCCTTCAGACGGGTGCTCGCGGGCGAAGAGCTTCGCAACCACGAGACGGTGCACCGGGGCGTCGACGGCACGCTGCATCATCTCTCCTTCTCGGCCCGTCCCCTCCGCGATCACCGGGGCGAGATCGTGGGGACCCAGGGAGTCGCACGGGATGTCTCCGATCAGGTGCGCGCCCGGGAGGCGCTCGAGAAACTCGCGCGCAACAACCTCCTCCTCCGCTCCCTCCTCAACGCCTCGGACGATCTCATCTACTACAAGGCGAACGACGGGGTGTATCGCGGATGCAATCACGCCTTCGCTCGCTACCTGGACCGGACCGAGGAGGAGATCGCGGGTCGCACCGATCACGACCTCTTCCCTCCGGAACGTGCCGCCACCTTCATCGAAGCCGACCAGCAGGCGATGGCGATGGGTGAGCCGGTGCGCTACGAGGAGTGGGTCGACTTCGAGGGGGAACGCCAGCTCTTCGACACCGTCACATCGAGCGTGCCCGGCCCCGACGGTGAGCCGATCGGGGTGCTCGGGATCATGCGCGACGTGACGGAACGCAAGAAGGCCGAGGAAGAGATGCGCACGATGGCCGAGGAGGCGAAACGCGCCACGCGCATGAAGAGCGCCTTCCTGGCCAACATGAGCCACGAGATCCGCACCCCGATGAATGGGATCCTCGGGATGACCGAGCTCGTGCTCGACACCGACCTGACCGAGGAGCAGCGGCAATATCTGCAGGTTGCGGAGTCCTCGGGGCAGAATCTCCTCCGGATCCTCAATGACATCCTCGACTTTTCGAAGATCGAGGCGGGACACCTCGAACTCGAGGTGATCCCCTTCAACCTCCCGCAGGCGCTCGGCGACGCCACCCGGCTCCTCGGAAGCGCCGCCTCGAAGCGCGGCAACGAACTCGTCCTCGACGTCTCTCCCGAAGTCTCGCGCTGGTATCGCGGAGATCCGGTGCGCATCCGGCAGGTCGTCACGAATCTCGTCAGCAACGCCGTGAAGTTCACGCGGGACGGCGACGTCCTCGTGACGGCGTGTCGGGCCGAGCCGTCGGAGAGCACGCATCACGACGGAGAGGGGGTCCGTGTCGAGATCCGCGACACCGGGATCGGCATCGCGAGGGAGAAGCTCGATCTCGTCTTCGGCGAGTTCGCCCAGGGCGACTCGTCGGTGTCGCGCACCTACGGAGGGACGGGACTCGGACTGGCGATCTGCCGCCGCCTCGTGGAGCTGATGGGAGGAAAGATCGGGGTGGAGAGCGTGGAAGGCAGGGGGAGCACCTTCTGGTTCGAACTCCCCCTCGAGCCCGTCGAAACGCCCGAGGACGACATCGAGCGGCCCGACCCGGCATGGATTCGCCGGCAACGCCTCCTCATCGTCGATGACAACCAGACGAATCTCCGGATCCTGAGCACCGTGTACCGCGACGCGGGCGCGGAGGTCTTCACCGCCTCCTCGGGACACCGGGCCCTCGAGGTCCTCGACCGCGCCCGCGCGGAGAGCGAGCCGCTCGACCTCATCATCACGGATGTGCAGATGCCCGGGATGGACGGGATCACCTTCATCGAACGCGTGCGCGCCGGGGAGCACGCGTCGACACCCGTCCTGGTCCTCTCCTCCACCAACCTCACCGAGGACGCCCGGCGCGCGCGTGACCTCGGGGTTGTCGGATACCACATGAAACCGCTCCCCCGCACCGACCTCCTCTCGGTGGCCGCGAGCGCACTCGGAGGCGCGCGAGCGAGCGAGCCGCGGCCCGAATCGATCGAGCCCGCATGCACCGGGGCGGACCCCACCCGCATCCTCCTCGCCGAAGACAACCCCGTCAACCGCCAGGTCGCGCTCGCCGTGCTCGGCAAGCTCGGCTACGAGGCCACCTGGGTCGAGAATGGGCACGACGCCGTCGAGCGTGCCGCGGAAGGCGGCTTCTCGGCAATCCTCATGGATATACAGATGCCGGTGATGGACGGGATCGAGGCGACGCGCGTGCTGCGCGCCCGGACCGAGACGCGCTCCATACCGATCATCGCGCTCACCGCGCACGCCCTCACCGAGGAGCGGGAACGGTGCCTCGCGGCCGGGATGAACGACTTCCTCTCGAAACCCTTCAAGGCGGACGACCTCGCGGCCACGCTGGCGCACTGGACCGCCGGTCCCTCGCCCTCGAATGGGACACGGTCGACGGGACACGACGACCCGCGGGACCCGGACGCCTCCGACGATGTGGTCGACCTCGACGGACTCGCCGTCGCGATGGAGGCGGCGGGGGTGCCGGAGGTGGTGCCCACCCTCCTCGACCTCTTCTGCAGCGAACTCCCCGAGCGACGATGCGTGATCGCCCGGGCAATCGAGGCGGAAGATCTCGAAGAGGCCGCGATGGCGGCACACTCCTTGAAGTCGTCGGCGGCCAATATCCATGCCCACGCGCTGCACCGCGCGCTCCGCGACCTCGAGCTCGCGGCCCGGGCGGGACGTCCCCTCGACGAAGCGGGACGCGCCGCGCTGGCACGCCTCGACGAGGTGGACGCCTTCCTGACGAAGAAACTCGTGCAATGACACCGGAGGCCGGCTTCGGGGGTCGCCCCGCCGCCGCCCCGACGGTGGTCGAATTGCGGGCGCGGGGGCGCGAGGCCGATCGCACCGAGGTCGTCCTCTCCGACGAGCGGAGCTTCACCATCGCCACCGAGGCGGTCCTCGTCCTCGGTCTCTCGCGCGAGGCCCCCATCGATGCCCACCTCGAGGCACGCCTCGTGGAGGCGGACCTCCGTTTTCGCGCGCGCGACCTCGTGCTGCGCGCCCTCACGCGCCGTGCGCACTCGCGCCGGGAGTTGAAGGATCGACTCCGCCGCAAGGAGTTCCCCGCGCGCCTCATCGGGGAGGTCCTCGACGAACTCGAGGCGGTCGGCCTCGTGGACGACCGCGCCTTCGCCGAGGCGTACGTGCGTGATCGCGTGCGGCTGCGTCCGCGGGGACGGAGGGCGCTCGTCGCCGAGCTCGCGCGCAAGGGCGTGCGCGATGACGCCGACGACGCGATCGAGGCGGTCTTCGAGGACGAGGGGGTGAGCGAGCGGGCGCTCGCGCGCGAGGTGGCGGAAGGGTGGCTGCGACGGCAGCCGCATACGGTGCTCGCGGGTCTCGCCGAGGGCTTCGGCTCGAAGGCGCGGGAGCGGGCGCTGCGGCGCTACCTCGGCTTCATGGGTCGACGCGGCTTCGGCGCGGGGCTCGCGCGGGAGGTGCTGGACGACGGGGTGCTCGACGAACTCGACCCCCCGGGGAGCACGACTTCGGAGGCGGGCGGGCGAAGGGTGTAAACTACACGTGCACGTGTTATCATACACGTATACGTGCCTCACTCGACCCTGCGCACCATGAAAGACAAGCTCACCCTCACGATTGACGCCGACCTGATTCCCAGGGCCAAGGCGTTCGCGCGCGGTCGCGGTGCCTCGCTCTCGTCGGTGGTGGAAGACGCCCTGCGCAACCTCGCCGGCGAGCCGCCTCCCTCTGTCGTGGACCGCTGGGCGGGACGCTTCGAACTCCGTGAGCGACCGGACGATCCCCGTTTCCGCGCCCTCGTCTCGAAGTACGTACATGAGGACGACGCGTGCTGATCGACACCGATGTGCTCCTCGACGTGGCGCTCGACCGCACACCGCACGCCACCGACTCGATCGCCCTCCTCCGTGCGCTCGAAGGGCGGCCGAAGCAGGCCTTCGTGGCGTGGCACACCCTCGCGAATCTGAGCTACCTCCTTCGCGGGATCGAGGGCGACGAGCCACGCGAGTTCCTCGAATCCCTCATCGGCTTCCTGACGATCGCCCCCGGAGACGGCGAAGCCTTCCGTCGCGCCACCGCCCTCCGCATGACCGACTTCGAGGACGCGATGCAGGTGGGCGCCGCGCTCGAGGCGGGATGCGCCGTGGTCGTCACGCGGAATCTGCGCGACTACGTGAACGCCCCGATCGAGGCGGTCCCGCCTTCCGAAGCGGTGCGGCGTCTGGGGTGACGCGCCCCTTGTATTCGGTCTTTGTTCGGTATAGGCTGAACGCCCCCCGAACCGATGCCGAATGTGCCCGACGCCACCCCGCCCTACATCGAGCTCCACGCCCACTCCGGGTACTCCTTCCTCGACGGCGCCTCGCACCCCGAGGAGCTCGTCCTGCGGGCGAAGGAGCTCGGCTACCCCGCGCTCGCGCTCACCGATCACGACGGGGTGTACGGGGCGATGGAGTTCGCGCAAATCGCGCGGCTGCACGGCGTGCAGCCGGTCACCGGGGCGGAGATCTCGCTGCGGGGGTGTTTCGGCGACACCCCGGATGAGCCCGTACGCGGGCATCACCTCACCCTCCTGGCCGAGACCCCGACGGGGTATGCGAACCTCTGCCGGCTGATCTCGCGGCTGCGCCTCGAGAGCCCGCGCGAGGCCCCGCGCCTCGCCTTCGACGCGCTCGAGGCGCCCGGCGCGGTCGAGGGGGTGATCTGCCTGACCGGGTGCCGGCACTCTCCCCTGGTGGCGGCGCTCGAGGGGAGCTGGGCGGAGGGCGAGAAGATGGCCGGGCGCCTCCTGCGCGCCTTCGGACCGGGCAACCTCTTCGTGGAGGTGCAGGACGCCGAAGCGAAGGGCGATGGGCAACGGAATCGTCGCCTGGGCCGCCTCGCCGATCAGATCGGCCTGCCCGTGGTCGCCACGAACAACGTCCACATGCACCGTCCCGAGCGGCACCGCCTGCAGGACGTCCTCGTCGCGATCCGGCACCGCACGACGCTCGACGGCGCGCACCCCTGGCGTCGCCCCAATCTGAACAGCCACCTCACCTCGCCCGAGGTGATGACGCGCCGCTTCCGGGACCGCCCCGACGCGCTCCGCAGCACGCTCGAGATCGCCGAGCGCTGCCGCGCCTTCGACCTCACGCGCGATCTCGGCTACGAATTTCCCGACTTCGAGGGGAGTGACCGGGGCGGCGCGCTCGAGACGCTCGCGGCGGTCTGCCGCGCGGGGATCACGGAGCGCTACGCACCGGGCTCGCCGGAGGCGGCGGAGGCCGAACGACGGCTGCACGAGGAGCTCGGGCTCGTCGAGCTGCACGGCCTCGCCGGCTTCTTCCTCGTCTACCGCGACATCATGAGGCTCGCGTGCGAGGTGGCCCGCGAGATACGAGGCGACGCCCCCAGGGCGCACTCCTCCCTCCCCCCGGGCCGGGGGCGCGGCTCCTCGGTCTCCTCGATCATCTGCTACCTGATCGGGCTCTCGCACGTCGACCCCGTCCACGCGAAGCTCTACCCGGGCCGCTTCCTCAACGAGGCGCTCCGGAGCGTGCCCGACATCGACCTCGACTTTCCGCGCGAGATCCGTGAAGAGCTGATCCTGCGCGTCTGCGAACACTACGGACACGAGCACGCCGCACTCGTCTGCACCTTCCCGACCTTCCGCTTCAAGTCGGCGGTGCGCGAGATCGGCAAGGTGCTCGAGCTGCCGGAGGGTGACCTCGAGAAGCTCGCGAAGCTCGGCGAGTCGTGGCACGCGCACGGGATCCGGGCCGAGATGGAGCGGATCCCCGAATTTCGCGAGAAGATGAAGGCTCCCCTCTGGCGCGCGCTCGCCGCGCTGGGTGAGGAGATCGCGGGGCTGCCCCGTCACGTCTCGCAGCATGTGGGAGGGATGATCATCTCGAGCCGCCCCCTCGTCGAGCTCGTCCCGATCGAGCCCGCGGCGTGGGAGGGGCGCTACCTCTGCCAGTGGGACAAGGATTCGTGCGATGACGCGGGCTTCATCAAGATCGACTTCCTCGCGCTCGGGATGCTCTCGCTCGTCGAGGACGCCGTCGACCTGATCGCCGAACGCGAGGGGTCCCCGCCCGACCTCGCGCGCATCGACTACGACGACGCGGCGGTCTACGACCGGATCTGCGACGGCGACACGGTGGGGCTCTTCCAGATCGAGAGCCGGGCCCAGATCCAGATGATCCGGCGCGTGCGGCCTCGCACCCTCGAGGATCTGGCGGTCCAGGTGGCGATCGTGCGCCCGGGGCCGATCGTGGGCGGTGCGGTGAACCCGTATGTGAGGCGCCGCGAGCTGTTGCGCGAGGATCCGGACTTCCGTGTCCCGTACGCACACCCCCTCCTCGAGGAAGCACTCGGCGAGACGCTCGGGGTGATCATCTACCAGGACCAGGTCCTCCAGGTGTGCCGGGCGCTGGCGGGGTTCACCGATGGTCAGGCCGAGAGTCTGCGCCGCGCGATGAGCCGGAAGCGCTCACAGGAGGCGATGCAGGCGCACCGGAAGGCTTTCATGGAGGGGGCGGCCGAGCGCGGCGTGGACGAGGTCACGGCCGACCAGGTCTTCGAGCAGGTCTCGGCCTTCAGCGAGTTCGGCTTCCCGAAGTCGCACGCGGCCGCCTTCGGACTCCTCGCCTACCAGTCGGCGTGGCTGCGCCACTACCATCCTGTGGAATACCACGTCGCACTTTTCAACAATCAGCCGATGGGTTTCTACACCCTGGACGCTCTGGGACGCGACGCCAGGCGCCACGGAATCCACCTCCTCCTCCCCGATGTGAACCGCTCAGGCGTTGAGGCTTCGGGCGAGGGAGAGCACCTCCGGATCGGGCTCGGATTCGTCCGCGGACTCGGTGTGGAAAACGCCGAACGGATCGTGTGGGAACGTGGATATCGAGGCCCCTTCACCTCGCTCGCCGACTTCCTTCGGCGCACGCCCGCTTCCCTGGGGCGCCCCGCCGTCGAGAACCTCGTGTGGGTCGGCGCCTTCGAGGCGATGGGGCTGACCCGTCGCGAGCTCCTCTGGCAGACCGGACTCTGGCTCGGTCCCGAGTCGGAGACGCGTCGCAGGAGCACGCGGGAGGACGATCCCCAGCGCGAACTCCCCCTCGACGACCCGTACGCGGGGATCGCCTTCGAGGATCTCGACGACGCGGATCGACTCGTCGCGGAGTACCGGATGCTGACCTTTTCCACATCGCTCCACCCGCTCGAGCTGCTCGGCGATCAACTCCCCGGCGAACGGGTCACGGCGCACCGGCTCCCCCACCTCCCCCAGCACGCGAAGGTCTCGGTTGCCGGGATGGTCACGGCCCGACAAAGACCTTCAACTGCACATGGCTATGTCTTTGTCCTGATGGAAGATGAGTGTGATTCGATCAATGTTATCGTGAAACCGAAAATCTACGAGCGTGACCGGACCCGGGTGCGCTCCGAACCTTTCATCGTGGTACGGGGCACCCTCCAGAAAGATGGGAAGACGATCAACGTCATCGCCGATTCCATCCACGCTATCCACCCCGGTCCGGGGAGATGTGGAGAACTTTTCCACACCACGAAGCTCCCCGGAACGCAGGAGTGGTGGAGCGACGCGCCGACCGATCCCTTCACCCACCTCACCGCGCTGCGGACGCACACCCCCGAAGCGAAGAACTGGGGACGCTGACCTCCCTCCCCACGCTCTCCTCCTCCCCGCCCGATCGCCTTGACTCGAAGGCCGTTTGACGGTCGATTCGCTGCGTCATTCCTCCTCCCGGTCTCCCCCTCGCTCTCCCCACCCGGGCGCGCCCCACCTCGAGCCCTCCGATGCCTCCGAACCGGCCTCTTCGAATCGGCACACGCGGCTCCCGCCTCGCGCTCTGGCAGGCGCATCACGTGCGGGACCTCCTCGGTCAGACCCCCGGCGCTCCCGAGGTCGAGATCGTCGAGATCGTCACCTCCGGTGACCGCATCACCGAGGTGCCGCTCTCGACGACGGAGGGGCGGGCCTTCTTCACGAAGGATATCGAGGACGCCCTCCTCGAGGGGCGGGTCGATGTTGCGGTGCACTCGCTGAAGGACCTCGCGACGCGCCTCCCCGAGGGGCTCGCGCTCGCCGCCGTGCTCGAACGCGCTGATCCCCGCGACGCGCTCGTCTCGGGGAGTGGGGCGGGGCTCACCGCCCTCTACCCCGGCGCACGCGTGGGCACGAGCTCGCTTCGCCGCGCCGCCTTCGTGCGCGCCGCCCGCCCCGACCTCGAGGTGGTCGACCTCCGGGGCAACGTCCCCACCCGCCTCGCCCGACTCGACGCCGGGGACTACGACGCAATCGTGCTCGCCTCGGCCGGCCTCGACCGCCTCGGACTCGGCGACCGCATCAGCGAGCGCCTCGCGCCCGACCTCCTCCTCCCCGCCCCCGCGCAGGGGGCGATCGGGCTCGAGATCCGCGCCGACGACGCGCGCGCCCGCGCCCTCATCGCTCCGCTCGAGCACGCCCCGACCCGCGCCGAAACCGAGGCCGAGCGCGCGCTCCTGCGCGGCCTCGACGGCGGGTGCTCGGTGCCGATCGGGGCGCTCGCGCGCGCCGGGAACGATCGGCTCACCCTGGTGGGTCGCGTCGCCACCCTCGATGGCCGCCGCGAGATCGGCGGAGAGATCGAGGGGGAGATCGCTCGCGCGGACGAGCTCGGCGCGACGCTCGCCCGCACCCTCGCCGACGACGGCGCGCGTGCCCTCCTCGACGAGGTACGCGGGGAGACGGAGGCGTGAGTCCGCCGTCGGCGCTCGCCGGGCACCACATCGTCGTGACGCGCGACGAGGAGGCCGACGGCCCGGTGAGCGCGCGCCTCACCGCGCGCGGCGCCACCCCGATCCTCCGCCCCGCGGTGCGATTCGACTTCGCCCCGGCCCGCGCCGCGCTGGGCGAAGCGGCACGAGAGATGGCGAGCTTCGACTGGCTCGTCGTCACGAGCCGCCGGGCGGTGCGGGCGCTCGAGGGCGCGGGCGCCTTCGCGCGCGCGCGTCCCGAGGGGCTTCGCGCCGCGGCCGTCGGGCCGGGCACCGCCGCCGAGCTCGACGCGCACGGATGGACCGCCGAGATCGCGGCGGAGAGTGGGGGTGCCGAGGCGCTCGTCGAGCGCCTCCTCCCCGCGCTGGAGCGGGGCGAGCGGGTCCTCTTCCCCGCCTCGGCGGCGGCGCGCGAGACGCTCCCGACGGCGCTGCGCGACGCGGGTGCCCGGGTGACGCGGATCGACGCCTACGCCCCCCGCCCCGCCCCGCAGTCCGCGCCCGCGTGGTCACGGGATCTGGACGCGGGACGCCTCGATGCGCTTACCTTCACGAGCCCCTCGGCGGTCGAGGCGCTGACGACCGCGCTGACGGCGGTGCTCTCCGCCCCGGACCTCGCCGCGCTGCACGCGCTCCCCGC
>JAVVEY010000213.1:0-2125 GCA_032250675.1 Longimicrobiales bacterium | reverse complement strand
AGTCGCGCGACCGCCGGGCGGGGTCGCGCCGCCGCCGTCCGCCTCTCGATCCACCTCCGGGGAGCGGGATGATGGCGCGCGCGTCTCGTCCACTTCGACCGAAACGCGCCAGATCCATCCGGTGCGTTGCACCCGGACCCACCCGGTGGACCGCTCGATCTCGTCGAGGAGTGTGCCCTCCGAGAGCCGCCCGAGCACGCGTCCCCGGGGGTGCTCGCGCAGATTCTCT
This sequence comes from Longimicrobiales bacterium, assembly GCA_032250675.1. Classification (GTDB taxonomy): domain Bacteria; phylum Gemmatimonadota; class Gemmatimonadetes; order Longimicrobiales; family Gaopeijiaceae; genus Gaopeijia. The sequence continues at coordinate 1,896 of JAVVEY010000213.1, read as the reverse complement.
CCTCCCGACGCCGACACGACGAGATCGAAGCCGTTGCGGTCGGTCGACTGCAGCGACGCCGCCCAGACCCACCCGTCGAGGGTGGCCCGGACCCAGGTGTCACGCGCCTCCACGAAGTCGAGTTCGGTGCCCGCTGCCAGGGTGGCGAGCCGCGTGCCATTCGGTTCGAGGCGGAAGTTCTCCTCGGCTTCCACGCGGACGACCTGGGCTCCGCCCGGCTCGGCGGCGGCACCCGATACCAGACTCGCGAGGAGCACCGGAATCGATCGTCGGAGGAGAGACCTTTGGAGAATGGGGTTCACGAGATATCCTTCTCAGGCGTGGTTTCCGAAATCTGATCGAGGCCGAAACCCGCGTCAAACACGGACTCTCCCCGCCGTATCGAGCTTCCCGCCCCACTTCCCCACGCCCTCCCGATCGTGCGTCACCGCTCTACAGTCGCCGTTCATGGCCTCGCCGCCACCCTCCTGGTGGCGACCGCCCCCCTCGCGGCCCAGGAGATCTCGTCGCCGTACCGCTTCGTCGAGTCGAACCGGGAACTCTCCTTCTCGGTCGGCGCGATCGGCGGCGCGGAAGGGCGATTCGGTCTCGGTGCCGAGGACGGCGTCGGATTCGGAGCGAAGGTGGGCTTCACCCTCTCCGATCTCCTGGGGGTCGACTTCGGCCTCGGCTACGCCGACCTCACCCGGCAGGTGATCGATCCGACCGGGGAGGAGGGTCCGGTCTCCGTCGGCGAGGCCTCGGTCACGCAGATCACCATCGACGCCCGTCTGCGCGCGTCGCTCACGGGGCGCCGTACCTGGCATCGGCTTCAGCCTTACATCTTCATGGGATTGGGTCTGCGCGGCGACTTCGCCGACGATCAGGAGGCCGACTTCGCGGTCGCCGAAGAGTTCCGGGCCGAGACCAGTACCAAGTTCATGGTGCGTGGAGGCGTCGGGATGCGATTCATCCCCGGGCAGAAGTGGGTGGCTCGCGTGGAGCTGGGCGGGCTCCTCTATCGGATCGACACGCCGCCGGGCTTCTCCAACGAGGAGCTCGGGTTCGAGCAGGTCGAGAAGAACGAGTTCGTCAGCCCCGCCACACTCGAGTTCAGTCTCGGCTTCCTCTTCTGAGCCGCCGCACACGATGGTTGCGCCCTTCGAGGAACTGCAGCCCGACTGGTTGAGCGTCGAGGCGGCGATCGGCGCCCTCCTTCGCGACGCCCGCCCCCTGACCGCCGTCCACCTCCCGCCTCTCGATGCCCTCGGCCGGATTCTGGCGTCCGACGTCGTCGCGCGCGCCGAGCTACCGCCGCACGACAACGCCGCGATGGATGGGTACGCGGTGCGGGGGGCGGAGATCGAGGGAGCGAGCGCCGAAGCGCCGAGGCGGCTGAAGATGGTCGCGAGTGTGACCCCGGGGGCGCCGCTCGCGCGCACCCTCGGTCGGGGAGAGGCGATCCGGATCACGACGGGGGCGCCGGTACCGTCGGGTGCGGACTCGGTCGTGCGGGTCGAGGACACCGACCGTGAAGCCGAGTCGGGGCGCGTCGTGATCACCCTCGACCGCGACGCCGGCCGCAATATCCGACCGGCGGGACGGGACCTCCGCGCCGGCGAGGTGGTCGCGGCGGCGGGGCGGCGGCTCGACCCGGGCGGGGTTGCGATCTCGGTCGCGGCGGGCGCGGCGACGGTGGCCGTCCATCCGCGCCCCCGGGTGACGATCGTGACGACGGGCGACGAGCTCGCTGGCCCGGAGGCGTTCGATCGCGTGGTGGCGGGCGAGGCGATCCCCGACACGAACGGCCCGATGATCGCGGCGGCGGTGCGGGAGGCGGGCGGCCTGCCTGATCTCGGGCCCGCCGTCCCCGACGCCATCGAGGCGCTCGTCGAACGCCTCGACGCGGCGAGGGAG
>JAVVEY010000082.1:0-12336 GCA_032250675.1 Longimicrobiales bacterium | reverse complement strand
AAGTGGAATTTGAGGCGATATTCCACTTGACGGGCGAGAAAGCAGCCGCATAGGTGGAAAAACAGGGGGAAATTCCACCTCGGATTCGAAGATGAGCGAACCCGGCGAACCCGGCGAACCCGGCGAACCCGGCAGACCCGGTACGGCCGGCGCCGCAGACGCCGCGGACGAAGCAGGAGGCGACGTGCTGGCCCGCGGCCCGCGAACGAAGCAGGCTACGACGTATCGAAGTCGGTCCGGCCGGCGGTCCGCACCCCCCTCACCCTCATGCCTGCCCCAGCCCTTCCACCACCGCACGCACCTCGGGATCGCGATCTTCCCGTGCCTCGTCGAGAAGTTTTCGCGCGTGCGGCGTGCCGATGGCGGCCAACGCCTGGTACGCGGCGATGCGGACGGTCGTCGGCGGTCGGGAGAGGAACGAGCCGACGGCCTTCTTCTCGAGAGCGGGAACGGCAGCGGGGTCGTTGAGGGTGCCGAGCGCGCGACATGTGGCGATGATCACATCGTCGTCCTTCTCCTTCTGGAGGCACGCGAGGAGCGCGCGTACTCCACGCTCCACATTGAGTGCGCCCACCGCGCGCGCGGCAGCGGCGCGCACCGAGGAGTCGGCATCCTCGAGACGCGCGAGGACGAGGATCCCCGCGCCCTCGCCGCCGATCTTCTGGAGCGCGAGCACGCTCTCGCGTCGGACCCGGGGATCGTGGTGGGCGATCGTCCCGGTGAGGTGCTGGAGCGCGCTCTCGTCTCCGGCTTCCCCGAGCACGAGGACGGCGTTCCGAACGGCGTAGTCGTCGCCGTTCTCGACCATCTCGCCGATCGCCTGGGGCGAGGCGGGTCCCACCCGGATGAGGAGATCGACGAGCGCCCGGCGGATCTTGCGGTTCGGGGCTGCGCCGAGCGCGGTGATGACGGCTCGCACCGCCTCGTCTCCGAGGCTCGCGAGGAGGCGCGCCCGGTCGGCGCGTGAATCGGGCGGGGCCTCGAGCACCCGTGTGACGAGCGCCGACGCCACCACCGGTCCGAGGAGGTCCCGCGCGAGCTCGAGTGCCTCGGGGCGCGTCCCGCCCAGACGGGCGAGCGCTGCGATCGTATCGGCCATCACCTCGACGAGCCGCAGCCTGCGCCCCTCCTGATAGAGGGAACGCAGTTCCGCCTCGGCCTCCGCCCGCTGCGCGGCGTCGGAGGTCGAGAAGTAGCGTCCGACCGCCCGACGCAACTCCGCCCCCTCCTCTCCGGTGGCCGCCTCCCCGGTGGGCGTGGAGCCGCGAGCGGCCCCGGCGATGGAGATCGAACCCTCATCTCCGTCACCCGGTGCTGCGAAGAGCGAGGCGATCGAACGCGCGAAGGGGGAGAGATCGCGCGCGTCGGGCGTATCGGTCATTCGAGTCCGGTAATGAGGGAGGGTGCGGGTGAGCTTCCTCAATCTACAACGCACGCCGCTCCGCTGCCGCCCCTCCTTGCCGCCTCCGTCCACCCCCGCCCATCTTGGCGCCCCGACTCTCACCCACGGATCTCCCCATGCGCCTCCTCTTCCTCCTCGCTCCCGCCCTCCTCCTCGCCGGGCTCACACACCCCCTCGCCGCGCAGCAGCCCGACCCCTTCGCGGCCCTCGCACCGCGCACGATCGGGCCCGCCGCGATGAGCGGGCGCATCGTCGATCTGGCGGTGGTCGAGCGCGACCCGAGCGTCTTCTATGTCGCCTCCTCGACGGGTGGGGTCTGGAAGACGACGACCGGGGGTGTCACCTTCGAGCCCGTCTTCCAGAATGAGGGGACGCACTCGGTGGGTGACATCGTCGTGCACCAGCGTGACACCTCGATCGTCTGGGTGGGCACGGGCGAGCGCGCGAGCCGGCAGTCCTCGTCGTGGGGGGATGGCGTCTACAAGTCGACCGACGGAGGGGAGACGTGGACCCATATGGGCCTCACGGACTCGAAGCACATCGGCCGCGTCGTCCTGCACCCGGATGACCCCGAGATCGTCTTCGTGGCGGCGATGGGCCACCTCTGGGGACCGAATGAGGAACGCGGTCTCTACCGTTCCACCGATGGCGGAGCGTCGTGGGACGGCGTGCTCCAGGTGGACGAGAACACCGGCGCCGTCGACGTGATCTTCGACCCGGTCGACCCGGAGACACTCTACGCCGCAACCTACCAGCGCCGCCGCCGCCCCTACTCATTTCACGGTGGAGGCCCGGGATCGGCTCTCTGGAAGAGCACCGATGGCGGAGACACCTGGACGAAGCTCACCCATGCGGGACTCGCCAATGGGCTGCCCACCGGCGAGATCGGTCGCATCGGGATCGACCTCTACCGTGCCGACCCGCGGATCGTCTACGCGAGTATCGAACAGGGAGAGCGCTACAACGCCTCGACCGCCTACGAAGAGCGGCGCGCCGGGATCTATCGTTCCGGGGACGGTGGCGAGACGTGGACGTGGATGTCGGACTGGAACCCGCGCCCGATGTACGCGTCACAGATCACGATCGATCCGAACGACGATCAGCGGATCTACATGGTGAATTCGTACTCCTTCTCCGACGATGGCGGGCGTACCTTCACCGCCCCCCGCCAGTCACTGCACGGCGACGACCGACTGGTGTGGGTGAACCCCGCGAACTCGCGCCACCTGATCAAGGCGGACGACGGTGGTCTCGGGATCAGCTGGGACCGGGGGATCACCTGGCTCTACGCCACGAACCTCCCGGTGAGCCAGTTCTACCGGGTGGGCGTCGACAACTCGGTCCCGTACCGGGTGTGCGGGGGCCTGCAGGACAACGGGAGCTGGTGCGGGCCGAGCGCGACGTATCGCTCCGAGGGGATCCTCAACGAGGACTGGGTCAAGTGGGGCGGTGGCGACGGCTTCCGCAACGTCATCGACACCACCGACAACCGCACCCTCTACCTCGAGTCCCAGTACCTCGGGCTCAACCGCGTCGATCTCGTCACGGGGGAGCGGACGAATATTCGCCCCAACCAGCCCGAAGGCTTCATCGGGCCGCGTCGGAACTGGACGACATGGCCGGATATCGACGGACCCGGTCAGCGGCTCGGCAATGCGATGCCGCCCGGAAACTGGGACGGCCCCTTCATCATCTCGCCGCACGATCCCAACACGATCTATGCGGGACTCGACTCTCTCTACGTCAGCCATGACCAGGGCAACCACTGGCGTTCGCTGGGACGTCTCGTGACCGATCTCGATCGGCGCGAGCTGCGCACGATGGGAGAGCTCCCCGATTCCTTCACCCTCTCGCTCGACGACGGAATCCCCTACTGGCCCACCCTCACCGAGGTCGCCGAATCTCCCGTCGCGCCGGGTGTGCTCTGGGTCGGGAGCGACGACGGAGAGGTGCACGTGAGTCGCGACGGCGGCACGACGTGGACGGATCTCACCTCGAACCTCCCCGGACTCCCGGAGCTCGCATGGATCAACGGAATCGAACCCTCCCGGGTGTCGGCCGGACGTGCGTACCTCGTCGCCAACAACTACCGGAATGACGACTACGCGAACTACATCTGGGCGACGGAAGACTTCGGCGAGACGTGGCGACGGATCGACGGCGATCTCCCCCCCGAGCGCGTGGCCCGCACCCTCCGCGAGGATCCGCGCAACCCGGAGGTGCTCTATCTCGGCACCGAGATCGGCCTCTTCGTGAGTCTCGACCGCGGCGCGAGGTGGATCCCCTTCGACGCCGGAATGCCGACGATGGCCTTCAACGACCTCGTGGTGCACCCGAGGGAGAACGACCTGATCCTCGCCACCCACTCGCGCGGGATCTGGATCGTCGACGACCTGAATGCGATCCAGCAGATGACACCCGAACGGAGGACGGGCACCCACCTCTTCCGCCCGGAGCCGGCAGATCAGATCCGCTACAATGGGGAGCGCGGCCACACCGGCGAGATGATCTTTCATGGCGGCAACCCTCCCGCCGGAGCGATCCTCGACTTCACCCTCGGCGAGGGCGGCGCCTGGACGATCACCCTCCACGACGTGCGCGGCGCAGAGGTCGCGCGCCTGCCGGGAGGGCGTGATGACGCCGGGCTCCACCGGGTCATCTGGAACCTCCGTCACTCGATCGGTACGCCACAGGAGGCGCGCACCGGACCGCGGGGTCCCCTCGTGGTCCCGGGCGTCTACCTCGCGCGGCTCACCGCGAATGGGGTCACCTCGGAGCAGCCGCTCACCGTGCGCGAAGACCCCCGGATCGACGCGGATCCGCAGACGCGCGCCGAGTGGACCGCCACCCTCCTGCGGCTCGCGCGGCTGCAGATCGAAGCGGATCGCTTCGCCGACGAGGTCGAGGCGGCGGCCGACGCGCTCGCCGACGGTGACGCGAGCACACGGGCCGCGAAGCTCCGCGATCTCGACCGCGAGGCGGGCGAGCTCGCGCGGCGCGCGGGTCGCCTCGAGGGCGCCGGCGATGCGGTGGGTCCTCTCACCGGAGATCAGGTGGCGCTCGAGGCCTTCGTACGCGAGATGCTCGATCTGCTTCGAAGCGAGTTCGAGGCGATCCGGTGAAGCGGAGTCTCGGGGCGTCGATCCCGATCACCCGATGCGCACGGGCTCTGCGCAGGAAGGACTTCACCGGCATGCACGAACTCACACCGACGAAGGCCACCTCCTCGGACGTCCTCCCTCATGGCCCGATTCATGCAACACATCGACGACGTGATGCGTCCGGTGTGGTAGCACCCAGGCCTTCCCCAGTCCCGGAAAGACGATGCCCCTCCTGAAGCTCCGCCCCCTCACCCTGCCCCTCCTCCTCGCCGCGCTCCTCGTGGCTCCCGCAACCCCGGCCGACGCGAACGTTCTCGCGATCCGGTCGCCCGGGACCCCCGCGGAGGGCACCTTCGCCTTCGTCGGCGTGACGGTGATCCCGATGGATGGGGAGCGCCTCCTCATCAACCAGACGGTGATCGTGGTCGATGGCGTGATCACGACGGTCGGCCACGCCGGTTCCGTCGAGATCCCCGAGGAGGCCACGCGGATCGAGGGGGACGGACGGTACCTCATGCCGGGACTCGCGGAGATGCACGCGCACGTTCCTCCGGTCCAGGAGGGCCGCCCGCCGCAGGAACAGCTCGAGGAGTTGATGTTTCTCTACATCGCCAACGGGATCACGACGATCCGCGGGATGCTCGGCTCTCCCTACCAGATCGACCTGGCGCGCGAGCTCATGGCGGACGAGCTCCTCGGGCCGGCCTTCTACGTGGCCGCACCCTCCCTCAACGGCAACACCGCGCCCACCCCCGCCGAAGCGGAGCGGCGGATGCGGGCCGCCGCCGAGGCGGGGTACGACCTCATGAAGATCCACCCCGGGATCCCGCGCGACGCGTGGGATCGGATGGTCGAGGTCAGCCGCGAGGTGGGACTCACCTTCGGGGGGCACGTCCCCGCCGACGTCGGGATCCGTCACGCGCTCGAGAGCGGGATCAGCACGGTGGATCACGTCGACGGCTATCTCGAGGGATCGGTCACCGACGCGGTGCGCGAGCAGGCGGATGCCTCGGGAGAAGCGGTCACCCCGAGGGCGATGCTCCGCAATCTGGATGAGGCGAAGATGCGGGAGCTCGCGGAGCTCTCCGTCGCGGCCGGCGTCTTCGTGGTGCCGACGCAGTACCTCTGGGAAAACCTCTACATCGACCGCGACGCCGACGACTATCTCTCCCTCCCCGAGATGGCCTACATCTCGCCACAGCAGCGCGAGGCGTGGCGGAGGCAGAACGCCGGCGGCTTCAACCTCACCGGCGGGGACGCCCGCCGCTTCATCGAGGCGCGCGACCGGATGCTGCGCATCCTCGTCGATGCCGGCGTGCCCCTCCTCATGGGCACCGATTCGCCGCAGCTCTTCAATGTCCCGGGCTTCGCGCTGCACCGGGAGCTCGCGAAGGTCGCCGACGCGGGGATCGACAACTACACGATCCTCGAATCAGGCACCCGCAACGTCGGTCGATACGTCTCCGATGTGCTCGAACTCGACGGCAATTTCGGCACCGTCGCCCCCGGCCAGCGCGCCGACCTCGTGCTCCTCGAGGCGAACCCGCTCGACGACCTCGGTCACCTCACCGAGCGCGCCGGGGTGATGGTGCGCGGAAGGTGGGTGAGCGCCGAGGAGATCGAGCGGGGTCTCTCCGAGATCAGGGCGCGGCACGCGAACTGAGCCCCACACGCGAGACTCCGCATGCGCTGAAGACGACGGGGGGACGGCCCGAATCGCCGCCCCCCCGTCGTCGCACAGGGCCCCGAGCCTCACACGGATCGATCTCTGACCGCGTGTGACGCCGTCCCCGCTCAGTTCAGATTGACCGTTGTCGAGTCGGTGCCGCCCTTCTGTGAGCTGTACTCGATCGTCACGCGGCCCGAGCCCCGGACGAGGTACTCGATCCAGCGCGTGGTGCGGCCGGGGTGCCCGCTCCGGATCAGGATCCGGTCGAGTTCGGCCTGGTCAATCCGGTCGACCGAGCCGTCGAAGTTGTGCCGATCGACCCACCCCGCCATCAGCACCTCGGCGCCTTCGAGGGTGAGGATGTCGGGCCGCACCACCTTGTGGTTCCGCGCGCGTTCGAGGATCGTCGGCATGAGGCGCTCGTTGGTGATCGGGACGCGCACGCGGAAGGTGTTGCCCGACACCCGCTCGACCTCCGCCTCACCCATCGAGATCAGCGGCATCTGGTCGGCCTGGTAGAGGGTGAAGGCCATATTGCGGTGGAAGAGCTCCATGCTCATGAAGCGGGGGTTCACCCGCCCCTGGAGCTTCCGCCACCCCCCCATCTCGACCTCGCCGTACTGCGGGTGATCGAAGGGCGCCCACTCGACGTAGTTGCGCCCGAAGGTGAGGAAGTCGTCGAAGAAGAGATTGCCCCGTCCACCCCCGATCGGGGAATCGTCGTCCTCCTGCTGGGCCTGGAGCAGCGGCGACTGGAAGTACTGTCCGCCGTTCCAGAGCTCGTTCGAGAAGGCGACGGCTCCGTGCCCGTCGTTGGCCCAGTCGAGCTGTCCGCCGTGCACCGTGTAGAGCCCCTGCCAGACGACGAGGTAGCTGTAGAAGGGGAGCATCCGCTCGCCATTCTCGCCGAGCTCGTCGTAGATCCGGACATCCGACCGCGGGTAGTCGCCGTACCACGCCATCCCTGGTCCGCGCAGGATCATCCCCCCCGTGTTGTGGAAGGACTGCGAGCCGGCGATGTTCGGCTTCGACACCATGAACGCCTCGATCGCCCGCGGCTCGGGCAACTCGAAGGGGTAATTCATCGAGCCGCCCTGGATGTAGTTCGGCTGCCAGTCGGAGGGGTAGTTCCGGTTGGGGTCGTAGCCACCCGGCGGGTCCTCATTCACGAGACCGTCGCCGTCGTTGTCGATCCCCTCGAAGCCGACGAGGATCCAGTCGCCCTTCTCATTCGGGCCGACGCGTTCCATCAGGCGCGGGTCCTCGTCGCGCAGGCGGAAGTCGCCTTCGCCCGGCACGTATTTGCGGATCTGCTCGATCACGCCATTGCCATTCAGATCGTCAGGGCCGTCCTCGTCGAAATGGCCGTCCCCATCGGAGTCCACCGGCACATGTCCGGTGCGCGCGCCCGAGCCGGTGTGGTCCATGAAGAAGTCGCGGCCATCGGGGTTCACACTCGGGAGGAGGTAGAAGACGCGCTCGTCCACCAGCCGCTTGATCTCGGGGATCCGGTCGTAGTTCTCCATCAGGTACCAGATCGTGTAGACCACGACCTCGCCCCCCTGGATCTCGTTCCCGTGGACATTCGCCTCGATGAACATCGCGGCCTTCTCGAGCTCGGGGCCGGTCTCGGGGTTGTTGATCGTCATCATCTTGAGATCACGTCCCCCCCAGCTCTGCCCGATCGTCTCGAGCGAGAGAAATTCCGGCCACTGACGGGCCATGATCTCCATCCGCTCGTTGAGCTCGTCGTGATCGAGCCAGCGGTCCCAGCTGAAGATGAGTTCATGCTCGGGGTCCGACCCGGAGGTCACCTGCGCGGCGACTCCGGTGATCGATCCGGCCATCGACACGGCCACCGCGAAGAGCGCCGCGGCGGCGAAACGGTACGTCGCGTTCGTCGTCATCGGTCTACCTCAGTGTCACGGTGATGGAATCGAGTCCGCCCTTCTCGGCGCGACTCGTGATCTCGATCGTCTCCCCCGCATTGGCCCGGACGACCCACGAAAAGCTCGCGGTCGCACCCGAGCCGTCGAGACGGTTGTTGCGCGCCGTCTTGTCATCGCCCGAGACGATCGCGTCGGGATCGACCTGGATCTGCACGAGGGTGGCGTTCACGGCGCCGGCGGTCTGACCGTGCGCCAGCGAAGTCGGAAAATAGCCGGCGTTCTCGATCGTGGTCTCGATCTTCCAGAGTCCGCCGCCGATCTCTTCGGCACCGGCCGCGACGAAGCGCACGCGGGGGAGCATCCCTCCGAGGCGCGCGATGAACTCACCGTGCGACGCGCCGAGTGCGCCGATCTCCGCCGGCGGCGGGTTCACGACCTCCCCGGGTCTAAAGCCCCCGATCTCGACCTCGCCGAGGGTGGGGTGCGTGAAGGGCTGCCACGCCACGAAGGCGTCGATTCCCGCCGAGTCCAGCGCATTGAGGAGACGCTGATCGAAGCTCTCCCCCTCGGCCTCGGCGATCGCCCATCCCTGCGTCGAGAAGGAGGGTACACCATACTGGTAGTACCCCCACTCGAAGAAGGCACCGGCGGGGGCGCGGTGGTAGCCGGTCCGCTCGATCCCGGTGATCTCGCGATACGCCTCGGAGACCGCTCGGAAGTACGGCTGATCCTGACTGTTGACCGTCGTCGCCGGACGCCGCCCGGAGCCCGGGTCGTTGTCCCGACCGAGCTGCGCGCCGCGCTGGCTGAGGTTGCCGAAGTTCGTCTGACCGCCGAAGACGCCCACCTCGTGCACGCCGTCGTTGGACGCCCGGGCCCACTCGAGGAGCGAGATCGTGCGCGGCGCGGCGAGGCGACCCTGACCATTCGGCGCCTCGACGAGGTTGTCGGTATGCCCGAAGGTGAGAATCGCGCCGATATTCCGGTGCGCCACCATGAAGTCCATGATCGCCCGGCTCTCCGGCTCGCTCACCATGTTGCGTCCCGCATCCGCCTCGTAGTAGGGGTATTCGTGCTGGAAGTTGCGGTTGAGGTCGACCCCTCCCGGCCCGTCCTCGGCGATGAAGCCGTCGCCGTCGTCGTCGGTGCCCTCGATGTAGAGGGTGTGCGTGCCGCTCTCGCCCTCGACGGGATCCGCCTTCTTCATGAGACGCGGATCGTCGGGGTGCGGGATCAGCCCGCCCGAGCGATCCGCGACGCGCATCACGGTGATGACGCCGTCTCCGTTCAGGTCGTTCGGGCCGTCCTCCGCCATGCGCGCGTCGTTGTCGTCATCCTCCTCCCAGGCGTTCCCGCGACGGCCCCACACGGGGCGCTCGACGTTGGCCTCGGCGCCGTCGGGATTCAGCCTCGGTACCACGTAGACGACGCGCTCGGTGAGGAGGCGTGTCACCTCCTCGTTGGCGCCGTTCTGCTCGAGGAGCCAGCGGGCCGCCCCGACGGCGATCTCGCCTCCGACGAGGTGATCTCCCTCGAGGGTGCCCACGACGATCACGCCCGGGCGATCCTCGACCGGGGTCCCGCCGGGGGACGCCAGGGTGATCATCCACACCTCGCGGCCCTCCCGGGATTCGCCGATCGACCGCACCGAGGCGGCGTCCGAGGCGTTCACGAGCGATCGGATCGCCGAGGTCAATGCGTCATGCGAGCGGTACCCCTCCTGGGCCCTACCCCCCTGCGGCGTCGCGATGAGCGCGAGCGCGGCAGCGGCAGCGAGTCCGAGGGCACGGATCGAACGGCGTGCGTACGCACCGCCGTCTCGGTCCTCTTTCATCATCCCCACGTTGGCTTCCTCCTGGTGATTCGACGGGACGCGCGTCGTCCCGAATGCGACAGAGTGGTGCGGCACCCCCGATCCGGGCAATTCACCCGGGTCACCAGCGCTCCGCCGGGATCGCGCGGTGGCGCAGCTCGTGACCGGCGACGATCCGGAAGAGTGACCGCACACTGAACGACACCCCGGATGCGATTCCTGTTCGGCGGAGGTGACGGGAGGGGATCGCTCGCACGTAATCGTGTACAATAAGGGCACCGGAAGACCGCTGAAATGGGAGACGGTCACCACGACACCTCCCCGTGGCCTCCCCGCTCTCCACGCTTCTTTGCACCCCGCATGACGCCTGACACTTCCACGCTCTCCGCACCCCTCGAAGCCACCCGCACCACCCGGTCCGCCCTTCAGCGGCTGAATGGGGTCGCGACGGTCGGAGATGTCTCCGCCGAGACCGGACTCTCGCAGGCCGAGTGCGAAGCCGCGCTCCGCGCCCTCCTCGAGCATCATCGAGGCCACCTCGCCGTGGGCGAGCGTGGCGACCTCGTCTACCGCTTCGATCCGCGATTCCTCGAGCGCGAGCACGCACCCGCGTGGGTCCGATTCCGCGAGCGTGCGTGGGACGCCTTCAAGGCGGTCTACAAGGTCTCGATCGCCGTCGTGCTCGTCGTCTACTTCGTGGTCTTCGTGCTCCTCGCGATCGCGGCGATCCTCGCCCTGAAACGCGGGAGCGATGGGGACTTCGAGCTCGGCGGGGGCGAGGGTCACCGGCGAGGCGGACACGGCATCGGCATCCCCAACTTCTGGCTCTGGTACTGGCTCTGGTCGCCCGGGTGGGGGTGGGGCACGCCGTATTACGGCGAGTACGGTCGGCGCCGCGAGCGCGGGAAGAAGGAGCCGGGACCCCCCTTCTGGAAGAAGGTCTTCGCCTTCGTCTTCGGGCCGGACCGCCCCGAGGCCACCCGCGAGCGACGCGACCGCGAGCTTCTCCGGCTCGCGCGGTCGCGGGGAGGCATCCTCACCGCGCCCGATCTGGTTCAGGCGACCGGGATGGGACTCGACGAGGCGGAGGAGGAGCTCGCCCGACTCATGGCGGCGCACGGCGGGGAGGCGGAAGCCACGGCGGCGGGCGTGATTCACACCTTCCCCGACCTCATGGTCTCGGTCGACGCCGAACGCACCGCCCGTCGCCCGGCGCCGGCGTGGCGCCGCCTCGAGCCCGACCTCCCGGTGACCGGAAATCAGCTCGGATCGAATCTCCTGATCTCGGCAATCAACGGATTCAACCTCTCGGCCGCGGTGGCCGCCCCCTGGTTGATCTTCCCGCCCCTGGGGATCAGCGGACCTCTCGCCTGGGTCGGTCTCTCGATCTTCCCGGCGCTCTTCAGCGGGTCGTTCTTCGCGATCCCGCTTCTCCGGCGGTTTCGCGTCGCCCGCGAGAACCGCGCGCGTCGGAAACGGAATGTGCGACGCGCGCTCCTGGGGAGGATCACGCGGGCCTCGCTCGAAGGGACCAAGGCGGGGTGGATCTCCGAGTCGAAGGCGATCGACGTCGTGCGCGAGGCGCTCGGTGACGGCGTGAAGCGCGTCGAAGCGAGGACGCGCGACGCCCTCGATCGCTTCGTCGCCGAGTTCGACGGAGAGGTCGAGGTGGGTGAGAGCGGCGAGACCCGCTTCCGCTTCCCGGGGTTCCGCGCGGCGCTCGAGGCAGCCTCGGCACTTCGAGCGCGCGCCCGCCTCGAGCGCGACGTCGGCACGATCGTCTACGACAGCGGCGACGACACCGTTGCCGAATCGGAGCGCGACCTCGCCGCCTTCGACGCCGAGCTGGCGTCCGGAAGCGATCGCCCGACGGAAAGCGGGCGTGCCGCGGACGAACCCTTCCTCCTCGACGACCCCGACCGCTTCGCCTTCCGCGATGAACTCGAACTCGCCGCGCTGGAGCAGAAGATGCGGCTCGCCACCGAGGCGAAGGCAGGAGCCGGGGCGCGGTGAGCGACGCGAGGGACTCGACGCCCAGAAGGGTGTTGAAGACGTACGGTGGCGCACGCCGGTCTCTCGTACGCCGGATCCTCAGAGGGCCGATCGGGACCGCGTGGATGGTCGCGCTCCTCCTCTCCTCCGCGCACGCCCGCCTCGCCGGCCAGGGGGTCGCCGAGACCGTCGGGGGGGCGGCCGCAGGGGCGGTCGCGGGGTCGCTCGTGACCGCCGCTGCGGTCACCGTCGCGAGCCTGCACGAGAGCTACCTCTGGGATACGACCCACGAGTTCCTCGGCTGGCCGGCGATCCCGGTTGCGGTGGGGCTGGTCGGGGGTGCGGTGCAGGGCGCGACCGACTCGGGATCGCTCGGGCGTGCCTCGCTCTTCGCGCTCGGCTTCGCGACCGTGGGAGCGGGGGCGGGGGCGCTCGCGGTATCGGGCCTGGCGATAACGCTCCTCTTCGAC
>JAVVEY010000212.1:0-2132 GCA_032250675.1 Longimicrobiales bacterium | reverse complement strand
TTCCCGGCCCGACACCACGGGGAGCCGAGTCATCCCCCCGCCCGCACAGCTCAGACCTCGACGATCTCTTCGGTGATCGAAGGGGGGAGGGGTTCGTCGTGTGCTTCGAGGCTCTCCAGGTACCCGGCGATGGCCTCGCGCACATTGGCGATGGCCTCGTCCCGGGTTGCTCCCTGGGAGACACAGCCGGGGAGCGAGGGCACCTCGGCGACATGGACGCCGTCCTCGTCAGTCTGGATCAGGACGCGATATTTCATGATTCCACCGGCATCTGGAGTATGGATCATGAATTTAATCTCCCGGAGGCCTCGATGACACGCGCGACGGGCTCGTCCCGACACACGCCAACTTCGTGGGTCAGCGCGGGCGATCCCATGTCGGGATGGGACGGGTATCGCGAGATGGGGAGATAGCGGTGTCCGTCCGAGGGAGTCCGCGCATGACTTTCGTCGGGGCGCCTCGGGTCCTGGGTGCGTCGCGGTGGTGCTACTCGTCGAAGAGGTCGGCGTGGGTGCCGGTGCGCTCGAAGGTGATCGTGCCGTCCGTGATCCGGTAGACGAGCAGCCAGTCAGATCCGAGGTGGCACTCGCGATGCCCCTCCCACTCGCCCCTGAGTGGGTGATCCCGGTACGCCTCGTCCAGGCGCGTTCGATGGATCAGCCGTCCCATCACCACCCGAGCCACGTCCATGTCGTACCCGCGACGCCTGCAGCGTTCGAGATCCCGCTTGAATTGTGCCGTGCGCGCGGGTCGAAGGGATGGACGTGGCTCCTTCAGATCCCGAGATCCTCGAACAACGCGTCAGCGGACTCGAAGTGCTCGACCTCGATCCCGTTCTCGGAGTTCTTCAGGACCCGGCGCGTCTCCGCGTTGAAGCTCCGGATGGGAAAGGGCATGCCGCGCTCGAGGATCACCTGGCGGTAGAAGAGACCGATGGCCTGCGAGGCGGTGAGGCCGCAATCGCCGAGGATCCTCTCGGCCTCTTCCTTCACCTCGGGCTCGATCCGGGCGCGGGCTGTGGTGGTCTTGCTCATGGGGTCATCTCAGAGGTGGAGTGTAGCCTGAATGTAGCACGACTAGGGCTATATCAGAAGACTCGATGGAGATGGCCGCCCTCCACTTCCAAAACGGCGAAGAGCCCCGGGCGTCACAATGAGAGGATGAGACGAGAGTCTGGAAGGAGCGCGCGCGCCCCCGATCCGACTGGCGGAGGCGCGGCAACGAGGCGTCTGATCAGAAACTCTCTCCCGAGGCGGACCTGCGGACGAAGGTCCGGATTCGCCTCTACCATCTGAGGCGGTGGTATCTCCCGCTCCAGGATCGCGACGCCCTGGTGCGGGAGCTTCTGGAGGCACGGGTCGGGGGGTGAATCCGCCCAGGCGCCGGTGGTAAGCCTTGCCCGTCGGCAGGTCTCGGTGTGAACGGCGAACTCGGGGTGGTCCAGTGGAGGATCCCGCATGGCACCGGGCTCCTACAGCCCCCAGAGGTTGTCCTGATCGAGGATGGCAAGGATCCCGATCCCCGCTCCAGCGATCGCGCCGATGATCCCCCAGGTCACGCCCCCAAATCCCAATGTCGTTCCGAGGAGCCAGCCCGTCAGTCCGAGCATTCCCGTGCCGAGAAAGAGCAGGTTCGACTTCGAATCTGTTTTCGGGAACTCGTTCGTTGGACCTGCTGCGTCATCCCTTATCGCCCGCCGCCTCCGGCAGAGTTCACAGCTTCCCTCGTGTTCCTTGATCACGGAGAGGTTGCCCATGATCTCGGCCTTGTCGGGGCGGCTCAGGACCGCCCTCATGGCGCGCTCGTTGAGCGTCGCAGCCTCCGCACACTCGGGAAGTCCGGAGGTGGCGAGTGCCTCGTGACCCGCCAGCACCGCACGCAGGTGTTCGAGCTGCTGTCGGCGTGCGCGCGGGAGTCGCTGGCCGCGCACCCATGAGGTGAGGGTCGCCCGATCCACTCCCATCCGTACGTGGAGCGGCAATCGGGTTCCATCCTCCTCCCAGGATTGGATGAATTGTGCGAGCTCGTGCGGCTGCATTCTTCGGTGGGTCCGACTCTTCACTCGGCTCCGTCTGTGCTAGTGTGGTGTCTCCGAAGTTCTGCTGCTATTCGGCACCAGAGGCATCCGTCCT
>JAVVEY010000211.1:0-2152 GCA_032250675.1 Longimicrobiales bacterium | reverse complement strand
AATGAGGCCGCGCCCCGAAGGACGCGGAAGGATGCCTGCGGAGGCACTGGGCGCATGCGTGAGCCGAGGCTTCAATGAGGCCGCGCCCCGAAGGACGCGGAAGGGTTCTGGTTGGACGTCATCGGCAAGGTGCTCGACGAGCTTCAATGAGGCCGCGCCCCGAAGGACGCGGAAGGGCCCTTGGCCGAACTTCCTGCACGACAGGGACTTGGCGGGCAGATTGCGAGTCGTCGCCCTCACACGCCACTCTCCCGAGGTCCACGGCGAGACCCGGGAGCACACAAACCCATACTGTCAAACAACTTCGAGCGCCGCCCGAGATTCGCCGACCACTCCGCCGCTCGCGCATCAGAAGATGAAGGAGCGTACGACGGGCTCGTAGGCGCGACCGACGACATCGAGGCTGTGCTCCAGCGGGCGATGTGCCCGCCCGAGATCCAGGATCATCACCTGATCCTCGGCGTGGTTGAGAATCTCGCGGAGGGTGAATCGCATACGAATCAATTCCTGGTCGGTCAGTTCGCAGAAGAAGACGCTGTACTGCGCCCAGTCACCGAATCCGTGCAAGGCATGGAAGATCTTGTCCCTCCGCTTGTCGT
The DNA here is from genome assembly GCA_032250675.1 of Longimicrobiales bacterium. Lineage (GTDB taxonomy): Bacteria > Gemmatimonadota > Gemmatimonadetes > Longimicrobiales > Gaopeijiaceae > Gaopeijia. The sequence goes on along the minus strand of JAVVEY010000211.1, from coordinate 1,553 downwards.
CGGAGATGTCGTAGGTGACGAGGTAGCGCCTCCGATCCGCACGAGTCATCGGGTCCGCATCGGAGTATACGTCGGGATATCACCGCGCAGCCACCTGGCGATCAACCGGGCCTGCACACGGATCACGGTTCGCCAGGAACACCGATATCCGAATGCGGGGTGGGTCACGAGCTGATCGAGCCGTGCTTCCCAAGCGCGCAGATAGGCCTTCCTGCCCTTCGGCCCGAGCATGCACCCTGCACTTGAGCGCGAGAAGTTCGCCCGGGTCACCATTCCCGTGTTGACTGCGGTCAGGACCGCGCTGTCGGTGAGCAGGGGCCGGAACTCCTCCATCAGATCCAGGGCGAGCGCCGGCCGGCCGTGGCGTGGCTGATGGTAGAGCCCCCACCACGGGTCCAGCCCTTCGGCGAGAAGGGCGACCGTGCACTCCTTCACCAGGATCGCGTAGCCGAAGGAGAGAAGCGCATTCACGGGATCGCGGGGAGGACGCCGATTCCGTCCTTCGAAGTCGAACTCGCTCTCGAAGTCGCGGGGCTTGAGGGATTCCCCGAAGGCGCCGAAGTAGTGCGCCGCCAGCCCGCCCTCGAGACCCAGGAGCTCCCCGACGGACTCGGCATGCGGCACCTTCTTGAGGAGAGCCGTCATCGCGTCGGTCACCCGACGCGGACGTGGACGGATGTTCCGCCCGATCAAGGTCCGCTGGTTCGCGCCCTTCGCCTCGACAATCGCCCGGGCGAACTCGAGACATCGATCGGGGTCCGCCGCAGCCGCGAACTGGGCCTGGCGATCGAAGGCATTGCGGAGTGTGATCCCCTGCGTGACTCCGTAGAACCAGTTTCCCGTCGAGAGATGGACGACGGGGATGCTCGCCTCGCACAGCAGGTGGAGGGCCTGGGCCGAGATCTGGACGTTCCCCATGAGTACGACCTGGCTCACATCCTTCAGGCGGGCCTGACCCAGCTCTTCGCCCCGCTTCGTGATCGTCAGCACCTTGCGGCTCTTTCCCACCCTCGCCCCCTGTTCCTGCACATAGAGGGGAAGCGCATTCACGCGCGGAGGGTAGAGCCGGCGAACCGGCGGCAGCTCGACCCCCCCTTCTCCTTCCAACGCTGCGCTCGGAACCGCGCGCAGAGCGAGTGTCTCGTCCGGCAGACAGATGCCGTTGAGCGAACATCCGTTGCACTTGGGGCTGTCGTCGAGGGGCGGAGGCATCGTGCGAGACACCGAGGCCAACCGGGCCGACGCGAGTAGCTCGCGCGTCCTCTCCTCGAGCGCCTGATCGAAGGGGATATCGACCCGTGTTCGAGATCCCGCGAAGTAGAGGACGCCGTGGTCACTTCGATACCCATGCTCACGAAGGAGAAGCCCTTGTGCCATGAGCTGGACCCGCTCGGGCTCCCAGCTTCGTTCGGGATTGTTCGGAACCCGCCCTCGCTTCGTCTCGACCGGGACCGCCTCGTCGCCATCGGTCGAGACCAGATCGAGCTTTGCGGTCAGTCCCAGCTCGGGCGATCCGAGGCTGACCGACCTGGACACCGTCGGGCGGTCATCCC
>JAVVEY010000081.1:0-12626 GCA_032250675.1 Longimicrobiales bacterium | reverse complement strand
CATCGCGTCGTGCCTCGGTGTGACCCTCGCCGCTTCGCCCCCGCCCCTCGCCGCGCAGGACGACGCCCCGCCGACCCCGGCCCGGGTCGTCGAGGAGGCGCCCGACGACGCCTGGCGGGAGCTCGACCCCGAGCGGACCCTTCACATCCGGCTCGCGACCGGAGGCGAGGTGATCGTGGAGCTCGCTCCCGACTTCGCGCCGCGGCACGTCGAGAACATCCTCGCCATCGTCCGGCGGGGCCTCTTCGACGGCGGGGCGGTGGTCCGCTCCCAGGACAATTACGTCGTGCAGTGGACGATCAATGGGTCGATCCCGGAGGAGGAGCGCGCGGCGGCCTTCGAGGGGCTGGCCCCCGCGCTCGACGCCGAGTTCACCTTCGACCCGACCGGCCTTCCCTTCACCCCCCTCTCCGACGGCGACGTCTACGCGCCGGAGGTGGGCTTCATCCGCGGCTTCCCCGTGGCCCGCGACCCGGACGGCGGGAGGGCGTGGGTGCTCCACTGCTACGGGGTGGTGGGGGTGGCCCGCGGCACCGCCGCCAACTCCGGAAACGGCACCAGCCTCTACGCCGTGAACGGCCACGCGCCCCGACACCTGGACGGCAACCTGAGCATGCCGGGCCGGGTGGTGCGGGGGATGGAGCACCTCGCGGTCCTCCCCCGGGGGTCGGGAAATCTCGGCTTCTACGAGGGCGAGGAGGCGCCGGTGGCGATCGTCTCGGTCCAGGTGGGGTCGGACCTCCCCCCGGCCGAGCGGACCCGCCTCGAGGTCATGCGCACCGATTCGCCCTCCTTCCGGGCGTGGATCGACGCCCGGCGGCACCGGGTGGGGGCCTTCTGGACCCACTCGCCCGGGGCGATCGAGATCTGCAATGTGGGGGTGCCGACGCGGGATCCGTAGACGCCTGCCCGCGCTACGTCGCCGGCCGGACCCCGGTGAGCGCTGCGCTGCTCAGACGTGACTCTCCCGTGGCGAGGTGGATGCATCCGGGGGAGTGCCGATGGGATGGATTGGTCAAGTGGCTGGACACCCGCGGGGGGAGCGGCGCACTCTTCCTCGCCCCCCACCCCGCCCCTCGGGGCCCCGAACCTCACTCCCGCCCCACGCGATGCCGAAGCCGACCTTCATCCCGTACGCCGAATACCGGGAGTATCCGCCCGAGGAGATGACCCGACGCGCCGAGGCGTTCCGCCGCGAGGTCTCGCGGCGTCGGACCATCCGGGACTTCTCGGACCGGCCCGTGCCGCGGGCGGTGATCGAGAACGCCCTCCTGGCCGCGGGCACCGCCCCCAACGGCGCGAACCTCCAGCCCTGGCACTTCGTCGTCGTCTCGAACCCGGAGGTGAAGCGCCGGATCCGGGCGACCGCGGAGGCCGAGGAGCGCGAGTTCTACGAGCGGAGAGCGCCGGAGGAGTGGCTGCGGGCGCTGGAGCCGCTGGGGACGGACCCGGAGAAGCCGTTCCTGGAGCGCGCGCCCTCCCTGATCGCGGTCTTCGAGCGCAAGTACGGCGTCCGCCCGGACGGGACCCGCTTCAAGCACTACTACGTGACCGAATCGGTCGGGATCGCCACCGGAATCCTCCTCCTCGCCCTCCACGACGCGGGCCTCGCGACGCTCACCCACACGCCCAGCCCGATGGGGTTCCTCAACGAGATTCTGGAGCGTCCGGACCACGAGCGCCCCTTCCTCCTCCTCGTGACGGGGTATCCGGCCGACGACGCGCGGGTGCCCGAAGCGGCGCTCCGCAAGAAGCCCCTGAGCGAGATCGCCACCTTCATCGACTGACGCGCCGGGGGGGGCGTCCCCTTCCGGGCGACGGGGGTATCCACCGTACCGGCGTGAGGCCCGATGCCGCGCCACGAGGGGGATCTGCCGCCGTCCCCGGGCCCACCCGAAGGGTGTTGAAGAAGCACGGTGGTCCCCGTCAGGGCGGCACGGGGCCCACCGCACGTCTTCAACACCCTTCCGGGCTCGGAAGCGGTGCGCGGAAGTGGAAAATCACACCCTTTTTCCACTTCACCGGTCGTCGAGGATGCCTCGAAGTGGAATTTGAGGCGATATTCCACTTGACGGGTGCGACAGCGGCCGAATAGATGGAAAAAGGGTGGGAAATTCCACCTCGGACCCGAAGATGAGCGGACCCGGCACGCCCGATGGCGAGGATGCTCGACGGGGCGCGCGCAGCGCGGCGGCGGCGACACCGAGGGCGTCGCGAGGCGGTCCGGGCTCTCCGACGAGGAGGTCGGGGCTTGGCGTGCCTCCTTTTTCGGCGCCGGAATCGACCCCTACACCCTGAACTCGAGAAAGCGGCCGTAGCGCGGCGTCACCCGCCAGGTCGAGCGTACACGCTCCTCGTCCCACCTGCGCTCGATCAGCCCGAACCGCCCGAGCGGCCGGAGGAGGTGGGTCTCGAAGGTCCACGCCCCCCGTTCGGTGCGCCCACCGCCGGGGAGACACTCCTGCGCGAAGGGCACGACGATTCGGCGGTCGAGGAGCTCCCGCCCCGTGGCCCACTCCGCCGCCGCCTCGCCGAGGCGGTAGAGGGTGAACGCCACCTGTCGCTGCCCCTCGGCCCAATCGAAGGGCGAGTCGTAGCTGAGATTGTATTCGCGGAAGCAGAGCTCGAAGAGGCGGGCGTAGCGCTCCCCCTCGCGTCCGGGCTTCAGCAGGGTGCGCCCCGCGCGGGTGAGCGCGAACCGGCTCCCCCGGGGCACGAGCCACTCGCCGAACTCCGCGAGCACCCGGAGGAAGAAGAGGCCCGGTACGTCGGATTCCCAGCAGCGGGTTTCGGCGATCTCGGTCAGGTCGCCCCACTCCGGCACGCGGTCCGCCACGCGGTCCGCCACGCGGTCGATCCACTCCCGGACAACGGCCACCTTCAGATTCCCCGTCTGCGTGCGCTCGAGGCCGCCGAGCTCGTCGGCGAGCTCGATGAGTGCGCGGATCCCCTCGTGCACGGGAACGCCGGCGAGCTCCGCCTCGGTGAGATCGTTCCGGAGGCGGAGGGCGATCTCGTCCGAATCCTCCTCCTCCGGGTCCGGGGCATCCGCGCTCCAGTCCGCGGCCATCAGCCTGAAGAACTGGACGACGGTGAGCCCCCCGAGCTCTTCGACGGGGAGCGGCACGGGCACCCCGTACGTCACCCCCTCCCCCTCGTACCGGAAGACGACGCCGCTCTCGGCGTCGGTCCACGCCAGGCGCACCGGCCGCCCGGTATCGATCTCCCGCTCCAGATCGGGCCCGTGCCGGCGCGCGAAGCGGGGCATGGCGCGAAGGATCTCGATCATGTCCCGCACGTCGTCCTCCGACACCCCACCGCCGGGGGTGTTCACCGTCATGAGGTCGGGGCACGCGCGGGTGTCGGCCACGCGCCAGCGACGGATGGCAATCTCCTTTCGTGCCCGCTTCGGCATCTCGCTCAGCGGCTCGAAGATCAGCGAGAGCATGCGCCCCTCCACACCCGAGAAGGCCGCGTCCGGGTCTTCGAGGCCGGGCCGCTCGAAGGCGTCGGTGTGCTCCGAGTGCAGGACCAGGCCGAACTCCTCGCCTCCGTTGCCGAGCACCATGCTCGTCCACGCCCGCCCCGACGGGAGCTCGCACCGGGGGGCCTGCATGTTCTCCATCACGCGCCACGGCGCGTTCTCCCAGAAGGTGGCCGCCGCCTCGAAGAGCTCGGCCACGAGGGAGGGCGCAACCTCCCACCCGAGCCAGCTCTCCGAGCGCGCCACGGGAGGCCAGAATGGAGGCCCCCCCAGGTCGGCCATGAGGGAGCGGGCGAGATCCCGGATCTCGGGGATTTCGGCGCGGAAGCGCACCTCGATCCCCCGGGGCGCGAGAAGCGGCGCGAGCGCGTCGCGTACCTCCTCGTGGCGCACGAAGAGGGTGTCCGGCGGGCGTTCCACCTCCTCGACCGCCTTCCCGATCCCGAGGGCGAGCGCCTCGGCGACCGCGGGCGCGTCGCCACCCAGGCGTCCGCGGATCTTGTGGTACAGAACGAACTCGCCCGCCATCACCACGACCGCCACCGGCCGTTCGCTGCCCGCCTCGTCGATGACGCACGGCATCGGCACCACGTCGGCGGACCACACGCCTCCGGCCGCGCTCCGGCGCATCGCCGCGTGCGTCATCTGGGCGTCCGCGGCGACATCCCGGGGCCCGCAGCAGCGCTTGTACTTGCGGCCCGAGCCGCACGGGCAGGGGTCGTTGCGACCCGGATGGTTCATGAGAGCGGATCCCGTCGGTACGGTGGAAGGAGGAGGGAGGCGGCCGGCGGGAGGAGGGAGGCGACCGGCGCCGCCGATCCTCCGATCCTGCGCAGGAGTGGAGGATGGGACAAGGGGCAGGCGAGTCGTCACCTTCTGCCACGACTTCTGCCACCCCCCTGCGGCAGAGTGGCGTGCGTGACATGTGGACACGCGTCGAGCCCAACGCTAGTTTTTTCATGGAAACACATGGTTATACCAGAACCATTCGCCGGAGACGATGATGAGCCGCCAGTCTCAAGTTTCGGCCACCATCTCGGAGGCCACCCGGGAGAAGCTCGACCGGTTCAGCGAGAGCCACGGGCTCAAGAAGAACTTCGTGGTGGAGCAGGCGCTGCTCTACTTCATGGAGGCCCGCGCGGAGCTTCCCGACGATGCCTTCGTGCCCACGCGCCTGGTGATCGAGGACGCGGCCTTCGACCGCATCGTCGAAGTGATGGAGAGCCCGCCCGCGCCAACGCCCGCCCTCCGTGAGCTGATGCGTGGCCGGGGCGATTGAGATCCGTCTGCTCGCTCGCGATGACGACCGGAGCGGGTTTTCCTGTGGTCAGGCGGACCTCGATCGCTTCTTCGAGCACTACGCGGGCCAGAATCAGTTCAAGCTGCACCTGGCCGTCACCTGGGTCGCGGTGGTCGAGGGACGCATCGTGGGCTTCGCCACGGTCGCGGCGTCGTCCATCGAACGAGCCGGCGTGCCGATCCCCCGCCTGCGGGGGAGGATGCCGGCCTATCCGCTGCCCGTCCTGCGTCTGGCCCGCCTGGGTGTAGAGACGCGGGCCCAGGGTCTGGGCATCGGCAAGGCGCTTCTCCGCCACGTGCTGGCCCTGGCCGTCGAGCAGCGCGACCGCCTCGGCTGTGTCGGGATCGTGACCGATGCCAAGCCCGAGGCCGTGAGCTTCTATCAGTCGCTGGGCTTCGTACCCGTCGCGGGGGTGCGCGAAGGCCTGCTTCACGGCGAGCCCCTGCCGATGTTCCTCGCCATCCAGACGATCGCGGAAGCTCTCGACTGAACCGCCGCTACCTGGCGACGGGCGCCGCCTCCGCGTGAAGCTTGATGCCGAGCGCTCCCACGACCTTGAGGATCGTCTAGAAGTTGGGGGTGCGTTCGCCGGAGAGGGCCTTGTAGAGACGCTGAGCCTCGTACGTCTCGACCTCCGCTTCCGAACTCGCGCCGCCGCCGTCCGCGTCCCATCTTCGGGGCGCTGCAGAACCCCAGTCGGTAGCGATCCCCCATGCGCCTCTCTCTGACCGCGGTATACGTGCTCGGCCTCCTGGCCGGCGACGGGGCCACGCCTTCGACCCGCCCTCGCCCTCGGACCGGAGCAGCCGTCCGGCCACGGGCCGCGACCCCTTCGACCAGCGCCTCCCCGGAGACGACGGAACCTGGAGCGCCTGAGGCCACGCCCCGAGGGACCGGGGCTCGGCCCCTGCATGCGCGCCTCCTGCCCAGCGGCGCATCGTCGTGGCCCGCTCGCTCATCCCCGTACCTCGCGGGTCGGCCGGGCCACCCAACCGGCCCAAATCCCGTGCTTGGCCGGCCACACGCACGGTCCCTACGATCGTCCTGCTTCGCGTCGCGGCCGAGCGATGTCGGTTGGATTGCCGATCCCTCGGACCATGTGGACCGCGCCGTCGTCAGGGACGGGACCGACCCCGCCGTCCTCGAGGATGTGGGATGCGCCGAGGACCGGCTCGACCGGGTGAGTCGGCTCGTCGACTCGACGGGTGTTCTAGAAAGGTGGTGAAGACCCGCATCGTGATCTCCGCGATCACCGTCCTCGTCGGCGCATCGGGATGCGGGCCGTCGACGCCTTCCCTCCCGGAGCCCGGACCGCTCCGCTCGTTCGAGATCCCCTGGCCGAACGCCTTTCCGAGCGACATCCTGGTGGACAGCATCGGTCGGGTGTGGTTTACCGACCGACTCACCCACGCCATCGGGCGATTCGACCCGGAGTCGGAGTCGTTCACGCGCTACCCGACCCCGACCCCGCGGTCCGCACCGTACGGGTTCAAGGCGGGCCCCGACGGCGGCTTCTGGTTTGCGGAGAGCAACGGCGGGCGGCTGGGGCGGATCGACCCGGCCACGGGGGTGATCGAGGAGATCGAGCTCGATCCCCCCGCCAACCCGACGCTCCTCGCCTGGTCCGGTGACGCCCTCTGGTTCACCGCGCGCCACGACGACATCGTGGGCCGCTACGATCTCCCGACGGGCCGCATCGATCTCTGGCCCAGCCCCGTCGCGGCTCCGTATGGGATCGCGGCCCCGCCGGGCGGGGGCGTGTGGGTCGGAGCCCACGGCGGCACACAGCTCTTCCGGGTGGACCTCCTCCCGGAGGGCGGGGCCGGGAGCGGGACGGGAAGCGGGGCCGGGAGCGGGGCGGAGAGCGGCGCCGTGCTCGATCTCAGCGAGCCGAGGCCTCTGCGCCTCACCGAAGCCCAGCGGGAACGGATTTCGGCTGAACGGCTCGAGGAGCTGGAGAACCGGCGGATCGGACTCGGGTTTCGTCGGATCGCGGCGGCTCCGGACGGTCGGATCTGGGTCACCGGGTTCAATACGGCGCGCGTGGTGGGAACTCACCCCGCCACGCGGGAGAGGGAGTCGCTTCCCTTCCTGAATCCGGGGGCCGAGCCGTACGGGATCACCGTCGATCCCTGGGGCCGCGTCTGGTACGGCCTCCGGGGCGACGAGATGGTCGGCGTCCGCGACCCTGGCGGGGGCGCGGGTGCGCGCTACCGCCTCCCCGTCGTCGGCGGGACGGTCCGGGACATCGCGGTGGATGTGGTCCGGGGCCGCGTCTGGCTGCCGCAGTCGGATGTGGGCGTGCTGACCGTCATCGTTCTGGGTGGGGGCGAGCCCCCGGCGGCTCGGTAGAAGGGTATCGAACGACTCTGGCGACCCACCTTACGGCACCGCGGGGTCATCGTCGGGGGTGCCCTTCACCAGGTCGGCGAGGGTGCGTCCCTCGAGAAAACGGAAGAGGGGCGCGCTCGCCTCCTTCCACTCGCGGTGCGCCGGACACCCCCCCACATCCGAACAGGCGCCCCGCCCGAGGAGGCATCGTCGCGCCTCGCCCAGCGCCTCGAAGGGAGTGACGAGGTCGGCGAGCCGGGTCTCTTCGGGAGGCGCGGTGAGGACGAATCCACCCCGTCGCCCCCCCGTAGCAGAACCCCACGGCGCCCACCCACCCGGTGGTCGCCTCGTGGTCACGGAGGAAGCGGAACGCCGCCACCCAGTCCTCCATCATGACGTCCCGGTCGGGCCGGCGCGAGGGGGTTCGAGGCTCGGAGATAGACTCCTCCCGGGCAGCCAGAACGTACGACCTGTCCTGTCCCTCACACCTCCTCACGGCCATTTCCCCACAGACGCCGCCGCCCGGAGGAGCGATCGTGAAGGAGCCTGCCGGCTCCGTCCCTTCGGTCGAGCCGGTCCCCTTCCACGATACGGAGTAAGCCATGGCCACGATCGCGCGCGAGATGGAGCGCGGCGTCCCGGAGTCGATCCCGAAGACGATGAAGGCCGCCGTCTTCGTGCGTCCCGACCTCATCGAGTTGCAGGAGCGTCCCGTCCCGGAGATCGGCCCGACGGAGGCCCTGGTTCGCATCACCACGACCACGATCTGCGGGACGGACGTCCATATCCTGAAGGGCGAATACCCCGTGAAGAAGGGGCTCATCGTCGGCCACGAGCCGGTCGGGGTGATCGCCAGGCTGGGGGATGCGGTGAGCGGCTACCGGGTGGGACAACGGGTCATCGTGGGCGCCATCACGCCCTGTGGGCAGTGCTTCTCCTGCCTGTCCGGCGACAGATCCCAGTGCGGCGTCGGCACGACCCACGGCTACCCCCACGCGATGGGGGGCTGGCGGTTCGGCAACACCATCGACGGCTGTCAGGCGGAGTACCTGAGGGTGCCCTCCGCCCAGGCGAACCTGACCGTCGTGCCGGACCACCTGACGGACGAGGACGTCCTGATGTGCCCGGACATCATGAGCACGGGCTTCAGCGGCGCCGAGAGCGGCAGCATCCGCATCGGGGACACCGTCGCCGTCTTCGCCCAGGGGCCCATCGGCCTGTGCGCGACGGGTGGCGCGAAGCTGATGGGGGCGACCCAGATCATCGTGGTGGACGGGTTGCCGGAGCGCCTCGCCGTGGCGAAGCGCATGGGCGCCGACGAGGTGATCGACTTCCGGAAGACGGATCCCGTCGAGGCCATCATGGAGCTGACGGGAGGCCGCGGGGTGGACGTGGCCATCGAGGCCCTGGGGCTGTCGAGCACCTTCGAGAACGCCCTCCGCGTCGTGCGCCCCGGCGGCACGGTCTCCAGCCTCGGTGTCTACTCCGGCGACCTGACGGTCCCGCTGGACGCCTTCGCGGCCGGGCTCGGCGACAAGAAGATCGTCACCACCCTGTGCCCGGGTGGCAAGGAGCGCATGCGCCGCCTGGTCGACGTCATCGCCAGCCGCCGACTCGACCTGGGCGACCTGGTGACGCACCGGTTCGATCTCGACGACATCACCGCCGCCTACGAGTTGTTCGCCAACCAGCGGGACGGCGTGCTGAAGGTGGCCATCTCCACCTGACGCGTCGTCGAGAGGCCCCGGTCCCGCCCATCAGCGCAGGCAGCGGAACCGGGGTCATCCCCCGGGGGTGACGCCGACGGCCGACAGAACGCCCACCAGCAGCGCCGTCGTCAGTGTGTCGCAAGTTCATGCGAGCCTCCTGCCGGCTACGTAGTGGAGCTGGTTCGTGGCACCTTCGGCCTGCAGGAGGTCCAGCTCGACGAGCCCCTTCAGGTCGCGCTGGAGGCTCCGGCGATGGACGCCGGGGCAGAGCGCCTCGAAGTCCGCGCACACCTTCGACCAGGTGCCGGTGAATCTGCGGCGATCGAGTTCGTGATCGAGAAGCGCGGGGCGAAGCTCACGCGGCCTCCCCCCGCGCGTCGCTGAGGCAGGAAGCGTTACGACCCGGACGGTTCATGGGAGCGGCTCCCTGCGGAGCGGTGGGTGGAGGAGGTCGGTGCCTGTGATCCACCGATCCTGCCCGGGAGCAGGGGATGGGGCAAGGGGAGGTGGGTGAAGACGAGGTCCAGGCGAACCGAGGTCCGTCGCCCAGCCTGGCGAGTCCGATCCCTTCCGTCAGCTCCCTGATCCGGAGGATCCACCCCCCTTCGTCCGCCTCAGCGCCTCCTCGAAGAGAAACTCCAGGAGCATCCGCCCGAACTCCTTGTCGTCGCTGATCCGCTTGTAGAGCCTGAAGTTCGAGTCGACGATCTCCTGGAGGCGGTCCGACGCGATGTGGTCGAAGGTGAGCCGGGCGTTCTCGCGGGTGTTGGCGCGGAGGCTGGCGACGAGGGCGGGGTCGTCGACGAGCTGCTCCTGGAGATTCTCGATCGTGACCCGGTCCTTCTCGGTGAGGTTGGCGCCGAAGCGCTCGTTGAGGGTCCGGATGATCTCGCTGAGGGGGCCTTCGTCGGGGTCGGCGGCGGCCTTCGATCCCTCGGGGGCGGTGCGGGGCGCGAGCGGGGGGCCGCCCCGGGCGAGCGAGATGGAGCCGCTGAAGTCCTTCTTCAGCTGGAAGGAGCCGAGGTCGATCTTCTCCTGGACCTCGCGGGGGAGCTCGACCCGGGGCGAGGGGAGGTAGCGGGCGAGGTGGCGCGCGAAGACGTAGAGCTTCTCGAGCTCGGGGTCGGTGAAGGTGAGGATCTGCCCGAGGAAGGCGTAGAGCCGCACGAACCTCCGCAGCGCGCCTCGGAAGTCCTCCTGCTCCTCCGCGCCCCGCTCGGCGAAGCGCCCGCGGACCGGGGCGAGCGCGGCGTAGAGCTGCTCCTGCGTTCCATCGGGGTCGAAGGCGATGTCGGCGAAGCCGTCCACGTCGTCGGTCGTGAAGAGGTGGAACTCCTCGATGCGGGTCTGGAAGTCGTAGAGGAGGTTGGGGTCGGTCTCCTCCGAGAGGATCGTCCGCTCGTAGTACGGCTCGAAGGCGGCCTGGATGTCGCCCGCGTCGTTCGCGAAGTCGAGGACGACGCACTCCTCCTTGTCGGGGTGGGTCCGGTTGAGCCGCGAGAGGGTCTGGACGGCGTTCACCCCGCCGAGCCGCTTGTCGACGTACATGGTGTGCAGGAGGGGCTCGTCGAAGCCGGTCTGGAACTTGTTCGCCACGACCAGGAAGCGGTGGGCGGCGCCGTGGAAGGCGCGCGTGGTCTGCGTCTCGGGGAGCTCGTTCATCCCGGACTCGGTGAAGGCCACCCCGCCGTCGTTCACCGTCCCGCTGAAGGCGACGAGGACCCCGTGGCGGTAGCCCTTCCGGGCGATGTAGTCCCGGAGCGCCCGCGCGTAGCGGACCGCGTGCAGCCGGGAGCGGGTGACGACCATCGCCTTCGCCCTGCCCCCGATCCGGTGCGCGATCTGGTCCTCGAAGTGCTCGACGATCACCTGGACCTTCTCGCCGACCGCGTGCTCGTGCAGATCCGCGAACTGCTTCATCAGGTAGGCGGCCTTGTTCCGCTCGTAGCGCGGGTCGTCCGCAACCGTCTTCTGGAGCTTCCAGTAGGTCCTCCAGGTCGTGTAGTTCTCGAGGACGTCGAGGATGAACCCCTCCTCGATCGCCTGGCGCATGGCGTAGAGGCTGAAGGGCACGAAGCTCCCGTCGGGCTGCTTCGTCCCGAAGAGCTCGAGCGTCTTCGGCTTCGGGGTGGCGGTGAAGGCGAAGGTCGAGGCGTTGGGCATGGGGCCGCGGGTCTTCATCTCGCGCACCACGCGGTCCTCGGTGTCCTCGGACTCGACCTCGTCCGCCGCCTCCGCGGCCTCCAGATCGTCGACGGCGAGCGTCTGGTGCAGGTGCTTCTTCGCCTCGCCGGACTGCGAGGAGTGCGCCTCGTCGATGATCACCGCGAAGCGCTTCCCGGCGAGCTCGCCCATCTCGGCCGAGATCACCGGAAACTTCTGCAGCGTGGTGACGATGATCGTCTTCCCCTGCTCGAGCGCGGCGCGGAGCTGGCGCGAGGTCCGGTCGATGTTCTCGACGACGCCGTCCACCTGCTGAAACTGGCGGATGGTCCGCTGGAGCTGGCGATCGAGGACCCGGCGATCGGTGATCACGACGATCGAATCGAAGACGCGCGCGTCCCCCTCGTCGTGCAGCACCGAGAGCTGGTGCGCGAGCCAGGCGATGGAGTTCGACTTGCCGCTCCCGGCCGAGTGCTGGATCAGGTAGCGCCGGCCCGCGCCCTGCCGCCGGGCGTCCTCGACCAGCCCCCGCACCGCGTCGAGCTGATGGTAGCGCGGGAAGATCAGCGCCCGATCCCCCGTCGCCCGCCCCTCATCGTCCTCGACCGCGACCTCGTGGATGAAGTGCCGCACCAGGTTGAGGACGCTGTCCCGCGCCCAGACCCGCTCCCAGAGGTATGCGGTGGCGTAGCGGTTCTCCGTCGGGGGCACCGGGGGATTTCCCGCCCCGCCGTCCCGCCCCCGGTTGAAGGGGAGGAAGCGGGTCCCGGGCCCCGCGAGCCGGGTCGCGACCTGCACCTGATCGGGGTCGACGGCGAAGTGCGCGAGGCAGCGGCGGTAGGCGAAGAGCGGCTCGTGCGGCGAGCGGTCGTGGCGGTACTGCCGCACCGCGTCGGTCACGTCCTGCCCCGTGAGGGGGGTCTTGAGCTCGGCGGTGAAGATCGGGAGCCCGTTCAGGAAGACGCCGATGTCGAGCGAGTCCCGGGTCTCGGACTCGCTGTAGTGGAGCTGCCGGACGACGCTGAAGAGGTTGCCCTCGTAGAGCCGTCCGAGCTCCGCGTTGAGCCCCGAGGAGGGCCGGAAGAAGGCGAGCTCGAACCTGACCCCGCGATCCTTGATCCCCTTCCGGAGCACGTCGAGGGTGCCCCGCTTCCCCACCTCGCGCGCGACCCGGCTCAGGAACTGCTCTCGGGTGCGCTCGCCGTAGTGATCGGAGAGCTGGGTCCAGCTGCGCGGCTGGGTGGCCTGCACGAAGGCGACGAGGTCGGCCGGGATCAGGCAGCGGGCGCGGTCGTAGTCCTCGGAGCTGCGCCGGAGGTAGCCCCCCGAGGCGCCTTCCCCGTAGATGGCGCCGGCTTCACGCACGACGGGCGAGATCCCCGGGCAGGCGTCCGGCCCGCCCGCGAGGAGGGCGCACTCGATGGCGTCCTCGAAGGCCTCTTCGGAGACGGTCGGGGTCATGCGACCTCCTCCCGCGTGTCGTCGAGCTCGGGGACTGAAAGCTGGCCGGTGACGGCCGCCGAGATCAGGGCGGTGCGGTACTCCTTCAGGCGGGCGATGGCCTCGGTGACCTTCGTCTTGAGGGCGTCGATCTTCGAGGTCTCCGCGTCGAGGTGGTCGGCGATGGCCAGGCGGAGTG
>JAVVEY010000006.1:0-58139 GCA_032250675.1 Longimicrobiales bacterium | reverse complement strand
GCGAGGGCGAGTGGGCGGACGAGGTGGTGCGTGCCACCGTGCTGCTGGACCGCAACACCATCTGGCAGGAGAAGCGCGAGGAGATCCTGACGACGGAGGCCGGCGTGTACTTCGGCGCCGCGGGACGCGGCCTGCGGGACCCGGCCTGGTGATCGGAGCGACGCTCGGAGTGGCCGGGGCGTTCGGACGACGCGGTCGGTGATCCGGGGATGGGTGCCCGATACGCGTCGTGTGACGCGCCCCGGGCCGAGGTCGATCTCCTCGAACCCGAGATCGTCGCTCCGTCCGTAGACGAGGCGGCCGAGGGCGTCAGGTCCGCATCGAAGGGTCCGTCGTGAGATCCACCTGACCAAGGTGTACAACGACGGCGGGACTCGTTTCCACAGCTCCGGATACAGCCTGATCCGCCCGATCCAGCAGCTCCGAGAATCGGTTGAAGGCGTAGGCACCGACAATCATCGTTACCAATCCGAGGGACCCGACGAGGATCAGCATGGTGACCGCGATGAGTCGCCCCTTCGTCGGGGAATACGCGGTCTCATCCACCCCCGGATCGATCGCGGCGATCCTCTTCGAGAGCGGCGGATGCGATCCGAACCACTCGCCGATCGTCATCAGTCCCGTGTTCATGTCGGCCCGCTGGCGGACGAACTCGCCCTGATCAACGCGTGGCGCGAGTTGTGGGCCGGCCGACAGAATCACCAGTCCCAACCTCGCGGCTGCAAGGTCTCCCGCACCTGCGGCGCCGTATCTGTCGCACGTGTACTCCCTCGCCCGGGAGAGCGCGCTTCCGAGGAATGGGACGAAGTGCCCGGGCAGGGTGAACCACATCCACCGAAGATGCTTGCACTTCAGGTGGGCAAGTTCGTGGGCCACGATCATGTCGCGCGCGCCGTCATTCCCTTCGCAAGCCTCCAGAAGGTCGCTGAAGAGAATCACCATCTCTCGACGCAGGAATCGAGTGGCAAACGCATTCAGCGTACCGCCGGCCTGCATGATGTACACGGCAGGCATCTCCATTCCCATCTCCGTCGCCAGTGCATGAACCCGGGCGTGGAGCTGCGGGAATTGACGTGGGCCCACCTTCACCGCCGACCCCCTCACGTACGCCACGAAGGCAAGGTGGGAGACGAAGAAGAACGCCGCGATGAAGAGGGCATAGGCGATGCCGATGACGCTGACCGTCAAGATCAGCCAGGTGGCAGCGGACACGGCCACCACCAGCGCGAAGAGCGGTCGCTCCGCTCGATGACGGGAAAGTCGGGACATCCGGCTACCTACATGCATCACATCCATGGCAGATCTCGGCTGGGTGAGAGGAAGGGAATCCGCCTGATCGCCGGCCCGCCACTCCGCCCACTGGGGTCGCCGCATGGCTTGGAAGCCACAGAAAGACTGTCGAACGGGCAAGCTCGCCGGCTCATCATGCATCGGCGCCACACAATGGCGCAAGGCCGCGATGACCGTGTGGCGCTCCCCTACTCCGACCGGGGATGCGCCTTCCTGTACGCCTGCTTCAGCCGCTCGGTCGAGGTGTGGGTGTAGATCTGCGTGGTCGAGAGCGAGACGTGGCCGAGGAGCTCCTTGACCGCCATGAGGTCCGCGCCGGCGTCGAGGAGGTGCGTGGCGAAGGTGTGGCGGAGGGAGTGCGTGCTCACCTCGCCGTCCGCGCCCGCGAGATCGAGGAGGCGGTGAACCGTCTGCTGGATCGCGCGCCGCGAGTACCGCCCCCCGCCCGGGCCGAGGAGGAGGGCGTCGCGGTCCGCGCCGCGCGTCCGTCGGCCCCGCACCTCTTCGCGCCTCGGCTCGTAGCGGCGGATCGCGGTCGCCGCCGAGCCGGTGATCGGGACGATTCGCTCCTTGCGCCCCTTGCCGCGCACGCGCACGACCTCGGCCACGAGGTCGAGGTCGGCGAGGTTCATCCCGTGCAGCTCGGCCAGGCGCAGCCCGCTCCCGTAGAGGAGCTCGAGGATCACGAGCGAGCGCGCGCCCTCCAGGGTGTTCTCGGCGGCGCGTACCTCGGCGAGGTCGAAGACGCGCTGCATCTCGGCGCGCGTCAGGTAGCCGGGGAGCCGCTTCTCGCCCTTCGGCGCGCGGAGCGCGCGGGCCGGATCGGTGTCGAGCCGCTCCTCGAGGTGGAGGAAGCGAAAGAAGGTGCGCGCGGCCGAGAGTTTGCGCGCGACGGTGCGCGAAGCGAGCCCCCGGCGCCGCAGGTTGCCGAGCCAGCTCCGCAGCGTGAAGCGGTCGACATCCGACCACTCCCAGTGGAAGGAGCCGTTGTGGTCGCTCAGGAAGGCGCCGAGGTCGTCGAGGTCGCGCCGGTACGCGGTGACGGTGTGCTCGGAGAGCTGGCGCTCGTCGGCGAGGTGGCGCAGGAAGTCGTCGGCCGCGCGGCGCGCGGGCCCCTCGGGGATCCGCCGATCGCCGGACGCGCGCGTCATCCCGGTCACCCCGCGGGCGTGGAGGTGCAGGAGGGCGCGGCGGCGGGCGTCTCGCCTCCGGCGCCCGCGAGCGAGTCCGGATCGACGGCGGGCTCGATCCCGTGCGCGCGCATCCAGGTGAGGAAGTCCGCGAGCGAGCGCGCGGCGAGCCGACGGCGCTTCTCGGCCTTGTCGCGGATCCGCCGGCCCGGGAGCGGATCGACGAGCCCCCAGTTGGAGTTCATCGGCTGGAAGTGCTTCGGCGCGCTCTCGCGCAGGAAGCGGTAGAGGCCGCCGAGCATCGTGGTGGCGGGGGGCACGATCGGCGCCTCGCCGCGCACCACCCGGTCGAGGTTCACGGCGGCGAGGAGGCCGCTCGCGGCCGACTCGGTGTAGCCTTCGACCCCGGTGAGCTGGCCCGCGAAGATCATCTCGGGGCGATCAGGGAGCGCGCCGTGCGCGCTGAGCCGCTCGGGGAAGTTGAGGTACGAATTGCGATGGATCGAGCCCCAGCGCAGGAACTCGGCGTCGGCGAGCCCGGGGATCATCGTGAAGATCCTGCGCTGCTCGCCGCGCTTCAGGCGGGTCTGGAAGCCGACGATATTCCACATCTGCCCGGCGCGGTCCTCGCGGCGAAGCTGCACGACCGCCCAGGGGCGCTCGCCGGTGCGCGGGTCCTCGAGCCCGATCGGCTTCATCGGCCCGAAGCGCAGCGTCTCGGGCCCGCGCGACGCCATCACCTCGACGGGGAGGCACCCCTCGAAGTAGGGGACGTCATCCCAGTCGTGCCCTTCGTGCCCCTCCCCACCCCGCAGCGCCTCGATGAAGGCGTCGTACTCCTCCTTCGTCATCGGGCAGTTCAGGTAGTCGCCCGACTCCTCGAAGCGCCCCGCCTCGAAGACGACAGACTCGTCGAGGGAGTCGCGGTCCACGATCGGCGCGATCGCGTCGAAGAAGGAGAGGCCGGCGTCGCCGAGCTCGCTCCGGATCGCGGCGGAGAGGGCGTCGGAGGTGAGCGGCCCGGTGGCGACGATCGCCGGCCCCTCGGGGAGCCCGGTCACCTCGTCGCGCACGACCTCGATCCGCGGGCGCGAGGTGATCGCCCCCTCCATCGCCTCGGCGAAGAGCCCGCGATCCACCGCGAGCGCCGAGCCCGCCGGCACGCGCGAGGCGTCCGCGGACTCGAGGAGCACCGAGCCGAGGAGGCGCATCTCGCGCTTGAGCGTGCCGTGCGCGTTCGCCGGATCCTCGCTCTTGAAGGAATTGGTGCAGACGAGCTCGCCCAGATGCCCGGTGCGGTGCGCCTCGGTCGAATGCGCGGGGCGCATCTCGCGCAGCACGACGTCGTGCCCCTGATCCGCCAGCCTGCGCGCCGCCTCGCAGCCGGCGAGTCCTCCTCCGACGACCGTGACGCGCGCCATCGCTCAGCTCTTCTTCTTCGTGGACTTCTTGCGGGTCGACGTCTTCGAGGCCGTCTTCTTCTTCGTGGTTCCCTTCTTCCTGCCGCCTCCGCGCCCGCCCCCGCGTGCCTTCTTCTTCGCGAGCAGATCGAGCGCGGTCTCGGTGTCCACCTCGTCGACATCCATCGACTTCGGCACCGAGGCGTTCGTCTTGCCGTCCGTCACGTACGGTCCGTAGCGTCCCTTGAGGAGCCGCACCTGCGCGCCCGAGTCGGGGTGCTCGCCGAATTCCCGGATCACCTGCTTGCCGCCCGTCTTCTCCTTCTCGAGCACGCGCGCCAGCGCCGCCTCGAGGGTGACGGTGAAGATTTCCTCCTCACTCTCGAGGTCGGCGTACACCTTCCCGCGCTTCACGAAGGGCCCGTACCGGCCGAGTCCGGCGGTGACCTCCTCGCCCGTGGCCGAATCCTCCCCCAGCGTGCGAGGGAGCGAGAGGAAGCGAAGCGCCATCTCGAGATCCACATCGGTGATCGAGATCTCCTTCGGGAGGCTCGAGCGCTTCGGCTTCTTCTCGTCCTCGGCCTTCTCGAGCTCCACGTACAGTCCGTACGGACCGTTTCGGGCGTATACCGTGCGGCCCGTCTCGGGGTCGGTACCGAGCTCCTCCTGCAGCGGCTCCTCCCCCTCGATCCGCCGCGTGCTCTTGCACTCGGGGTAGCCCGAACACCCGAGGAATTTCCCGAACTTGTTGAACTTCACCATCATCGGGCGCCCGCAGATCTCGCAGACCTCGCCCTCGACCGAGAGGATCTCCTTGAGCAGCTCGTGGGAGACCTCGTTCCCCTGGTCGAGGCGCGCCTTGAGCGGGGGGTAGAAGTCCGAGAGGAGCCCGACCCGGTCGGTCTCCCCGACCTCCACGCGGTCGAGTTCGGTCTCCATCCGACTCGTGAAGTCGACGTCGAAGATATTCGGGAAGACGCGCACCAGGAGCTTGGCCACGACCTCGCCGAGATCGGTCGGCTCGAAGCGTCGCTTCTCGAGGTGCACGTACCCCCGGTCGACGATCTTCGAGATGATCGCCGCATACGTGGAGGGGCGCCCGATTCCGAGTTCCTCGAGCGCCTTCACGAGACTCGCCTCCGAGAAGCGCGGGGGCGGCTGCGTGAAGTGCTGCTTCGGCTCGAGCGAGGTCAGCTCCGCGAGATCACCTTCGGCGATGTCGGGGAGGGGCTCGAGGTCGCCGAGTCGGCGATGGTCTCCCGCCTCCTGAGCCTCCTCGTACAGCTTGGTGAAGCCGGCGAACTTGAGCACCGAGCCGGTCGCGCGGTAGAGGAATCGGCGGCCCGCGCTTCCCTCGATCTCGAAGTCGGCGGTGGTCGTGTCGTAGACCGCGGGCGCCATCTGGCCGGCCACGAAGCGCAGCCAGATGAGTTCGTACATCCGCGCGAGATCACGATCGAGATACTTGGCCGCCTCGGCCGGGGTGATCGTCACATCGGTGGGACGGATCGCCTCGTGCGCCTCCTGGGCACCCTTCGACGCCTTCCCTCCCCAGCTCCGGGGCGAGGCGGCGTTGAAGTGCGAGCCGAACTCGCCCGCGATCCAGGCGCGCGCCTCCTCCACCGCCGAGCCCGCGACGCGCGTGGAGTCGGTCCGCATGTAGGTGATCAGCCCGACCTGTCCGCGCGATCCTACGTGGACGCCCTGGTAGAGCTGCTGCGCCGCGCCCATCGTGCGCTTGGCCGAATAGCGCAGGCGCTTGGAGGCCTCCTGCTGGAGCGTCGAGGTGGTGAAGGGCGGCGCGGGGTTCTTCCGCCGCTCGCGCCGCCGAACCGTCGTCGCCTCGAAGGGCAGCCCGTCGATCTCCTCGAGCGCCCGGCGCGTCTCCTCCTCGTTGCCGAGGGTGAACTTCCTCCCGTCGATCTTCTGCAGCTTCGCCTCGAAGGGCTGCTCATCCTTCAGGAGGTGCGCGGTGATCGACCAGTACTCCTCGGCCCGGAAGGCGCGGATCTCGTCCTCGCGCTCGCAGATCAGCCTGAGGGCGACGGTCTGCACGCGTCCCGCCGAGAGACCGCGGCGGATCGGCTTCCAGAGGAAGGGACTCACCCCGTAGCCGACGAGGCGATCGAGGATGCGCCGGGTCTCCTGCGCCTCGACCTTGCGATCGTCGATCCGACCGGGGGACTCCATCGCGCGCGTGACCGCCGGACGGGTGATCTCGTGGAAGGTCACGCGCCCGAAGCGCTCCGGGTGCTTGTCGTAGCCGAGCACCGTGGCGACGTGCCACGCGATCGCCTCGCCCTCGCGGTCGGGGTCGGTCGCCAGGATGATCCGGTCGGCGCCCTTCGCCCTGGACTTGAGGTGCTTGACCACCTTGCCGCTCGTCGTCACGTACTCCGGTGTGAAATCGTGGTCCACGTCGACCCCCAGCTCCTTCCTGGGGAGATCACGTACGTGCCCGACGGAAGCCTCCACGTCGTAGTCCGGGCCGAGATATCGACCGATGGTCTTCGCCTTCGCGGGCGACTCGACGATGACGAGCGTCTTTCCAGACATACGTTCCAGATTCAGGAATCGAGGGAAGGTTCGGGAGTGAGGCCGGCGGCGTGGAGGATCTCCTCCACGATCCGACCCGGCTCCCGGTGATCGGTTTCAATCGAGATCTCGGCGGCGGCGTACCCCGCTTCCCGCGCGGTCAGCAACCCTCGGGCCGCCTGCACGGGATCACCCACCGCGAGGAGGGGACGGAACGGACCCTCGCGAGAAGCGCGACGCACCGCAACCTCCGGGCTCACGCGGAGCCACACCGCAGCTACACCATCCGGGAGCGAACGGACCCGTCGGGGATCCGCGCCCCACCCTCCGCCGGTGGCGAGCACGAACGATCCGCTCCGCGAGGCGAGCTCGGAGACGACGCGCGCCTCCATCTCGCGAAAGTCGGTCTCCTCACCCGCCGCGAAGTAGTCCGCGATCGGGCGCCCCCCCACCCGCTCGAGTTCCGCATCGGCGTCGAGGAAGCACCACCCGAGGCGCTCGGCCAGCGCGCGCCCGACCGTGGTCTTCCCCGCTCCCATGAAGCCGACGAGGACGAGGGCGCGCGGGGCGGTGGGCGGCGTCATTCTCCGCCCCGGATCTCCCGCTCCCCCCACCCGCGCTCGTCGAGCCAGGCGAGCCAGGCGTCGAAGTTGCGCCGGATCTCCAGGATCGAGTCGCCCCCGAACTTCTCGAGGAAGGCGTCGGCGAGCACGAGCGCGACCATCGCCTCGCCGATCACCCCGGCGGCGGGGACGGCGCAGACGTCGCTCCGTTCGGTGGCGGCGTCGGCCACCGAGCCGTCGCGCAGATCGACGCTGGGGAGGCGGTTGCGCAGGGTGGAGATCGGCTTCATGTAGCCGCGTACCACGAGCGGCTCGCCGGTGGTGATCCCGCCCTCGAGACCGCCGGCGCGGTTGCTCGCTCGACCGAGCCCGCCGCTCCGGGGCTTGTCGGGCGCGGGTACGATCGGGTCGTGCACGCGCGTGCCCGGGCGGTGCGCCTGCCCGACGCCGTCGCCGATCTCGACCGCCTTGACCGCCTGGATCGAGGCGACCGCCCCCGCCAGCCGCCCGTCGAGCTTGCGGTCCCAGCTGACGTGGCTGCCGAGCCCCACCGGGAGCCCCGTGGCGACGACCTCGAAGACCCCGCCCAGGGTGTCGCCCGCCTCGCCGGCCTCATCGATCGCCGCGGTCATGCGCGCGGTCGCCTCGGGGTCGAGGCATCGCACCGGCGTGGCGTCGACCGCCGCATTGATCTCGTCCGGCAGCGCCTCCGGGGGGGACGCCTCGATCCCCCCGATCGCCGTGATGTGGCTCCCGATCCGGACTCCGAACTCGGCGAGGAGGCGCCGGGCGACCGCCCCGCACGCCACGCGCGCGGCGGTCTCGCGCGCCGACGCGCGCTCGAGGATGTCGCGCGTGTCGCGCCGCGCGTACTTGAGCACGCCGACGAGGTCGGCGTGCCCCGGTCGGGGGAGGTACATCGACCGAAGCGCCTTGGGGTTCGTCCCCTCCTCGGGCGCCTCGTGCGCCATCGCGGTCGTCCAGTTCGCCCAGTCGCGGTTCCAGATCGCGAAGGCGAGGGGAGAGCCGAGCGTCTCGCCCAGCCGGATCCCGGAGATGATCTCGACCCGATCCGACTCGATCTTCATCCGCCGGCCGCGCCCGTATCCCCCCTGCCGGCGCGCCAGCTCGGGGTCGACATCGCGGATCACGTCGAGCTCGAGCCCGGCGGGCACGCCCTCGAGGAGCGCGATCAGCCCGCGTCCGTGCGACTCGCCGGCGGTGTGGAAGGTGAGGTGGCTCATGGTGTCTATCATGAAAGGAGCGCGGCCCCCCTCCAAGAGGGACCGCGCCCCGGGTGTCGTCGGACGGGTCGCGGGACGGGCCGCCGCCGCCGCGATCGACCGGAGAGATTACTGGCGTGCCGGGTGATCCCGGAGGATCTCGCCCTTGCGGACCGGCACCACCACGACGCCTCCCGCCGACGTCGTCGCGAAGACCCTGACGACGACGCACGCGTCCTCGGTGATCCCGTCGGGCGGGATCGGCGTCTCGAAGGCGCCCCCCTGGTAGATCTGTACGGCATCCCCGATGAAGGCGCCGGTCCGGTCGACGATCGGGATCGTCGCGCACGTCAGCCCGGCGTTGTCCCCCGGAAGGGGGAGGATCGCCTTGAGCGGACCGGTGACGACGTCGCGGATCGTCACGGTCCCGATCCGCTCAAACTTCTGCGTGTCCATGATCTCGATCGTGCGATCCCCACTCCCGACGAAGGCGAGGTGCGTGTCGGGCACGTAGGCGCCTCCCGGGTTCACGAGTCCGGGCGCATTCGCGTGCAGCGGGTGCAGCGCGGCCCCCCGCCCCGCCCCCGGGTTCTCGATCGGGACGAGGCCGTTGAGGCGGAGGCGCTGGTCGAAGAAGTACGCCGCGTCGGCGCGCGCCACCGAGAGGGTGCCGTCGAAGTTGACCCCGATCCCCCGGATCGGGATCGAGGTGTTCTGGAGGAAGTCGTTGACGGGGATCTGGCCGGTCAGGCTCACGACCTCGTCGGGGCGCGCGGAGTACATGAGGACACGCGCCACGGGGCCGACGCCGCCCTCCCCGATCAGCACAAATTCGCGATCCCCCGAGCGGGCGATGAAGGTGGTGTCGCTGAAGCCGAGGCTCTCGATATTCCAGCGCGCGGCAGGGGTGATGAAGACGTCGGAGCCCTGGGACCGCAGATCAGCCGCGGCGACACTCGGGTCATCCGCCGTACCGAGGACGATATCTGCGGTGATCGGCATCGACTCGTCACCGGGAAAGTGATCGAAGAAGCGCAGCACCGGGTCCCCCGTCCCGTTGGTATCATTTCGGATCGAGTCGATATGCGCGAGCGCCCAGAAGTTGTCGGCGGGCGGGTTCACGCCGTGCTCGACGAAGAGCTTGACCTCCGAATTCGGCTGTCCGGCGGGCTGGAAGGCCTTGCGCGCGGTCCCGAAGTCGCCGAGGAGGGTGGTCTCGGTGGAGTAGATGATATTCCCGAAGGCGTCGACCGCCATGAACTGCCCGCGGTCGGTGAAGCCGGGGTCGCCGCTCGGGAGGACTTCGACGACGAATTCGTCGACCGCGTCGCCCTCGCGCAACTCCACCTCGAAGAGGCTCACGTCGGGGGTGAAGAAGCGGTCGTTGTCCACCTCGCGCTCGGGCTGGGTGGTCAGGTCGATCACGGAGAAGTTCGTCCCCCCGCCGTTCGCGACCCAGAGCGAGTCGCCGTCGCGCGAGATGTCCATCCCGACGGGGCGTGAGCCCGCCGAGATCGAGGTGCCGAAGACCTCGGTGTCGAGACGGAAGACCTCGACCCTGCCCCGATCGGGATTCGAGAGGAAGAGGTTGCGGCGCGCGGTGTCGACCACCGCGTCGAGGATCAGCCCGGCGCCGCCACCCGGCAGGATCACGGTGCGTCCCGCCACATGCGGCCGCGTCAGGTCGGTGGTGGCGGGAAGGGAGGTGTTGCCGGCGCCATCGACGAGGGTGGCGCTCACCTCGTAGCGGATCGTGTCGGGGAGCGCGAGCTCATCGACGTTGAGCACGGGGAAGGTGAAGGCCTGCACGACCGACCCGGTGCGCGGAGGCGCGAAGGTGACCTGGTCGGTGACGGTCACGGTGTCGCCCCGCGCGAGCGAGATCGCGCGCACCGTCACATTCGCGGTCTCCACCCCGCTCCCCTGGGTATCGTCGGAGCCCGAGACGGTCACGAAGATCGAGTCGGTCAGCTCGAGCGCGGGGAGCGCGGTCGCCTCGACCGACACCGTCGGCGGGGTCGTGTCGCCCGCCGTGGAGGTGACGACATTCAGCTGGATCGGACCGTCGAGCCCGCTCACGCCGTCGGTGTTCACTGCGGAGACGGAGACGGAGAGGGCGCCCGTCACCCCCGGCGGGAGCGCCACGGCGGTATCCACCTGCACCGTGTCGATCGCGGGGTTGAAGGCGCGGACGAGCGTCTGGTCGATGATCCCCGTGAGGGTGTACTGCACCGAGGTGACCCCTTCGGGATCGCGGGCGATCGCGCTCAGATTGAGTGCGAGCCCCGCCTGCAGCGTCTGGCCATCCACCAGATTGAGGAGCTCGACGTCGGGGCCCCCGATCGCGAGCGAGACGGTGTCGGCCGAGGAGAGCCCCTCGACATCCCACACCATCACGATGATCTCGGTGATCTCGCGCACCGTGTCGGCGGTCGGCTGGATGAAGCGCGTGAGCGTCGTGTCGCGTGTGCCGGGGAGCACGACCTTCACCGCGGTGAAGCGCTGCACGACGGTGTCGGTCCCGAGCGTCGGATCGCCGCGGAGCGTCGCACCGAAGAAGCGCACCGAATCGATCCCGGCGTCGTCCGAGACCTCGGCCCTCACGAGGAGCGAGTCTCCCAGCGGCTTGGCCGCGGCGTCGGATGCGGGCGTCACGATCGAGACCGACGGGGGACGTCCCGAGTCGGCGCCCCCACCCACCGGTCCCTGGAAGAGGTTCTCGTCGTCACACGCGGCCACCCCCACCAGGACGGCGGCGGCGATCGGTACGAGGTATCTCGGAATCCCGTTGCGCTGTCGCGATCGAAGCATCATCCGTCTCCCTTTCCGGGCCTCAGTTCCCGATCCCCCGAACGATCGTCGGGGTCACGAGGATGATCAGATCCCGCTGGACCAGCGAGCGCCGAGTGGTGCGGAAAAGCGGCCCCAGGAGGGGAAGGTTCATGAGCAACGGGATCCCGGACCGGATCTCGTTCATCTCGGTCACGGTGAGCCCCCCGATCACGACCGTCTCGCCGTCGCGCACGAGCACGCGGGACGTCGCGTTCTGCGTATTGAAGATCAGTCCGACATCCGACTCGGCGAGCTGCGGTGCGGAGCGTTCCGCCCTCAGCTGCAGGATGATCTCCCCATTGTTCGTCACCGTGGGGGTGGCCTCGAGGATGATCCCCGTCTCCTCGAAGGTGACCGTCGCCTGCGGGACCTGGGCACCGCCCGTCCCCGCCCCCCCTTCACCCGCCGTTCCCGCGTCGATCACGCGAAGCGGCGTGCGCTCACCCACCTGGATGCGCGCCTCCTGGTTGTTGAGCACCGTCTGGTAGGGCTCGGCCTGGATGTCGCTCAGATTCGACGACTCGAGCGCCTCGACGAAGTTGACGAGGGTGTGGCGCCCGATCACGAGCGAGCTGAGGAGGGTGAAGGTCGGATTGGGGAGGCGCGAGTTCGCGTTCCCCAGCGCGGCGATCGAATTGCCCCCGAGCGAGACGACGCTCTCCCCCTGATCGGCCACTTCATCCGGAAGCTCGATCACGCCGTCGCCGTCGAGATCGGTGGCGCCGGGCGCGAGGAGGTTGAGCTGGTTCCCCTGGGAGTCCTTGAGGTCGTAGGTGATCCCGAGCTCGTTGAGATCGGTCCGGTTCACGAAGATGATCTTGGCCTGGATGTTCACCGACGGCGTGCGAACGTCGAGCTGTTCGACGATCCGCTCGACATCTCCGTGCACACGCGGGATCGCCGTGACGACGACGGCGTTCGAGCCGGATACCGCGCTGGCCGTCCCCGTCGCCCCTCCCGTCTGTCCCCCACCCGCGAGCACCCCGGTAAGCGCGTCCGCGATCTCGCCGGCAGTGGAGTAGTTGATCGCGTAGGTGCGCGTGACGGCGGGCTCGAACGCCTCCTGCTGGGAGAGCTGCTCACCGCTCAGCACGCGGATGATCCCGCTCTCGCCCTCTTCGGCCACGAAGCCGTTCGCCCGCAGGATCGCGTCGAGCGCCTGGTCCCACGGCTGGTTGTCGATCTTCGCGCTGATCGTTCCGTCGACGCCGCTCCCGAGGATGATCGAACGCCCCGAGAACTCGGCGAAGGTGAAGATGATATCCTCGATCGAGGTGTTGACGAACTCGATCGTCATCCGGTCGGCCTCCTGGGCCACAACCGGTTGCACAGGAGCGAGCGCCGCCGCCACCGGCTGCCCGGTGCGCAGATTCGATCCGCCTCCCGGCAGCGATCGCGCCGTCGCACCCGAGCTCCACGGAGAGAAATTCGCCCCCGGGTTCTCGATCGCGATCAGGATCCTCCCCTCCTCCGGGAAGATGTCGTAGACGACCTCCTCGTCGAGCTCGAGCACGAGGCGCACGATCTCGTCGGAGTACTGCGTCGCGCTCATCGAGATGATTCCGCCGCGTCCGATCGCGAACTCTTCGCGATCGAGGTCATGGCGCGCGCCGATGAGATCGACGAAGAGCCGGTGAGGCCCTTCCATCATGAAGTCCCGGATCTCGACTACTCCGTCCACCGCGATCACGATCTCGGTCGTGTTCGCGCCCGGCGCGATCCGAACTTCCCTGACGGGGCCGCCGAAGGCGACCGTCATGCTGGTCCACAGTGCCAGTAGTGAAGTCATCATGAGCCTCCTTGGCTCCGTGACTGAATGGTCATGATCCGACGATCCTCGATTCCGAACTCCGATACATCCACAATCACCCGGGTCCGCTCGATCGAGACGACCCGCACATTTCCCCACCGCTCTCCGACGCTGAGGCGCTGGACCTGCCCGCGTCCTGCCGTACCCTGGCCCGGTCCCGATGCACCTCCGCGCCCGCCCCCGGCCGTGAGTACGGCGATGCTGCGGGAGGGATCGGCCTCATTGAAGAGGATCAGCTGCACCCGCATCTGATCGAAGCGCGGGCCGGTGTCATCGGCGCTGGCAAGCGGCCGGAAGGGGTTGCGCCGCGCGAACGCCGGGTAGGTGAAGGCTTCCCGGCGCAGCACCAGCTCTACCACGGCGGTGTCCGCGCGCACCTGCTGCCCACCCTGCGTCGGAGGGGGTGCGCCCTGTCCGGCGAGTGCGGCCGGGGTGAATCCAGTCGTCACGGCCATCGCCACGATCCACAGCGTCTTCACGGGATGTCCTCCTCTGCGCCGGTTCCCTCATCGACATTCATCTGTGTCTGCAGCGTGCCCCCGGGCGGGATCACCCACGTCTCGATCGTGAAGGTCGCGAGAACGGGACTTGCGAAGCGTGGGTAGTCGTCGGGACGATCGAAGAGCTCGAGCTGAAGTCCGATCGGAGTCACGATGCGGGAGAGCGAGGCGATCGCCGCGAGGAATTGGCCCATCGCGTGATACTCGCCTACCCACGCCACGTCGAAGGTGCGGCGGTTGTACGCCACGCCCGGCTCCTCGGGGTTCGGCGTGAACGACAGCGGCTCGATCCCGAGTCGCTCCGCCTCGGTGTTCATGTCCACGATGAGCGAAGGCACCTGGGAAGCGGACGGCACGAGCTGCTCGAGTCGGCGCACATGGCGCTCGAAGGTCGCGAGGTTCTCCTCGAGCCCCTCCAGGCCGCGGAGCGCCGCAACCCGGGCGTTGCGGTTCTGGCCCTCGAGCGCCTCGACGCGCTCGGTCTCGAGGACGATCTCCTCGGCTCTCGGCGTCGCCCAGAAATTCCAGAAGAGACCGATCGCGGCCACCGCGCCGAGGAGGGCGACGAGGGACTTCTGCCGCTGGGGGTCCTGGGGGATGAACGAAGCCATCACACACCTCCGCTCGTTGCATCGGAGTCCGCGTCGGTCGACCCACCACCCCTTTCGGGAAGCGATCCACCCTCGAAGAGGGGCACCGACTCGAGCAGCTCGACGGGCGGCTGGGCATACGCAGCGTCAATCGAGTAGCGCTGCACGCGCTCGGCCGCATCGCCCTGTCCGAAGTCGACCGCATCGACCGTCCTGAGCTCCACCCGCTCGATGAAGGGAGACGCCTCGAGCTGCTCGAGGAAGAGCGAGACGGCGAACTGCGTCCCGGCGTACCCTTCGAGGAGGAAGCTCGGAGTGGGCTCGGGCGCGGTCGCGGTGATCGCTTCGATCCATGTGAAGTCAGGGAGGGCCCGGGCAATCTCGTCCATGATGTGCGCCCAGATGTAGCGCCCCTGATCGACCTCCTGAATGATCGCGATCCGGTCGTTGATCGAGTCTCTGCGCGCCCGGAGCGTCGCGATCCGCGCGCTCTGTTCGGCGAAGCGGGCCGAATCGGCCCGGGCGGTCTCGAGCCGGACCTCGAGCTCCTCGAGCTCCGCCGTGCGACCCTGCCACGTCATCCCGATATAGAGGAGGGCGACGAGCCAGGCGGCGACCGCGCCGAGGAGCCAGCGATCGAACCTTCCGCCACCTCCTCCAAGACTCGGAAGCGAGAGGGAGAAGCTTCTCGAGGATCGCTTCTTCTTTCCGCCCGGAATCAGATTGACTTCAATCATCTCGCGCTCCTCACGCCCTGCGCAGGGCGAGCCCCAGGGAAAGGAGTAGCATCGGCGCCGCGGCCTCGAGGTCCATCCCGTCGGCCGCCTCGGCGGCCACCGGAACACGCTCGAAGGGATTGATGAGCAGCGTCTCGACACTCATCCGGTTGGCGAGCGCCTGCTCCATCCCCGGGATGCGTGCCCCACCCCCGGCGATATAGATCCGTCCGAGCCCGTCGCCCGACTCGCGGGTCATCAGGAAGGCAGCGGCCCGCTCGATCCCGACCCCCACCTCATCAGCGCTCTGCGCCACGATCGTGTCGAGGTCATCCACGCTGGAGAGCCCCTGTACCACATCCTCGGCCTCTTCGGCGGTGAGGCCCCTCTCTCGCTGGAGGTCCTCGCGGATCCTGCGCGAGCCGAAGGGGATGTCGCGGGTGAGGATCGGCACACCATTCTCGAGGATGTTCACATTGGTGACCTCGTGGCCGATGTTGACGAGCGCCACCGTACCCTCCATCGCCTCCGGGTAGTTGTGCTGCAGGGCGTTGTGAAGCGCGAAGGCCTCGACATCGATGATCGCGGCAGTCAGGCCGGCGTCTTCGATGAGCGCCACACGGTTGTCGACCAGCTCCCGCTTCGCCGCGACGAGGAGGACCTCCATATTCACATCGTCGCCATCGGGGTCGAGGACCTGGAAGTCGAGCTCGACCGAGTTGATGTCGAAGGGTACGTGCTGCTCGGCATGCCACGGAACGACCTGGCGAGCTTCGGACTCCTTCATCCGTTCCATCGGGATCTTCTTGATGATGACATCGTGTCCGCCGACCGCCGTGATGACATCCGTCCCCTTCAGCCCCAGCTCCCGGAAGAGGCCGCTCACCGTGTCCGAGACGAGGGCGTAATCCATGATCTCACCCTCCACGATCGTGTCGGGGAGGAGTGGGCGCATGGCGACCCGCGTGACCTGGGGCTGGTCGCCGGAGTGATCGACCTGGACCAGCTTCACGAAGCCGGAGCCGATGTCGAGACCCACCGACGTCTTGTTGCGTCCGAAGAGCGCCATCGCATCGCCCTCGTCGAGCGAGGAAGAGGTGCCGGGAACAAACGTTTCCCGGATATCTGGTTGCGACGATACCCCACTGAACCCGCCCGTGTCAAGCACAATCGGGCCGGTGCCGGAATCGTCGGTAATCTGTAAACATTTGACGCTGGGCAAAAAACGAGTGCCGGGCCGCATGATTCGCCGCCCGGCATTCGGCGGGTGAGGCGAGCCGGCGATTCCCTCCGCCGGCGCCCACCCGCTCCGGATCTCGCCCTTGCGGCGCTCAGCTCCCCCCGGCGCCCGAGACGTCGATCCAGCTCCGCTCCGCCAGCAGCTCCGGACGGATCAGGTTCGCATTCAGGCGAATCGCGCGCTCGACGGCGCAGCTCGAGAACTGGATCTCGGCGTCACCGAGCACGGTGTTGGAGTTGATATCCACATTCGCGGCGACCACCCCACCCCAGAAGTGCCCCCCCGCCCCGGCAGTGGTGAGCGTCCCCTTCACATAGACGGGCCCGTAGAACTCGAAGCCACCCGTCACCCGGAGGTCTCCCTCCACCAGCAGGATCCCCTGTCCGAATCCGCCCTGGAGTCGCGTCTCGCCCGGGTTGTTCAGGTGGATGATCGGGTAGTAGTCGAAGCAGACCGAGGTCGTGTCGAGGGGATCGCCCCAATTGCTGCTCATCGGCACGCAGCGTCCCCCATCCACCACCGGCGCGGGATCGGGGGGAGTCGAGCTCGTGATCGTCACCCCCGCCAGGCTCGTCAGCTCGGCCCACTGCATGTCGCCGAAGTCGAGGAGGTTGTCCGAGGTGATCGTCGTGTCCTGGGTGAACTTGGGGTCCCCCGTCATCTCGCCCTCGATATTGGTCCGGTTCCCCTGCCAGTCGATATTCGTCGTGTCGTCGATGAGCAGCCCCGGCATGTCATCGGTCGGGAAGGCGTCGCAGGCATTTCCCCAGTCCGCCGACCCCGAGCCCGACCCGTCGGGCGGGGTGTCCGCTCCCTTGATGATCGCGCTTCCGCCGAAGTTGATGAGACCCTGGGTGGTGAGACCCGCTGGGGGAGTGATGTCGGCGGTGCGGAGCTTCACGATCACCCCCATCGAGCGGTGCGCACCCCCCTGGAGGGCGCCGCCACGGGTGATCCGCGCGTCGGCTTCGAGCATGTACATCTGCGCCGCCACCCTCGTCACGTCGACCGACCAGATCCCCTCGGAGGTCGTATCGGTCCGGGTGACGGTTTCCCACGGATCGAGGCTCGCGTAGCTGGTGGCGTCCCAGCTCTCCATCACATCGGTGACCCCACGCTCGGCGAGGTAGAAGGCGAGCGCGGAGTTGGCGCTCGCCGTTCCGATCCGTGTTTCCTGCCGCGCCATGTAGAACCCGCCGGTCACGAGCACGCCGACCACGATGAGTGCCAGGATCGCCGCGGGGAGCGCGAATCCGTCCGGTTCGTATGCTGTGTCACGTCGTGTCATGAGATCTCCTCGACCGCCGGGGCCGATCGGTTGTCAGTTCCGGGTGTAGGTGCGCAGGACGAGAGAGTCCTGCACATTGGCGCCGTTCTGGTCCACCACCGGCGACCAGGTGAAGACCTTCACCTCGATCTGCCGGATATCGGTGATCGTCGTCGTCGGGGTGCCGTTCGCATCCAGGTATCGGAAGCTCACCGGATTGCGACTCCGGGATCCGGGGATCAACGGCCCCACGATCGGTACCGGGTCGGGCTCGCCCGGACGCTGACGCGTCAGGTAGTAGTCGCCGTTCCAGATCGACGCTCGCCATGTATGGTGTGTGAAGTTGCGGACGGGCGCGCCCTCCCGGACCGAATCCGCCTGCATGAGGGGGAGAAAACCGGAAAAGGCCAGATTCTGCGCCAAGTCCGTGCCGTCGCACGTCGTCGTTGGGTCCGAGGCGGTGACCGTCATGAGCAGCCACGCGTCGTCCCCGGCCCGATTCGGTCTGTTCTCGGCGAAGACGAAGACCGAGTCCCCCGCCTCGAACCATCCGGTGAAGCGTTTCACCTTGAGCACCGGGACCGGGCCGTAGGTGACGTCGCACACCAGCCCGAACTCCTCCATCGTCCGCGTCTGGAGCGCGTTCGAGCTGATCGATACGAGATCACCCCCCCGTGCCGATACCTGTCGGAGCTCCGAGAGGAGCACCTCCAGCGAAGCCCGCAACTGCTGCTGGTTCTGGAGCTGGGCGTTCTGGACGGTGAAGGTGCGCCGGTTGGTGATGAGCACCTGATAGGTGGCCATCACCAGGAGGCTCCCGATGACGGCCACGACCAGGAACTCCACGAGGGTGAACCCCCGGGCGTGCCGAATACGGGTGTAGTCGTGGTCAGTTTTCATCGTAGAATCGGTAGACGAAGGTGTCGGCAACCGCCTGCTGGAGCTGCGGCGGCCCCGAGGCTCCGGATGCGAGTCCCGGCCCCGTGGTAACGAATTCGACGAGCTTGGATCGGCTCTCGGCGGAGACACTCCAGCTCACGGTGAAGCGGCCCTCGGTGGCGCTCCCCCCGACGATCGCATCGTACGGGAGCGCCCGGAGCCGTTCGATCGAGGTCTGAAGCGCGATCGTTCGCTCCATCGTGACCTCGCCGAGGGTGGTCTGGCGCACCACCCAGATCGTCGTGCCCGCGAGCCCCAGCACGCCGAAGGCGAGGAGGATGACCGCGACGACGATCTCGACGATCGAGAATCCCGCGCATCGTTCCCCACGATGCGGCGCGTCCCGGGGCGCGGCGTCGGAAGAGGTATCAGGCATCATGATTCGATGATCCCGCCGGCGGGAAAGAGAAAGAAGAAGAAGGTGTCCCCCGCGGTCGACCGGAGGCTCCCGGAGATGAGCGAGGTGAAGGAGTTGCAGCCGAGGTCGGCGATGCCGTTGGGGCCGAAGCAGAGGCGGACCTCATCGCCCGTGATGGCGAGATCGATTCCGAACTCCTCCTCGACATGCAACGATTCGAGGATCGTGTCGTTCCGGACCACCGCCACGCTGTCCCCGGGACCGCTGATCCGGAGTTCGACATTCTGCCCGTTCTCGATCGCCTGGGCCCGCGCGCGGGCGTGCATCGACCAGAGCACGCGACGGGACTGATCCATCGCCGCACCCTGCTGGACGTTGGAGAACGAAGCGATCGCGATCGACGTCAGAATCGCCCCGAGGGCGATCACGATTATCATCTCGATCAGAGTGAAGCCGCGCCTGTCGTTCATGCGAGCCCGGGGGAGAGAGGGGTGCCACCACTTCGACGGCGGTGCGAGTCCCGTGCCAACCCGGAAAGCGGGAGCCTGCGTCGATTTCGGCCCTGACGAGAGGGCACGCCCGGCACAGATTGCCGGGACCCGGCATCAAGGTCTCGTCCGGTCGACGGATCTCGGGACGCTGCGATCAATCGCTCAATCTACCCGACGAACGGGAGAATGGCACGACGTGCGGAGGGTGCCCCTCCGAGATTCCGGCCAGAGTTCGTGCGGCGGTACAGGGGGCAACCTCCACGCTCCCTCCGCTCTCGACCCGCACGCGACCGCCTGCGCGGATCACGCCCCGGAGCGTGCCGCCCCCCTCGATCACGACCTCGCCCCGGGCCGCCATCCACCCCGTGACGGTCGCGCCGCGCGTGACCCGGAGGTCGCCCGGGACGAGCGCCACCACGGTCCACGCGCCGGGAGGGATCGTGAGGTCTCCTCGCGGCGTCAGTCGGATCGCGCGCGACGGAGGCTCCCGCGGCAGGTCGGCGGCCCCCGG
Source organism: Longimicrobiales bacterium (assembly GCA_032250675.1). Lineage (GTDB taxonomy): Bacteria > Gemmatimonadota > Gemmatimonadetes > Longimicrobiales > Gaopeijiaceae > Gaopeijia. The sequence goes on along the minus strand of JAVVEY010000006.1, from coordinate 38,744 downwards.
CGGAAGCGCGTCTCCGGCGAGCCCGAGGCTCAGCGGGTCGGCCTCCCACGCATCCGAGCGGAGACGGGCGAGGTCGGAGAAAGAGGTCCCCGGAACGCACGCATCCACATCCGGCGCCCAGACCGTGATCCGGGCGTCGGTTCCGAAGGGGAGCGGGAGTCCCGTCCGCACCCCCGCCCCCGCGGCACGGACGCGCACCGCCGGATCGAGCGCGGTCACGAGGATCCACGCGGCGCGGTCGACCGAATCCGCCTCCAGGAGGCGGAGTTCAGGGGTGAGAGCACGTCCCCGCACCCCGGAGGGGAGTTCGCCGAAGAGCGAGTCGATCCCCTCGACCGCGGCGTGGAGCCGCGCGCGCAACCGGGTGTCCACCTCGAAGGCGCGCGCATCGGTCCGCGCCGCCATCTCGATCGAACGACCGAGGAGAAGCGCCGCGTGCGCGGCGAGGGCGAGGCCGACGCCGAGGACGACCACCGCGAGGACCGCGACGCCCGCGCGGCGCGTCGAGGTCAGCGGAGCGGCCACCATCGTTCCCATCGATGCACCGAGTCCGCCACGACCGTGAGGTGGAGCGCGCCCCCCTCACGCGCAAGCCCCGACGCGCCCGCCTCGAGCACCGCTGCGGTGAGCGGTTGGCGCGCGCTGCCCCACCGGCCGTAGCGGACCGCATCGTCCACCCGCACCGCGCCGACCTCGAACACCCGCACGAAGACCGCCCCGTCGACCTCCGGCGCGAAGCGGAGCGCGAGCCCCACGCCGGACGCGCAGGGGCGCGGGGTCACCGCATCGACCGCCACGCGTACCACGCGCGAGGCGTCGTCGATCACGAGCGCGCTGTCGCGCACGGGATCGGGCTGCCGGATCCCCCGCCACCCCCACACCGAATCGCACGGCGCCGCCCACCCGACGGAGAGCTCCACGCGGATCTCGTCGGCCGACGCGCCGTCCGCGATCGCCCCCCCACCCGCAACGATGTGCTCGACGAGGTGGCGCGCGACACGCGCGCTCTCGACTCGCTCCGCCGTGACCGCCACGCGCTCGAGCGTCCCCCGGAGCCGAGCCGACGCGCGCGCGAGGAGCCCGAGGAGGAGCCCGAGGAGGAGGAGCGCCGTCAGCGCCTCGGGGAGGGTGAATCCGTGGCGCCCCCGATCTCCGGCGCGGGCGCGTCCGGCACATACGCCCTTCACGGCGCCCTTCACGGCGCCCCTCACGGCGCCGCTCCGGGGGGCATCCCGATGCGGAGGAGGAGCGCGCCGGTCGAGTCACGCGCCTCGACCGCGTCCCCGCTCACCGAGAGCCACCCCCAGGCGCGATCCGCCGCGACCGCGCTCCCCCCCGCCGCGACCGAATCGGCCCAGGCGGCCGCGTCCCACACCGCCGACTCGAAGACGCGCGCGCGGCGCACGTGGGCGGTCGCGAGGTGGAGCGTCACCAGCGCGCCGAGGAGGAGGATCTCGAGGAGGAGGAGGGCGACGACCACCTCGATGAGGGTGAACCCCCGGGCCCCGAACCGCCCGTGCGTCCTCATCGCCGGGACGCCCTCCCCCGCGACGAGATCACGAGCCGCGCCTCCGCCCCACCCGCGCGGAGGACGAGCGAGCGCGAGGCGACCACGCCCCACCCGAGCGCGTTCCACTCGATCGTCACGGTGGACGCCGTCCCCGTGCTCCGCAGATCCACCCCGCGCGCCCCGAGGTCGAGCGACTCGATCACGCGCCCGGCCCCATCGACCAGCTCCACCCGCTCGGCCTCGAGGTCGAGCGTGATCGTCGCCCCGCCCGTGGCCGGCGCGACCGCGCGGGCCCGATGGACCAGGCCGAGGAGCTCCTCGCGCGCCGCGACCACGCGCGAGCGATCGAGGAGCGCACGCACGCCCGGGAGGGCAGTGCCGAAGACCACGCCCGCGAGCGCGAGCACGAGGGCGAGCTCGGTGAGCGTGGTGCCGCGAGAGGCGAGGGGCGGTGGGATCGGGGGGCGCGCGGGCTTCATGCCGATGAAGGTCGGCGGAGGCGCGGGGCGGCTCCATGTCGCGCCGGGACTTCTGCGGGGCTACCCGTCAGCCCAGCCCGTAATCCTGCACCTTGTAGCGGAGCGCGCGCGGGGAGAGGTCGAGGAGCTCCGCGGCGGCCGTCTTGTTCCCCCCGGTCCGCTCGAGCGCGCACTGGATGAGGTACTTCTCGAGCTCGGCGGAGCGTCGCTTGACCGAGAGATCTCCGTCCGGGTCGGCGCGCACCTCCGGGGGTCGGGGCACGCGAACCGACTCGGGGAGGTCGGTCGCGCGGATCTCATCGCCGTCGGCGAGGACGAGGGCGCGCTCGAGCACATTCTCGAGCTCGCGCACATTCCCCGGCCAGGCGTGGCCGAGGAGGATCTCCATCGCCTCGGGGGCGATCCCCTCGATCTCGATCGAGAGCCGCTCGCGGTGCCGGTCGAGGAGGTGCCGGGCCAGCTCGGGGATCTCCTCGCGCCGCGCGGCGAGCGTGGGGAGGTGCACCGGGATCACCGCCAGCCGGTAGTAGAGGTCCTCGCGGAAGGCTCCCTCGGAGACGGCCTGATCGAGATCGCAGTTCGTGGCGGAGATCACGCGCGCGTTCACCTCGATCTCCGCCCTCCCTCCGACGGGGCGGACCCGCCGCTCCTGGAGCGCGCGGAGGAGCTTGACCTGGAGCGGGAGGGGGAGCTCACCCACCTCGTCCAGAAAGAGGGTGCCCCCCTCGGCGGCCTCGAAGAGCCCGCCCCGGTTCGCATCGGCGCCGGTGAAGGCGCCCTTGACGTGTCCGAAGAACTCGGATTCGAGGAGATTCTCGGGGATCGCCCCGCAGTTGACCGGCACGAAGGGTCCGGACACCCGCGGACTCTCCCGGTGAATCAGCCGCGCGACGAGCTCCTTGCCGGTCCCGCTCGCCCCCGTGATCAGAACCGGCGAGTCGTGAGGCGCCGCCTTCGCGGCGACCTCGAGCGCCTCCACCATGCGCGGGGAGCGCGCCACGATCTCCCCGAACCTTCGCTCCACCCGCACCTCGTTGCGAAGCCGTCCGACCTCCCGACGGAGGTTCTCCCGCTCCTCCGCCTTCCGCACGGTGAGGAGCACCTCCTCGGCGCCGAAGGGCTTGGGGATGTAGTCGTACGCGCCCCGCTTCATCGCCTCCACGGCGAGGTCGATCGAGCCGTACGCGGTGATCACGATCACGAGCGCGTCGCCGCCCGAGTCGCGGTGGCGGTCGAGGAATTCCAGTCCGTCCATCCCCGGCATGCGCACGTCACAGAGGATGAGGTCGGGGCGCTGCTCCTCGGCGGCAGCGAGCCCCCGCTCGCCGTCCTCGACGGCGACCACATCGTGCCCGGCGTCAGAGAGGATGAGAGCGAGCGACGTGCGCAGCCCCTTGTCGTCGTCGATGACGAGAATCTTCACGAGACTTCGCTCCCGGTATGCGTCGGGAGGCGAACGACGAAGCAGGCGCCGCCGCCGGAGGCCTCCTCGAGATGGATCCTTCCCCCCATACCGTCGGCGAGTCGGGCGCAGATCGCCAGTCCCAGCCCCGTGCCCTTCCCCGGCTCCTTGGTGGTGAAGAAGGGATCGAAGAGGCGATCGAGGTGCTCGGGTGAGACGCCCGGGCCGTTGTCCTCGACGGTCAGGACGACGACGCGCGACGAGGTGTGGAGCGCGTCGGGCCCTCCCACATCGAGGTCGGTCGCGACGCGGCGCCGGTGGGTGTAGTCGACGACCGAGGGATCGTCGTCGCGTCGCCGGGGCATCCGGATGAACCCGCCGGCCTCGCACGAGAGGGTGATCTCGAGCCGAGGCTCCTCGACCTCCTCGAGCGCGTCGAGGGCGTTCAGGAGGAGGTTGACGAGGATCTGCTCGACCTGCTGGGGGTGCCCGGAAATGTCGGGTACGGGCCCGTGCTCCGGGACGCGCACCTCCACTCCCGCGAGGCGTCCCTGCGATTCGAGGAGATCGAGGACGCGCTCGACGACCTCGTGCATTCGTACCGGTCCCGCGGTGGCCTCGCCGTTGCCCCGCGCGAATTGCAGGAGGGTGCGGATGATCCGGTCGATGCGGTCGGCCTCTTCGCGGATCGAGGCGAGGAGTTCCGGGTCGCCCCCCTCGCGCTCGGCGCGCATGCGAGCAACGTCGACGTAACCGACAAGCGCGCCCAACGGATTGCCTACCTCGTGTGCAATCCCCGACGCGAGGGTGCCGATCGAGGCGAGTCGTGCCGTCTGGATGAGTTCGTCGCGCGTCGAGACGAGCTCCGCATTCGTCCGGTCGAGCGAGCGGACATTCTCGGCGAGGCGCACCTGGTCGCGTACGAGACGGTCCGCGAGGGCGTTGACGCTCTGCCGGATCGCCTCGAGCTCGGCGCCGGGCATCGCGCCGATCCGGTGGGTGTAATCCCCCGAGGCGATCCGCTCCGCGTCCTCGACCATCCGCTCCACCGGACGCACGAAGGCGCCGTGGAGGATGCGTCGCCCGAAGGCGGCGACCACCACCAGATCGGCGGCGATGAGGACGACGATGAAGAGGAAGCTTTCGGTCGGCGTGCGGAGAAGCGGGAGGACGACGACGAGCGCCGAGGTGGCGAGGAGGAGCGCCGCACCGAGGAGGACGGAGAAGGCGAGGAGGAGCTCTCGCCGGAGGGGTGTCGGAGTATTCAGCCGCAGGTCACGAAGTTCGGTTGGGTGGCGGGCGCGACGGGGGCCGCGTCTCCGTAGATCATCGCACACCTCACGGAGGAGCCCGGATGCGTCGCCTCCGCCGACCACCCCGTGCTGTTCGCCGAGACCACAGTGAGCGTCACCGCCTCCGACTCGACGAACTCGAGCGCGGCCTGGCTCGTCGTGTAGGTGTAGGTCTCTGAATAATGGATCTCCTGCTTCGCCGCCAGCTTGCGGAGGTCGGACTTCATCGTCGAGATGAAGGCCTTCTCGCGGGTGGAGCTGAACTTCGGGATCGCGATCGCGGCGAGGATGCCGAGGATCACGACGACGATGAGCAGCTCGATCAGGGTGAAACCATCACGGGTACGCACGACACTGCTCCCTGAAGAGAGGGGTCCCGAAGGAGAGGGGGAAATCCTGGTGCCCGACCCCCGACCGCAGAGATGTGAAGAGGGGGCGCGACCCGGGCGTTCTGCACCGGACCACGCCCCCCACTTCATCCGCATCGGAAGCGGATCACCGCATCAGCCGCAGGTGACGGCTCCGGCGATCGTGGCCGGGGCGACCGCAGCGGCGTCGCCGTAGAAGACGGCGCACGTGTCGGTGGTACCGGGGTGGGTCGCCGTGGCGCTCCAGCCGGTGCCGGTCGGGGGGCCGCCGATCGTGACCGTGACAGCCTCGGAGTTCGCGAAGCCGAGAGCCGCGATGTCACTCGTGTAGGTGAAGGCGTCGGCGTAGTAGATCTCCTGCTGCGAAGCGAGGTTCTTGAGGTCGGACTTCATCGCCGACACATACGCCTTCTCACGGGTGGCGCTGAACTTCGGGATCGCGATCGCGGCGAGGATGCCGATGATCACGACGACGATGAGCAGCTCGATGAGGGTGAAACCCTTGGTGTTGCTCTTCTTCATGATGATGGACTCCAGATGGGAGTGGGGGTGATGAAGAAAGAAACGATCTCCGCCCCGCTTCTGATGCAACGCTCGGGCCAACTTCCGGGCTTGTTGCCGTAACTCATTGTACGCAAATCACTTGCGCATTACATAGCTGTGTCTTATTCGGCATCTATTCGGTGGTTCTTCACCCCCGATGCCTCGCGTTTTGCAAGATTCCGGTGGAAACGCGGGACCTCGATCGTCCCGACTATCCCCCGTCACGGCCCCCGTCGGGGCCCGCGTCGGGGCCCGCACCGCGGATCCCGAGCGCCACCCCGAGGCTGTCGATCTGGTGGAGGGCGGAGGGGGCGGAGGCGCGGGCGCGGGCCGAATCCACGGCGGCGCGCGCCGCTTCACGGTCGCCCGCGCGCGCCCGGACGTCGGCCAGCCAGAACCACTGCTGCCACGCTCCGGGCGCGAAGGCGAGGGCGTCCTCGCGCGCCCGCACCGCCTCGCTCCACCGCTCCTGCGCCGCGAGCGCCACCGCCCGGAGGTGGTGCGCGGTCGCGTCCCCCGGGTCGCGCTCGATCGCACGCGCCGCCCACCGCTCCACCCCCTCCCAATCGCCGTCCTGGGCGAAGACGACCGCGAGGAGACTCGGCGCCGCCGCGCGCTCCGGGTCGGCCGCGAAGGCCCGATCGAGGAAGGGGCGCGCGGCGTCGGCCCGTCCGGCGGCGATGAGGCGCCGCCCCGTCTCGGCCAGGAAGGGATATTCGGATCCGAGGAGCCCGAGCGCCCTCCGGTAGTGGAACATCGCGCGTTCGACCTCGCCCTCGCCGAGGAGGACGTCGCCCATCACCCACTGCGATCGACCGGACTCGGGCACCGTCTCGATCATGTACTGGAAGATCGTGGCCTGCGAGCGCCAGGCGGGGATATAGGTGACGCTCCGCGCGACCCAGAGGGTGCCGAGGAGGAGGAGCGCGCCCCCCGCCACGAGGCGCAGGCGCCGAGGTCGTCCCGGCGCCGCGCGGGAGGAGGGAGCCCGGAGGAGCGGGCCGAGGAGGCCCGCGATGGCGATCGCCACACCCACCGAGGGGAGGTAGAGGGTGCGCTCGGCGAGGAGCACGCCCGTCAGGAAGAGCGCATTCGAGGTCGGAGCGATCGCGACCACGAACCACGAGACGCCGAGCGCGAGCGCCACGGTCGGCACCCCGGGTCGATCGCGCGCGGGACCCTCCTCGCCCGGTCGAAGCCGGCGCGCCACGACGAGGGTGAGGAGGAGGAGCCCCACCACCGTCGCGGCCCCGGCCGCGGCGCGGGGGGTCCATACCGTGACGATCGGGATCACCCCCGGCGCGTAGTCGGGGGAGAGCCGGAGGGGGAGGGTGACGAGCACCACGACGCGCGACCAGATCTCTCCGAGCGTCCAGATCCCGGGAATCTCGGCGAGGATCCCGGCTCCCAGCGGCGGGAGCGCGCTCACGAGGCTCCCCAAGATGCGGAGGCGAGCGCCGAGCATGACCGCCGCGACTCCGGCGAGCCCCGCGAGGAGGGGGCCCCGATCGACGAGCCAGCTCCCCGCGTCGCGCAGCGTGAGCCTCCGGCGGACCGCATCGACCACGAAGATGAGGCCGGGGAGCACGACCGCGCTCTCCTTGGCGCCGAAGGCGAGGAGATAGAGCGCCATGACGGTGAGCGTCTCTCGCGCGGTGAGCCGGTCCGCGCGCAGCACCGGCTCGAGCGCGGCGAGGAGGAGGAGGGCCGCGAGGAGCTCGGCGATCCCGACCCCATTCGCCACCGCTTCCACGTGCACCGGGTGCACCGCGAAGACGAGCCCGGCGAGCCCGGCAACCGCGACCGGCACGAAGTGCGCGGCGAAGCGCACGACGAGGAAGGTCACCGCCCCGTGCAGCGCCACATTCGCGAGGTGGAAGACGAGGGGGGCGCCCCCTCCGATCTGCCAGAGGAGGAAGAGGAGCGCCGAGCTCGTCGGGCGCCACAGCCCCATCGCCACCCCGTCCTCGGCGGGCCACCACGGCGATACCAGGAGCCTTCCGAGCGATCCCGGGTCCCGCAACGCCTCGTTGTCGAGGATGATCGAGAGGTCGTCGAAGGCGAAGCCGTTTCGGAGCGAGGGGAGGAAGACGACGACAGCGAGGAGGGCAGCGATCCGTGACCACTCCCTCACGCCCCACGCCGTCATCTTCCCTCCCTCACCCACTCTCCCCCGCCTCACCCATCACCGCGAGGATCTCCTCGAGGCGAGCCTCGTTCGCGGCGTCGCCCGGTTCGAGGAGGAGCGCCATCCTCCGCGCGCGCACCGCGGCCGGGAGGAAGCCCGCCCCGAGGTAGGCTTCGGACGCGATGCGCCAGAGTTCGGCGTCGTTGCCCGAGAAGCGCACCCCCTCCATCGCCACCCGATGCGCCTCGCGCATCCGCCCCGCGATGAGGTGGAGCTCGGCGAGGAGCTGCCACGCGGCCCGGCGCCGGGGGCTCAGGCGGATCGCCCGCTCGAGGAGCTCCCGCGCCGGCTCGAGCCGGCGCGCCTCCTTGAGCGCGGCGCCGTATTCGGTGAGGAGATCGTACTTGCGGGGAGCTTTCGCGAGGGCGGAGTCGAACCAGGCGAACGCCTCCTCGTGCTCTCCGATGCGGAGGAGCCCGGCCGCCCGGGCGCGATCCGACCGCCACGAATCGGGGGTCGTGCGCGCGAGATCCTCCATCACGGTGAAGGTCGAGAACCAGACGGGAACCCGGGTGACGGTGCGCGCCGAGAGGAGCACGACGGCGAGCGCCACGACGACGAGGGCGGGGCGAGTCCCCTTCCACTCGGCCAGCGCCGCGGCCCCGACACCGAGCGCCATCGCGACGCCCACCGACGGGAGGTAGAGCGTCCGTTCGGCGAGGAGCACGCCGGTGGTGAAGAAGAGGTTCGAGACGACCGACCAGACGATGAGCGTCCACGCCACGCCGTACCCCACGAGTGGGGCCCGCCGCCAGAAGGCGAGGATGATCACGGCGGCCCCGAGGAGGAGACTCCCCCCCATGAGCACCGCCGGGTCGGTCGGGTGGGCGAGCTCGAGCACCCCCGGGTCGTAGTCGGCCGCGAGACGCAGCGGGAAGAGGAGGAGGGTGACGACCACCGGCACCACGGAGAGCGCCGTGGCGACCCGAGTCGTCGTCGACGCCCCATCGAGCGCCATCGCCGTCTCCTCTCCGACGAGGCTTCCGAGCGCCATCCATCGGAGCGCGAGATAGGTCACGAAGACGACGAGGAGGAGGAGGAAGACGAGCCTCTCCCGGCGCACGCGCGCGGTGGCGGGCACCCACCCGCGGCCGACGCTGTCGACGAGGAGGAGGAGTGCGGGAAGGGTGACGGCGATCTCCTTCGCCCCCAGCGCGAGGGCGTAGCACCCCCCGATCCCCACGAGGCGCAGCGACCGCTGCCAGATCCGGCCCGGTGACCCGATGTAGAGATGGATCGCGCCGAGCACGCCGAAGGCGGCCCACAGCTCCCCCTGCCCCACCCCATTCGCGACCGCCTCGACGTGGACCGGGTGCACCGCGAAGATCCCGCCAGCGACGAGCGCGGCCAGGTCGGCGCGCCGCGCGAGGAGTGCGGACTGCGGCCGGATCCGCGCGAGGCGGAGCACCAGGAGCGCGAGGAGCACGCTGACGGCGGCGTGCAGGACGAGATTGACGAGGTGGAAGAGGACCGGCCGACCGCCCCCAATCTGCCACTCGGCGGCGTAGGCGAGGAGCGCCACGGGTCGGTAGAGGAGGCCGTACCCCTCCTCGACCTGCCAGTACGGACCGAAGGCGGCATCCGCCCACCGGGCTTCGGTGACGACCGGGTTGTTCTCGATGATCGGCTCGTCATCGTAGGCGAAGCCGTTCCCCAGGCTGCCCGCGAAGACGACGAGGGCGAGGAGTGCGCTCCACCCGACCGCCCGCGCGGGGCCGATGCGGATCGCGCCGTCGGGGGTGTGCACGTCAGGCGTCCGCGCGCTCGGGTTCCGTGGTCGCCCGCAGACCTTTTCGTGCCTCCCACGACGGCACCTCGGGCGCGCGCCACTCCGGCGCGTCGGGGGAGAGCAGATTGAACTTCACGATGCACCAGAACGCTTCGACTCCGTCCCTCCATCCGATCTTCTTGCCCTCGGCGTACGAACGCCCGTCGTACGAGATCGGGAGTTCATAGATCCGCGCGCGCGCCTGCGCGAGCCGGGCGGTCAGCTCGGGCTCGATCCCGAAGCGCTCCGAGGTGAGCGGCAGCGCCTGGAGGAGCTCCCGCCGCACCATCTTGTAGCAGGTCTCCATGTCGGTGAGGTTGATATCGGTGAAGACGTTGCTGAGGAGGGTGAGGAGGCGGTTCCCGACCGAATGCCAGAAGTAGAGCACGCGGTGTGGCAGCCCCCCCAGGAAGCGGGAGCCGTAGACGGCGTCGGCCTTCCCCTCGAGGATCGGAGCCAGGAGGAGCGGGATCTCGGCCGGGTCGTACTCGAGGTCGGCATCCTGCACCACGACCACATCCCCGCCGGCGTGATCGAAGCCGGTCCGCAGCGCCGCTCCCTTCCCCCGGTTCACGGGGTGGAAGACGAGGGTGTCGATCACCCCCTCCTCCTCGAGGCGCGCGAGGAGCTCGCGGGTCCCGTCGGTCGAACCGTCATCGACCACGATGACCTCGAAGTTCAGGCGCACCGCGCGCACCGCGCGGAGAAGCGTCTCCACGGTGGCGAGCTCGTTGTAGCAGGGGATCACCACCGAGACGATCACGTCGTCCCAGGGGAGGTCCTCTCTCAGATCGAGGTGGGGGAAGCGGTCGCCCCGGCGTCGTTCGGGAAGGGTCATCAGATGTCGATCCCGTAGCGGTTCAATTTGCGATAGAGCGTCGAGGGGTCGATCCCCAGCACCTCCGCGGCGCGGGTCTTGTTCCCCCCTTCGGCATCGAGCACCCAGCGGATGTAGGCGCGTTCGATCACCTCCATCGTCGGGTTGGGCGGGATCTCCGATTCCACGAGGTGCGGTCGCGGAGCCTCGCGCACCCGATCGGGGAGGTGCGCCGGACCGATCGCGCGCCCCCGCGCCACGACGACGGCGCGCTCGATGGCATTCTCGAGCTCCCGGACGTTGCCCGGCCAGTCGTACCCGGAGAGCACCCGCATCGCCTCGTCCGTGACCTCCGGTCGCACCCCCTCGTCCGAGCACCACGCGTCGAGGAAGTAATCGAGGAGGAGCGGGATGTCGTCTCGTCGATCACGCAGCGGGGGGAGGTGCAGCGCGATGACATTCAGTCGGTAGTAGAGGTCACGACGGAAGTTGCCGCGCCGGATCTCCTCCTCCAACTCCCGGTTCGTGGCCGCGATGACGCGCACATCCACCGGCACGCGCTTCGTCGACCCCACCGGGATCACCTCGCGCTCCTGGAGCACGCGGAGGAGCTTGACCTGGGTTGCGGGTGTCATCTCCCCGATCTCGTCGAGAAAGAGCGTGCCCCCATTGGCCGCGACGAGGAGCCCGTCCTTGTCCCGGACCGCGCCGGTGAAGGCGCCTTCGACGTGCCCGAAGAGTTCGCTCTCCAGGAGACTCTCGGGGAGCGCGCCGCAGTTGACCGAATAGAATGCGCCCTCGGCGCGGTCCGAGAGGGTGTGGATGTAGCGCGCCACGACCTCCTTCCCCGAACCGCTCTCGCCCGAGAGGAGCACCGTCGAGTCGGTCGGGGCGACCGTCTCGGCGAGTTCGATAACCTCGATGAAGCTGCGCGCACGCCCCACCGGGCGGGAGGTGCGCCCGGCGTCACGCGTGCGGATCAGCTTCTTGAGCTCGCGGTTCTCCACCCGGAGTTCGCGCGCCTCGGCGGCGCGGCGCACGATCGCGAGGAGCTCCTCGTTCTGGAAAGGCTTCTGGAGGTAGTAGTAGGCCCCCTCGTTGACCGCCTGCATCGCCGACTGGAGAGACGCCTGCGCCGTCATCAGGATGACGGCGATCTCCGGATCGACCCGTCGCGCCGCGGCGAGGACATCAATCCCCGTCGAACCGGGCATCCGGATGTCGCTGAGCACGATGTCGGGCCGCTCGTCCTCGATGAAGCGGATCGCATCCTCACCGCGCGACTCGGTGAAGACCTCGAAACACCCCTCACCCCGGAAGAGAATCCGGAGCGTCTCGAGGATCCCCGTCTCGTCATCGACGAGGAGGAGCTTCGCCTTGCGCCGTCCCCCCCCATCCACCTCCACGGGGGCGTCGTCCACCGAAGCACTCATGCCGGAACTCCTCGCTCCTCTCTGGAATCGTTCGCGACGACCCGTCGGGCGTCATTCCCCGGAAGGAAGAGGGTGAACTCCGCACCCCCGGCGGGGTGGTTGCCCACCAGAACCGCCCCATCGTGCGCCCTGACGGCACGCTGCACGACGGCCAGACCGAGACCACTCCCGCCGATCCGGCGGGTGAAGAAGGGATCGAAGATCTTCTCCTCATCGCGCGCGTCGATCCCCGGTCCACTGTCGTGCACGTAGAGGCGCACGGCGCACTCGACGCCGGCGGTCTGATCTGCCCGGAGGTGCGCGACATCGTCGAGCTCGACCTCGACCCGCCCTCCATCTCCCGCGAACTGGAAGGCGTTGAGCACGAGGTTGTAGACGGCGCGGTGGAGAAGATCCCGATCCCCGGGGACCATGATCGATCGGTCCTGACCGCGACACTCCAGCTCCACACCCGTGGCGTCGGGGTGCTGGGCGGCCAACTTGATCGCATCCGCCACGAGCTCGCCGAACTCGTGCGTCTCGCTGTCCCCCATGCGGATCGCCGAGAACTCGATGAAGTCGGAGAGGAGGCGGCTGAGACGATCGGACTCGTCGAGCACGAGGCGCTCCAGCACCGCGCGATCCTCGTCCGCGAGGCCGTCCTTCCGCGCGAGCTGTTCCACCGAGCTGCGGATCGAGGCGAGGGGGTTCTTGATCTCGTGGGCGAGCGAGGCGGAGAGCGCGGCCACCGCCTCCAGCCGCTGGGTCCGTCGATCGAGTCGTTCGGCGCGTTCCTCTACCGTGATATCCTGAAAGATCGCCGTGGCCGACGGCACCTCGGAGGAGGAGCGCTCGAGGACCGTGGTGCTCACGCCGAGCGTGACCGTCCGGCCCGCGTCCGCCATCGTCGTCTTGAAGCGCGTCTGCGGCATGCGGAGATGGATCGAGCGCGCGAGCATCCCGCCCAGGCCGGGGGCGATCCCGTCGACCGTGTCGAGAACCGGCGCTCCGAACCACTCCTCCGGATCGAGCCCGAGCATCTCCGCCCCCGCCGGGTTGAGGTAGGCGAGGCGTCCATGCCCGTCGATCGTCATCACCCCCGTCGAGAGGTTGTCGAGGATGTCCGAGGTGTCGAGGCGGAGCTGTTCGAGCTCGGACTCGACCGCACCCAGCCGCATCCCCGCCTGACGCAGACGGTCCCCGAGGATCCCCGTCACAACCGCCACGACCGTGAAGAGTCCGATCTGGAGGAGGAAGGTCACCTCGGTGTCGTCCGCGCCCAGCAGAAGCACCGCATCGCCCGCGAAGACCGCGCTCGCAGCGAGCCCCACCAGCACCCCGCCCGGCAGCGGAAGGAGGAGCGCGCCCTCCGAGATCACCAGGATGTAGAGCGGCGCGAAGGAGCTCTCCGCTCCCCCCGTGAAGTGCACGATCCCCGTCACGACGAGGATGTCGAAGAGCACCTGCCCGTAGCGGAAGGTGAAGCTCGCCTCGCGCTCGGCCAGGTGCGTGCGCCAGAAGGAGACGCTCGTCCAGACGAGAGAGAGCGCGAAGAGAATCCCCGTCTCCACGAAGGAGACCCCGGCGAGGATGGCCCCGACGAAGATCCCCGAGACGAGCGTCATCCGCCCGAGGTAGAGCCACCGCAGAAGGTTCTCCTCCCGCAGGAGGTGGTGCTCGACGGAGCCGGCGGTGAGGGTGTGCATGCCGGAAGTTCGCTCACCCTATCGCAAAATGCAAATCATGGATATCGCGTTTTGCGAAATGGGGAGGAGTGCGGGAGGTGCGGGGGGTGCGGAGGTGGGGATGCGGTCGCGAGGGAAAGTCGGGGGGGGCCGTGGTGCTTCGTCATCCTTGCGGGTGAGCGCGAGACCGGTGCGCCCGCTGGACCGGTGAGATCGGGGGAGGGAGGAAGACGAGGGGGGCGTGCAGCCGTCCTCGGGCCGAGGAGGCACGGACGCGGTGCCCCAAAGTGGAAAACACCACCCTTTTTCTACTTGGCCCGTCTTCGATGCTGCCTGGAAGTGGAATCCAAGGCGATATTCCACTTGAATGGTTGGACGGACGTCGTGTAGATGGAAAAAGAGTGGGATATTCCATCTTGGAGTCGAAGATGAGCGGACCCGGCGCACCCGGCGCCGCGGACGCAGCAGACGCCGCGGACGAAGCGAAGCGATGGCCCCGGCGACGCACCTACTCCCCGGGAGGCTCCTGGCGCGTCGGGCTCGAGGCCGTCTGGCTCGGGACCTTGAGCACCTGGCCCGCGTAGATGCGGTTGCCGCGCAGCTCGTTCACCACCTGGATCCGCTCGACCGAGGTATCGAAGGCGCGAGCGATGTGCCAGAGCGAGTCGCCGGGACGCACTTCGTACGACTGCGTCGACCGCATCACCGGCTCCGGCTCACGCAACGTCGGCGCCACCTCGACCACGCGCTGCACGTACTCGTAGTACGGGCGCGGGAAGATCACCAGGTGGTAGTGCGACGGATACCGTTCGCGGGTAGCCTCGAGGACACCCGCACGCTCGAGGCCCAGAACGGCATTCTCGAGCCACCGTCGGCAGCTCGCCTTGCGTGACACGCGGAGATCGATCGCCATCCCGGTGGGGTGCACGGAGCGATCCGAAGCGTTGCGCGGCTGACGGTTCTGGGGGCGCGTGAGTGAAGTGACGACGAGCTTCTCGCCGCACGCCGCGTGGTACTGGCTCGCGAGCCGGCGAATGAAGAGCTCGGCCTCGGGCCGCGCATAGGGGTAGGAAACGGCGTGGACTTCGAAGTCGCTGTTCGGGACGACCTCGACCAGGTACCCGGCGTCGACGAAGTGAAGGAGCTGCCTGCCGTCCTTGATGTAGGTGAAGTCGTGCTCCCGCGCGACGCGGTTCTGGATATCGAGCGACGCCGAAGAACCACGGAGGCTCTGCGCCTCGAGAAACGCGGTTCCACCGGTACCGGAGAGGGCGCACGCCACAAAGGCGAGCGGGGACAACCATCGCGTCGGGGTGTGTGAAGGCGGCATCGTCGAGCAGATCGCTTCGGGTCGGGTCATTCGGCGAGTCGGATCATGCGGCGGAAACGCGAGCGCCGTTCTCCCGAAATAAACATTTGACGTCGATCACACAAGAGAAGTCCCCGGGAGCCTGAAAAGGTCCCGGGGATCTCGTGTGTGCGACTCCGATCGCGGAAGCGACTCCGCGGCGGATCAGACCCAGCCGTCGCCGGCAGCGTCGAAACGGGCGCCGACACGGTCCCAGTTCACCACGTTCCAGATGGCGGCGAGGTAGTCGGGACGACGGTTCTGGTAGTGCAGGTAGTAGGCGTGCTCCCAGACGTCGATCCCGAGGATCGGGGTGTAGCCGGAGAGGAGAGGGCTGTCCTGATTCGGAGTCGCCATGATCTGGAGGTCACCGAAGGGGGAGACCGCGAGCCATCCCCACCCCGACCCGAACTGGCCGGCAGCGGCCGCGTTGAGCTTCTCCCTGAGCGCATCCACCGACCCGAAGGCGCCGTCGATCGCCGTGGCGAGCGCCCCCGAGGGAGCGTCGGCGCCACCGGGAGTCAGGATATCCCAGAAGAGGGCGTGGTTGTGGAAGCCCCCCCCATTGTTCCGCACCGCCCCCTTCAGCTCGGCGGGAAGCCCGGAGTGTCCGCGAAGGAGCTGCTCGGCCGAGTAGGCGTGCAGATCGGAATGACCCTCCAGCGCCGCATTCAACTTGCTCGTGTACCCGTTGTGGTGCTTCGAGTGATGGATCTCCATCGTGCGGGCATCGATATGGGGCTCGAGGGCGTCGTATGCGTACCCGAGATCGGGGAGCTGGAACGGATAGGCCATCGTCGGAGGTCTCCTCGGCAGATGTTCATGATGAGTCGAGAATTGAAGAGACCCCGACCCCGCTCTGCGGTTCCGGGTCCGTGGGTCCGTGGTTCCGGGTCGGGCCCGACTCGCGCTACCTTCGCCTCCATGGACGTCGACTCCGCACCCCGCCGCATCCTCCTCGTCGATTGCGATCAGTTCTTCGTGCAGGTCGCGCGACTCGAGGACCCGGAAGGCGCGGGGCGCGCCGAACTCCTCATCGTCGGCGGATCCGCCTCCGGACGCGGCGTGGTGACCTCGGCTTCGTACCCGTGCCGCGCCTTCGGGGTGCGCTCGGCGATGCCGACCGGAGAGGCGCTCTGCCTCTGTCCGGACGCGACCGTCGTCGGGGTGCCCCGCTCCGCCTGCTCGGCGCGCAGCCGCCGGGTGCGCGACGCCCTGCACGAGCTGGCTCCGGTCGTCCAGGCCGCCTCGATCGACGAGTTCTACCTCGACCTCACCGGCACGGAACGCCTCTTCCGACACGAGTCGTTCACCGAGACCGCGGATCGGATTCGCCGCGCCGTCTTCGACCGGAGCCGGATCCGCGTGTCGATCGGCGGCGGCACCAATCGCCTCGTCGCCAAGCTCGCGACCCGGCGCGCCAAGCCGAACGGCGTGCACCTCGTCGCACCCGGAGAGGAGGCGACCTTCCTGGCCGAACACGATCTGGCCGAGATCCCCGGGGTGGGGCCCGCGCTGACCGCCGCGCTCGGGAAGCGGGGACTCGTGCGCGTACCCGACCTCCTCGCGGTCGAGCCGGAGTGGCTCGTGCGCTGGTTCGGGGCGTCGCGCGCGGCGTGGCTGCTCGAGCGAGCCCGCGGGGAGGCCCCGGATACGCTGAACCCCGGCGAGCCCCGCAAGTCGATCTCGGCCGAACGCACCTTCGCGGAGGATCTCGACGACGACGACACGCTCGAGGAGCGCGTCCTCGCGCTCGTCGTCTCCGTCACGCGCACCCTGCGGCACGAGGCGTTGCAGGCACGCACGCTGACCCTTCGCATCCGTGACGCAGACTTCACGACACGGCAGCGAAGCCACACCTTTCCCGAGGCGGTGGAGCTCGACTCGACGCTCTTCCCGGTCGCCCGGACGCTCCTCGCCGATCTTCGCGCACGCCGTCGGACTCCGGCACGCCTCGTCGGGGTGGGACTGGGCGGCCTCGTGCCGCGCGACGCGGCGGGTCAGCTCGCGCTCTTCGATGGCAAGGAGAGCTTCGAGTCGGACCGGTTGCGCACGCTGCACCGTGCGATGGATGGGGTGCGCGATCGATTCGGGGCGGACGCGCTCCTCCCCGGGCGCATCGTCGGACGGAACGAGGGACGCTCGCTCGACGGTCGGGACGTGGACGAGGACGACGTGGACGATGAAGCGGGGTAGAGACCCCTCCGGCGCACCCCTGATACCCTTCCAGAGAACGATGACGCAGACACGACCGACCCCGGCCCCCGCCACCCCTCCGCGCGTCGGACTCCCACGCGTCCTCGTGCACGCCGCACGGGCGCTCCGACTCCGCTGTCCCCACTGCGGAGGCGGACCGCTCTTCCGTCGATGGGTCCGGATGCGAGACACCTGCCCGCGCTGCCACCTCGTCCTGGACCGACGCGAGCCGGACTACTTCCTCGGTGGCTACGTCGTGAACTTCGTCGGCGCCGAACTCATGATCGCGGCGATCGCGCTGGGCGCGATTCTCATGACGTGGCCCGCCGTGCCGTGGACCCCGATCAAGTGGTCTCTCCTCGTCGTGATGGTCCCCTTCCCCCTCGTCACCTATCCGTGGGCGAAGACGCTCTGGCTCGGGATCGACCTGACGCTGCGTCCCCCCACCCTGGCGGACTTCGCCGGGCATGGAGAGAACGCGCCCCCGGAGGCCGCTCCCCCGGAGCTCACTCCCTCGGCGTAGACGCCTTCTTCATCGCCCCGGGCTGCGTCTCCCACGGGCGTCGCTCGAAGTAGCTTCGTGACATCTCGCGAACCTGCCCGGAGAGGAAGAGGAGCGCGATGAGGTTCGGGATGATGACGATCGCGAGCGCGATGTCGCCGAGCGACCACACCACGGCGAGCGGCACGATGGCGCCGAAGAAGTGCATCGCGACGAAGACCGCCTTGAAGGGGAAGACCGCGCTCGCGCCGAAGAGGTAGTAGGCACAGCGGTCGCCGTAGTAGCTCCACGAGATCGCGGTCGACACCGCGAAGAGCATGACCGAGAGCACCACGATGAACCCGCCGAAGCTGCCGGGGAGCCCGCGCTGGAATCCGAGGAGGGTGAGGGGCGCACCGCTCTCGACGGCGTTTCCGTGGAGCGAGGTGTAGGTCTGGCCGTTGACGTCGGTCGCGACCCCCGACCCGACGTCGATCGTCCCGTTGAAGGGGGTGCTCTGCTCCGGATCGGTGTACAACCGCTCGACCGCCACCTCATGCCACGCGATGAGGGGCGTGCCGAAGGCGTCGATATCCTGCACACCGTCCACGATCTGGAGCTGTCCGGGCGCGGCCACGCCTCGATACCTCCCCGACTCCTCCGCCTCGACCCAGCTCAGGTCACCTCCCGAGAGGGTGATCTCGGTCGGGATGCGTTCATTCCATACCCCCGTCATGATGATCACGAGCGCCGTCATCGTGCAGATGACGATCGTGTCGATGAAGGGCTCGAGGAGGGCCACGACCCCTTCCGAGACCGGCTCATCGGTCTTGGCCGCCGCGTGCGCGATCGGGGCGGATCCCTGACCCGCCTCATTCGAGAAGAGTCCGCGGCGCACTCCCCACATCAGGGTGACGAGGAAGACACCCACGCCGGTTCCCGCGATCCCCGCGCTCGGGTTGAAGGCCTCGGTCAGGATGAGACCGAAGGCGGGCACGATCTGACCCGCATTCATGAAGATGATGACCAGCGCCCCGAAGACGTACACCGCCGCCATCGCGGGAGCGAGGATCGAGGTCACCCGGCCGATCCGCGTGATCCCGCCGAGGATCACCGCCCCCACCACCAGTGAGGAGAGGAGACCCGTGATCCACGGCGTGACACCGAAGGAGGTGTTCACCGTGTCGGCCACGGTGTTCGCCTGCACCGCATTCCCGGTGAGGAAGGAGGTGAACATGAGGAGCACCGCGAAGAAGACCGCCATCGGCTTCCACTTCCGACCGAGTCCCTTCTCGATGTAGTACATCGGCCCGCCGGAGACCGAGCCCTGCGCCGCGGTCGGGTCGTCGGCGGAGACCGTCTCCCGATAGCGCTGGGCGAGTGTGACCTCGGAGAATTTCGTGGCCATCCCGACCGCCGCCGTGACCCACATCCAGAAGATCGCGCCCGGTCCGCCCCAGTGAATCGCGATCGCCACACCGGCGATGTTGCCGATCCCGACCGTCGCCGAAAGCGCCGTGGTCAACGCCTGGAAGTGCGTGACATCGCCCGGCTCATCCGGATCGTCATATCTACCGGTGGCGACCGCGAAGCCGTGCCCCAGGTGCCGGATCTGCACGAATCCCGTCCGCACGGTGAGGAGAAGCCCCACCCCGATGAGGAGGATCACCATGTAGGGGATCGTCTCCTCGCCGGCGGGGATCCCCGCCTCGACGACATTCGCGTTCAGGAAATCGACGATTTTTTCCAGAACATCCATGGATCATCCTTCGGTGCGCAGGGGGTCCGGAAAACGGACTCGCGTCACTGTGCGACGGTTCCCGGGTAATTTCGAAGACCCGTGATCATGAAGGGGTCCCGGGTCACGGGCAAGCGTTCGGGATCCGGGGCGTGCTGCCTGCGCGAATCAGGCCGGGTCCTGAGCGGGCTCCAGAAGGCGCGCGGAGACCGCCTCGAGGGTGATCTCACGTGCACGCCTCGCGACCTCGTCGAGCGACGGAGAGTCCGCGAACATCTGCCGGGCGCGTTCCCGCATCTCCTCGACCGACGGCACCTCGGGAAGGTGGACCGACTCCATGAACTCACGGATCCGTGTATCGGCGTCGTCGCGGGCCTGCCGCGCCATGGCGCGAAGTTCCTCGATCCGATCGGAGTCCCAGCGGCGACGGAGTTCCTCGACCACCTGCTGTACCGAGACGGTGGCCGCGACCTGCACCGCGACATTCTCGAGTACCTTGCGCCCGACGGGGCGGGCGTTCTCGACGACCTCCCGGGGCGGCGCACGGAGCTCCCACACCAGCCCCGTCCAGGAGAGCGCCTTGAGGATGTAGTAGGAGATGTCGATCTCGTACCACCGCCACCCCTGCGCCGTCGCGCTCTGGTAGTGGTGATGGTTGTTGTGCCACCCCTCGCCGAGGGTGATGAGCGCGAGCCACCAGTTGTTGCGGCTGCGATCCCCCGTCACGTAGCGCTGCGACCCCACCACGTGCGCGAGCGAGTTGATGAAGAAGGTGCCGTGATAGGTCGCCACCGTGCTCCAGAAGAAGCCCACGACGAGCATCTCCCACCCGCCCCAGAGGAAGAGGCCCACCGCCAGGATGATCGGCGGAATCAGGTGGAAGCGGTCGAGGAAGACCAGCTCGGGATAGCGCGTCAGATCCTTGACCGAGGAGTAGTCGGGGTTGCCCGCCCGCGAGCGGAAGATCCACCCGACGTGCGAGACGAAGAAGCCGTCGTGCTCAGGCGAGTGGATATCCTGCTCGGTGTCGGAATGCAGGTGGTGGTGCCGGTGGATCGCCGCCCACCAGATCGCCCCGCGCTGCGCCGAGGACTGCGCCACGAAGGCGAGCACGAACTGGAACCACCGCGAGGTCTTGTAGGAACGGTGCGAGAAGTAGCGGTGGAATCCGGCAGTGATCGCCCACATGCGGATGACGTAGAGTGCCGCCGCCACCGAGAGCGTCAACGCGCTGACACCGGTCCAGAACGCCCCGAACACCGCGAGGTGCACGAGGATGAAGGGGACTGTCAGCGGATAGATGATATCGTTGTGAGGCTCGTGGTCGTGGGGACCGTGAGCCGCAGCTTGCGGGTGTTCCGGATGCACGTTGTCGTCCCGGGTGAAGTCTGATCACTGTTCGGGGAGTACTGAAATCGAATGGCGGTCGAACGGGAGGTCAAGCACTCGACCCGATGTCACGCCGAGGGCACGTCGGCGCCGCGCCGCTGCAGGAGGGTTCACGGACGCCCGCATTTGCCGGATATTGGGGTCCGGATGCCCTCGCTCCTCCCCCATCCGATCCTCCTCTCTCACGACCGAAATCCATGGAACCGACCACATCCCGCGTGAAGTCCGCCGCCAACACCACCCCGGCCCGCTCCTCCATCCCCCGGGGCGCGCTCGAGCTTCCGTCGAGCGCTTCGGAGGAACGTCCCTCCTTCAAGGTCGCCGACCTCGCGCTCCACGAGTGGGGTCGAAAGGAGATCCGGCTCGCCGAGCAGGAGATGCCGGGCCTGATGGCCGCGCGGGCCGAGTGGGGCGACGAGAAGCCGCTCGCCGGTCTCAAGGTGGCGGGCTCGCTCCACATGACGGTCCAGACCGCCGTGCTCATCGAGACGCTCCTCGATCTCGGGGCCGATGTGCGCTGGGCCTCGTGCAATATCTTCTCGACCCAGGATCACGCGGCCGCGGCCGTCGTCGTGGGCCGGGGTGGTACCCCGGACGACGTGAAGGGAGCCGCGGTCTTCGCCTGGAAGGGCGAGACGCTGGCCGAGTACTGGTGGTGCACCGACCAGATGATGACGTGGCCGGACGGTTCGGGGCCCGACCTCCTCGTCGACGACGGGGGCGATGCGACGCTCCTCATCCACAGGGGGGTCGAGTTCGAGGCGGCGGGTGAGGTGCCCGCCTTCGACGCCGAAAACGAGCCGGCCGAGTGGGGCGAGATCCTGGCGCTCCTCCGTCGTACCCTCGACGACTCGCCGCGGAAGTGGACCGAGATGGCGCCGAAGCTCCGAGGCGTCTCGGAAGAGACGACGACCGGGGTGATGCGGCTCTACGAGATGGAGCGCGACGGCGCCCTCCTCTTCCCCGCCATCAATGTGAACGACTCGGTCACCAAGTCGAAGTTCGACAACCTCTACGGGTGCCGGCACTCGGTGGTGGACGGGCTCAACCGCGCCACCGACGTCATGATCTCGGGGAAGCTCTGCGTGGTGCTCGGCTACGGCGATGTCGGCAAGGGGTGCGCGCAGGCGCTGCGCGGGCAGGGAGCTCGCGTGGTGATCGCCGAGATCGACCCGATCTGCGCGCTTCAGGCCGCGATGGAAGGCTTCCAGGTGAAGCGGCTCGAAAGCGTGATCGACCAGGCCGACATCTTCATCACGGCGACCGGGAACAAGGATATCCTGACCGTCGATGACATGGCGCGCATGAAGGACAAGGCGATCGTCGCCAATATCGGTCACTTCGACAATGAGATCGACATGGCCGGGCTCTACCGGGTCGAGGGGATCGAGAAGATCAACATCAAGCCGCAGTACGACGAGTTCGTCTTCCCCGACGGCCACTCGGTGCTGATCCTGGCCGAGGGTCGCCTCATGAATCTGGGGTGCGCGACCGGTCATCCGAGCTTCGTGATGAGCGCGAGCTTCACCAACCAGGTGATCGCGCAGATCGAGCTGGCGAAGAACGACGGGAAGTACGGGAAGAAGGTCTACGTCCTCCCGAAGAAGCTCGACGAGAAGGTCGCGCGGCTGCACCTGGCGCACCTCGGTGCCGAGCTCACCGAGCTCACGCCGGAGCAGGCGAAGTACATCGGCGTGCCGGTCGAGGGACCGTACAAGCCGGAGCACTACCGGTACTGAGGCGCGCGGGCGGCGCGGTCACTCGAGCCGCATGGCGACGATCGGGTCGATTGTGGACGCCCGCCGCGCGGGCAGCCAGCTCGCGAGGAGGCCGACGCCGAGCATGACGAGGGTGGCGCCGAAGAAAAGCTCACCGGGTCGAACGCGCCGACGCCGTAGAGGAGCCCTTCCATGAGGCGCGTGGCGAGGAGCGCGACGACGGTGCCCAGCGCGACGCCGAAGGCGACGACCCGGGCGCCCTGGGTGATGACCATGCGCTGCACGCGCGACGCCTCGGCGCCGAGCGCGATCCGGATGCCGATCTCGCGACTGCGCTGCGCCACGATGTACGAGAGCACGCCGAAGAGGCCGATCGAGCCGAGGAGGAGCGAGAGCCCGGCCGCGATCGCCAGCGTGATCATGGTGAAGCTCAGCGACGCGGTCGTGCGGTCGAGGAGCCCCTGCATCGTGTACGCTCGATACATCGGCGCGGAGGGGGTCACCTCGGTCACGAGCGCGCGAATCTCGGGGGCAATCGTCTCGGCACGCGCCGTGCGCACCACGTAGCCGGGCGAGGTGAGCGCCACCTCGGTGTTCTCGAAGACGAGGGGGTAGTAGAGGAGGGGCTCGGGCTCGTCACGCAGATCGAATTGCAGCACATCTTCGACCACCCCGACGATGGTGTGCCACCCCGGGAGCGTGGCGGTCTCGACCCGACGCCCGATCGGGTCCTCGCCGGGCCAGAGGCGGTCGGCGAGGGTGCGGCTGACGATGGCGTTGCCGGGGGTGAAGGCGTCGTCCCTCGTGAATCCGCGGCCCGCCTCGACCTCGATCCCCATCGTGGCGAAGTAGTCGCCGCCGGCGACGGTGAGGCTCGCGAGCGCCGCCCCTTCCGGGTCGGGCCGCTCGCCGGTGACCACGCGTACGTCTTCCGGCCCCTCGTCCAGAGGGACGTTCTCGACGATCCCGACCGATTCCACCCCCGGGAGCGCGCGCAGCCGATCCATCATCTCGACGTGAAAGGCGGCCCACGTCGGGCCGTCCGTGAGATGCGCCTCCTCCGGCGCGAACTGGAAGGTGAAGACGTCCGAGACGTCGTACCCGGGGTCGACCGCGTAGAGCTCCTGGAAGCTCCGGATCAGAAGCCCCGATGCGGTGAGGAGAACGAGCGCGAGCGCGGTCTGGCCGATCACGAGCCCGTCGCGCACCAGGCTGCGGCGGCGCGTGGCGCCGCGGCTCCCATCGCGGAGCCGCGCGAGGTCGGGACGAGACGCACGCCAGGCGGGGGCGAGGCCGCACGCGAGCGCCGTGAGGCCCGCGAGCGCGAGGGTGAAGGCGACCACGCCCGGGGTGAGCGCGATCTGCGCGAGCCTCGGGAGCCCTTCGGGGATCACCGCCACCAGGGCGGGGATCGCGAGCCAGGCGAGTCCGACCGATGCGATCCCCGCGAGCGCCGCGAGCACGATCGCCTCGGCGAATTGCGAACGCACGAGGTGGTAGCGGTCGGCCCCGATTGCGCGGCGCACGGCGAGGTCCCGCCCCCTCCCCTCGGCGCGGACCGCAAAGAGGTTGGCGATATTCGCGCTCGCGATGACGAGCACGACGCCCACCGCGAGCATCATGAGCCAGAGCGGTGCGCGCGCCTCACTCACGAGGGTGTCCTCGAGGGGGCGCACGATCGGGGTGAGGTTCGCCACGGCCTCGGCGTACCGGGCCGAGCCCCCCCACTTCTCGGGCGCGCGGCGTCCGATCCGCTGCAGCTCGGCCACCACGGCGTCGGGCTCAACCCCCTCCGCGACCCGCGCGACCAGGTTGAGTCCGAAGTTGCCGGGCGTGACGCCCTCGGCACTCAGTGTGCCGGGGATCCAGACCAGAACCTCGTCATTCGGGAAGCCGAACCCCTCTCCCATCACTCCGACGATCTCCCGCGCCCGACCGTCCATGACCGGGTAGGAGCGCCCGATCACGGAGGGGTCCTCCCCGAACCACGTCGTCCACATCTCGTGGCTGATCACCACCTCGTCGCGCTCCGGGTCGGGCAGCCGCCCGAGTGCGGGCGCCACACCGAGGACGTCGAAGAGCGCGATGTCGGGCACCGACATTCTGACGCGCTCGACGCGCTCGGAGGTTCGGAAGGTCGCGGTGAAGGAGTTGAATGCGGCGATCCCCGTCAGCGACGATGCCTCCTCGCGGAAGTCCAGGAGGAATTCGCCCGAGAGCCCGAACTCGGGCGGGAGGTCCGAGCCGGGCGAGGTGCCGGTGATGACGATGAGCTCGTCCGGCTCCTCGAAGGGGAGCGGCTCGAGCAGGACGGCGTCGACGACTGCGAAGATCGCGGCATTGGCGCCGAGTGTCAGCGTCAGCGTCCCCAGCGCCACGAGCGCGAAGCCCGGAGAACGCGCGAGCGAGCGTCCCGCGAGGCGTACCTCTCGAATCCAGTTGGCGATTCCCATCCCCCTTCCCCTCCCTCTGCTGTGTACGGTGTGCGACCCCGACCAGGCGGGGTGCGCGTGTTCGGCGATCGCCGACGCGACAAGATCGATGAAGAGTGCGAGGCCGCACCGCAGTGCGTGGGTCGAGCCGCGCGCCCGCGCCCGCTCCAGATCCTCGCGTGCGTGCGCTTCGACTTCGGCGCCGAAGCGGTCGCGGAACGCCTCCGGGTGGAGACGGATGAGCCACGAGATCCAACGCGTCACGGCCGGCCCGTTCCAAGCCGCTGGAGCGCGAGTTCGGCGACGGCTCCGAGCCGTTGCGACTCCTCGGAGAGGGCGTGTCGGCCCGCAGGCGTGAGCGCGTACCAGCGACGGGCGCGCCCGGGGTGCGATTCCTCCCCGTGGTCCTTCTCGCGGATGAAGCCCCGTGAGACGAGGCGCGCCAGCACGCGGTAGAGCGTGCCCGCGCGCGGCACGATGGCGCCACGGGACTCACACTCGACCGCCTCGGTGATCGCGTAGCCGTAGAGCGGCGCCCCGGCCAGCGCGAGGAGCACATGGTACTCGAGGAGGCTCACTGCGCCACCGTCAGATCCACTCACACGTCATCCTCATCGGTCGGTCGGTTCTAATTGCTCACTTGGCATATATACGTCGCGCATATTTCTTCAGACGTGCTGGCGTTTCAAGAAGTTTCAGCGGACGGGGGTATCCATCTTGGTGGCCTGAGCATCCGTCTTGATCGTCAAGCCTCCGAGGGATGCAGGTCGGGGTCCCAGGGGGTGTTGGACGCGGACCTGGCGTTGAGGATGACGAGGAGCTTCCGCATGCAGGCGGTGAGGGCAAGCTTGGCGGGCTTTCCGCGTGAGCGGAGCCGGTGGTAGAAGACTCGGATGGCAGGGTTGTGGCGAGTGGCGGTGAGCGTCGCCATGTAGAGGGCTCGGCGGACCTGGGCGCGCCCGCCCCAGATGATCCGCCGCCCGCGCATCGTGCCACTGTCCCGATTCAGGGGTGCGACACCGACCAGGGCGGCGATCTCCTTGCCGGTAACGCAGCCCAGCTCGGGGAGCTCGGCGAGGAGGGTCCGCGCGGTCGTGGGCCCGATCCCGGGCACGCCCTGCAGCAGGTCGTCACGGGCACGCCACACGGGGCTCTGTCGCACGAGCCGATCCAGCTCCTGATCGAGCATCCGGACCTGCTTCTCGAGCCAGCGGACATGCGTCTTCAGATTTTGCTCGACCGGTCCGGGCTCAGCCAGCCGGAGCCGGTTGGACTCCGCACCCAGCATCTCGACGAGCTGGCGTCTGCGGGCGACCAGCTGGGTGAGATGTGTCTGGGTCGCATCGGGAAGCGGCCGCGGCTCGGGCCGGATCCGCTCCGCGAAAAGCGCCAGGATCCGTGCGTCGATCGCGTCGGTCTTGGCGAGCTCTCCGGTCGCTCGTGCGAAGTCGCGCACCTGCCGGGGGTTCACCACCGCGACCGCGATGCCCTGTGCCGCCAGCGCCCCGGCCACGGCGCTCTCGTAGCCTCCGGTCGCCTCCAGGACCACGAGTCTCGGTCGCAGACGCTTCAGCCGGGCGAGGAGCTCGGCGATGCCCTCGGCGTCATTCGACACACTCCACGCCTCGCCGCTACTCTCCGCGCCGTCCAGCCGTGCCTTCGCTACATCGATCCCGACGAATCGCTCCACAGACATGAGCTCTCTCCCCTTTCCGAGGGTGATTCTCGTGCCTCTCCCAGCCTTGTAATGCGGGCTCACCGGGCCCCATCATCCGTTCGGGATCTCGCACGAGAGACGAGGGCAGGGCGCTCCTGCTCAGACACGGTCTCGAAGACCCAGGCCCATGCGAGCTACCCCACCCTCACCAACTTCCGACTCACACCGTGAGAGATACAAGGCCCGGGGCCGCGCCCCGGGGCTGCTCCACGGAACTGCGCCACGCGCGGTTCGCAGGGGGTCCAGTTCGCAGAGGCCCACTCAAGGCTCGGCGGGCGGAGCCGGCCGCTTGAAGACCCGCCGTCGATCGCCTGCACGAAGGGGATCGGCGGGAGGGAGATGAGGGGGATGGGACGCCGTCCGCGGGCCAACGAGGTACGGAAGCGGTGCCCGGAAGTGGAAAATACCACCACTTTTCCACTTCGCCGGTCGTCGAGGTTACCGCGAAGTGGAATTTGAGGCGATATTCCACTTGAACGGCGAGAAAACAGCCGGATAAGTGGAAAAAGAGGGGAGAATTCCATCTCGGACTCGAAGAGGAGGGGACCCGGCGGACCCGGCACGCCCGCCGCGACCGGGCGGACCCGTCACACCCGGCACGCCCGAAGCACCGGGCGGGCCCGTTACGCCCGCCGCACCCGCCGCCGCCGCACCCGCAGCCGCAGCACCCGCACTCGCCGCAGCCGCACTCGCCGCACCCGCACTCGCCGCACTCGCAGCCGCCGCACTCGCCGCAGCCGCACCCGCAGCCGCAGCACCCGCCGTACTCGCACCCGCCGCGCCCGCCGCGCCCGGCGCGCCCGGCGCCGCAGACGCCGCGGGCAAGGCAGGCGGCGACGATCGCGCCCACCCATCCCCCCCGCCACCCATCCCGCGCAGGACCGCCGGGCAGCTCACGGCACATCAGTCCGGTCAGATGGATATCCCCGTCCGCGCAATGCGCCGGGGAGGACTGCGGGGTAGACTCGGGCATGCGCGCCCCGTCCACTGACCCGACCCCACCTTCCCACACCCCGGCGCCGCTCCGCCGCGCCCGCCGCGTCGCGCACCTCCTCGACGATCTCGTGCGTATCCCCGGGACGCGGCTGCGCGTCGGGCTCGATCCCCTCCTCGGAGTCGTGCCGGGGCTCGGAGACTGGGTCTCGTGGATCCTCTCGGGGCACCTCCTCTGGTGCGGGTGGCGGCTGCGCGTCTCCGCCTCGACCCTCACCCGGATGATGGGGAATCTGGTCGTGGACGCCGCCGTCGGGCTCGTGCCGCTCCTCGGTGACGCCTTCGACGTCGTCTGGCGCGCCAACGACCGGAACCTGCGGATCCTCGAACGTCACGTGGCGGATCCGGAGGGGCTGCGGCGCGAGAGCCGCGCGCTCGCCACCGCGGTGCTCGTGGCGGGTGCGGGGTTGATGGCGGCGGCGGGGTGGGCGGCGTGGACCGTCTTCGGTGCGGTGCTCTCGGTGCTCGGGGTCTCCTGACGGTACCGTCCGACCCGCTGCCCTCAGGCGCGCACCCAGAGCGCCACGGCGAAGACCACGACGAGCGCCACCACGACGACCCGGAGCCACTCCCCCCCCTTGCGCACCGCGAGGCGTACGCCGAGGAGGGCACCGGCGAGGTTGCCGACCGCGAGGGCGAGCCCCGCGCCCCAGTCGACGAGTCCCTGCGAGGCGAAGCCGACGAGCGCCAGGGGGGTGAAGGCGAGCACGAGGGTGAGCTTGAGCGCGGTGGAGCGCACGAAGTCGAGCCCCCCGCCGGTGGCGAGCGCGAGGATGACGAAGCCCACCCCGGCCTGGATGAATCCGCCGTAGAGGCCCACCACGAAGAACCCGACCGCGAAGAGCCGACGGCGGAGGCCGACGGGCACCGGGGCCGCCTCCCCCTCGGGTGGAGGACACACCGGGTTCAGCACGATCCACGCCGCCAGACAGAGCATCGCGACCGCGAGGACGCGCTGCAGATCGGCGTCGGGGGTGCGAACCGCGATCATCATCCCGACGACCGCGCCCAGGACGGCGGGGGGAACGGCGAGCACGACCCAGGCGCGGTCGAGGCGGCCCCGCCGCTTCATGCTCCGCACCGCGCCGAAATTCTGGATCACGATGGCGACCCGGTTGGTGCCGTTCGCGACGCCTGCGGGAAGACCGAAGAAGATCAGCGTCGGGAGCGTCATCAGAGACCCCCCGCCCGCGAGCACATTGAGGAAGCCGGCCACGAGCCCGACGAGGGTCAGGAAGGGCCAGGCGGTCGGAGCGAGGGTGGTCTCCGGATTGAACCAGCCGCTCACACGGGTACCACCCGATCGAGCCACTCTCCGAAGCGCTGGAGGCCGTCGCCGAAGTTCGCGCGTCCGTAGCCGATGCGGAGCGACGGCGCCGGGGCGTCGAAGAGCGCGCCGGGGATGACGAGCACGCCCGCCTCGGTGCGCAGCCGCTCGGCCACCTCACGATCGCCAGCGGTCCCGAGTGCCTTCATCGCCTCGGGGCGCACCACGGGCAGCGTGATCGGTCCGGCGTCGGGAGCGACCCACTCGAAGAGATCGGCGCGCGCCTCGAGGAGCTCGCGAAGATCGGCGAGGTGGGTCGTCAGGCGCTCCCGGGTGCGACCCAGGAGCACGCCGCGATGCCGGATCGCCAACTCGGCCAGAAACTCCGAGGGAGCCGGCGCGCAGATCGTCGTGTAGTCCTTCACCCGCTCGACGGCAGCGCGCAGCTCACGGTCCCGGCATACGAGCCACCCGAGGCGGAGCCCGGGAAGCCCGTACCCCTTCGAGAGGAGCCCGAGGACCGCGACGTGCTCGCCGAGTTCGACCGCCGAGGGCTCGTCGATCGGGCCGGAGAAGCGCGTGCCCCGGTACGCCTCGTCGACGAAGAGCCGGATCCCGCATTCGGCGCAGAGATCGGCGATGGCGGCGAGCTCGGAGGGCTCGATCACCCGGCCCGTCGGGTTGTGCGGCGAGTTGAGCACCACGAGGCGTGTCCGGGGGGTGAGCGCGGCGCGCACCGCCTCGGCCGTCACGCGCCATCCGTCGGCGGGGTGGGTCTCGAGGCGGTCGACGACGGCGCCCGCGACTTCGGGAGCCGTGCGCAGCGCCTGGTAGCACGGCGCCTGCACGAGGACCCGATCCCCCGGGTCCAGCGCCGCGAGCATCAGGGTGGTGACGACCTCCACCCCCGCGGCGTGCACCAGGATGTCGTCCTCCCCGACGCGCGCGGGGTAGCTCGCGGCGATCGCGCGCCGCACCTCGCGACCCCCCTCGCTGTGCGTATAGCTGAGCGGGAGCGCCTCGAAGCGTTCGCGCGCCGCGGGGTCGAGGTCGAGGAGCGCGCCCACACTCGTCGTCTCGCAGTCCGAAGCGCCGAAGAGGACGGGCGTCTCGAACTCGAAGTCGGCGAAGTAGCGTTCCAGGTGGAAGGGTTCGATCGACATGGCGAAGCAAGCTCGCAAAAGAGCGTCCCCGGCGACACCCGCACCCGTCCTCCGGGAGTCTGCTATCTTGCTCTCATGATGATTCGACTCTTCGTGACCGGCGGCACCTTCGACAAGGAATACGACGAGATTCGAGGGCGCCTCCACTTCGCGGACTCGCACCTCGTCGAGATGCTCGAGATGGGGCGGTGCCGTCTCGATCTCGAGGTTCGCACCCTGATGATGGTGGACTCGCTCGAGATGGCCGACGCCGACCGCGAGACGATCGCCCGGCAGTGCGGCGAGGTGGAGGAAGATCGCATCGTGATCACGCACGGGACCGACACGATGGTGGAGACCGCGCGGGTGATCGCCGAGCGCGTCCCCGACAAGACCGTCGTGCTCACCGGCGCGATGATCCCGATCGCCTTCGGGAGCTCGGACGGCCTCTTCAATCTCGGAGGAGCGCTCACCGCGGTGCAGGTCCTCCCTCCGGGGGTCTACATCACGATGAATGGGCGCGTTTTCGAGTGGAATCGAGTCCGCAAGAATCGCGACACCGGGATCTTCGAGTCGCTCGACTGATCGCCGGGGGCGTCATCTCCCCCGGGGCGTCATGCGTTGCGTGCCGCGGCGCGCAGGAATCGTCGGGCGAGCTGCGCAACGCGCAGATTCTCCTCCTCCTCCGCTCGATCCCGGATCCCTTCGATCTCGGGAACGAGCTTCGGTTCGCCCCACCGGTATCCGGTGGCCGTCTCGGCCTCACGCGTGTACCCCGCGTCCGCGCCCTGGATGAGCGCCCACGCCGCGGCCTCGTCGTAGTACTCGGCGTCACGCGCCGGCAGCGAGAAGTCCGGCTCGGGCAGCGACTGCGCGTCCTCGTTGACGAAGGCGCGAGACATCACGCACCTCCCGCGGGTGCCGGAACCGGCTCGACCTCCACACCCTCACCCTGATGCTGGAGCTCCCAGAGCGCGGCGTACCGCCCTCCCGCCGACAGCAACTCGGCGTGCGTGCCCGACTCGACGCACCGCCCCTGCTCGAGCACATGGATCACATCGGCCGTCTCGATCGTCGAGAGGCGGTGCGCGATCACGAGACTCGTCATCCCCGAGCGCCGCTGGAAGAGACCGCCGAGCGCATCCTGGATGACCGCCTCCGACTCGGAATCGAGCGAACTCGTCGCCTCGTCCAGCACGAGGATGCGGGCGTCCTTGAGGATCGCACGGGCGATCGCGATCCGCTGCTTCTGGCCTCCCGAGAGCTTCACCCCCCGCTCTCCGACCGCGGTATCGTACTGCCGGGGGAGGCGACGGATGAACTCCTCGGCGTTGGCGAGACGCGCGGCGCGCTCGATCCGATCCCGCGAGGCCTCGGGGTCGGCGTATCCGATATTCTCCGCCACGCTCCCGCTGAAGAGGGTGGGTTCCTGCGGAACGATCGCCACCGCGGTGCGCAGCGCGGCGAGCCGGAACTCGCGGAGATCGATCCCCCCGAGCGTGATCCGTCCCTCCTGGGGATCGTGGAAGCGCGAGATGAGGCGGGTGACGGTCGTCTTGCCCGACCCGCTCGACCCGACGAGAGCCGCGGTTCGTCCCTCCTCGAGGGTGAGGTCGAGCCCGTCGAGTGCGGGGGTTTCGGTACCGGGGTACGTGAAGACGATCCCTTCGAAATCGAGGTCACCCGAGGGGACCTGACCGAAGTCGCCCTCGACCTCCGGCTCGGCATCAAGGAGCTCCGACACCCGATCGAGCGCCGCCATCCCCGCCTGAAGCTGATTGTTGAAGAACATCACCGAGATGACCGGACGCTGGAGCTGGCGCTGGTAGAGCACGAAGGCGGTGAGCTCGCCGACGCTCAACCCGCCCTCGACGACCATCCACCCCCCGATCAGGAGGAGCGCGCCGACGCCCCACTCGGCCGAGAGGGTGATGAGTCCCTCCATGTACCCGACGTCGCGCCGCCGGTCGAGATTGATCTCGACGTAGGCATCGTTCTCGACGCCCAGACGCGCCTCCTCCTCTTCCTCGGCCACGAACGACTTCACCACCTGGATATTGCCGATCGCCTCGGTCGAGACGGCGTTCATCTCGCCCACCCTCCGACGGATCTCGCGCGCGGCCTTCCGGAGGGGCTCCTGGTAGTGACGCGTGATCCCCGCCACGAGGGGGATCACCACGAGGTTGACCAGCGCGAGCGTCCAGTTCATCCAGACGAGCACGATCGCGATCACCACGATCGAGAAGAGCTGGCCCGCGAGGCGGGTGGCGCCCGCCTGGATCATCGCCTCGAGCGCATTGACGTCGTTGACGACGCGCGAGGTGAGTGATCCCGAGCGCTCCTCGGCGAAGTGCGATACGGGGAGGCGGAGGAGCCGGCGCCACGCCTGCATGCGGATGTCGGCGATCACCGACTGGGTGAAGGCGAAGCTCTGGTACATCCCGGCGTACTGCATCCCCCCCTGCACGACGTAGAAGAGGGCGAAGACGAGGGCGAAGAGGCCGAATACGCGTGGCTCGCCCGACGGGATGACCTCGTCGAGGGCGTAGCGGACGAATTGCGGGGAGGCGGCCGAGAGCGCCGCGGTGGCGGAGATGAGCGCGGCGAGCCCGGCGATCCGCCACCGCCAGGGATGCAGGAGGCGCCAGAGGCGTCCGAGCTCCGAGGGGGGTCGCTCGCCTTCGCCTCCGCCTCGCGCGCTCCACCCGGGATCGGCGGCGCGCACCGTCACACCCGCTCCCCGAGTACGCCCTCGATCGCACGCGCGAGCGCGTCCACCGTGAAGGGCTTCTCGAGCATCCGGATGTCGTCGAACTCGGGGGGGAGGTGCACGTCGGTGTAACCGGAAATCAGGAGGCAGGGGAGCCCGGGGCGCGCCGCGCGCGCTGCGCGGATGAGCTCGGGGCCCGAGAGCCCGGGCATGACGGCGTCGGTGACGATGAGGTCGACCTCGAAGCCCGGCTCGTCCAGGCGGGCGGCACCCGCGGTGCCGTCGGCCACATCGACGACCCGCGCGCCCCGTGACGTCAGGAAGCGCGCGCACGCCCGGCGGATCGATCGATCGTCCTCCGCGAGAAGAACCCGCAGGCCCGCGAGTCGTTCCGATGCACCCCCGGTGCCTTCACGATCGGAGGTCCCTTCCTCCAGTTGCGGGAAGGTCAGGTGCACCGTCGTCCCCTCGCCCTCTTCCGATTCGATCCAGCAGAGCCCCCCGAGTTCATTCACGACCCCGTACACCGAGGAGAGTCCGAGCCCCGTGCCACCGCTCGTCTTTCGCGTCGAGAAGAAGGGCTCGAAGGCCCGCTCGAGAACCTCGGGCGACATCCCGCACCCGCTGTCCCGCACCTGGAGACGAACCCATCGACCCTCATTGACCCCCGCCCACGGCCCATCCGGCCCGAGCTCGTCGCGCGTGAGTCCCGACTCGACCACGAGATCGAAGCGGCCCCCGGTGGGCATCGCCGCTTCGGCGTTGGTCGCGAGATTCAGGAGCACCTGATCGAGCTGTCCGGGATTGCCGAGAATCCACGCGGGATCAGAGGCCTCGTGCAGCACGACCTCGATCGAATCGCGGAGGAGGGAGCGGAGGAGTCCGAGTCGTCCCTCCACGAAGGCGTTCAGATCGAGGGGCTCGCGTTCGAAGGTGTGCTCGCGCGCAAAGGCGAGGAGGCGATCGGTGATCGAGGAGCCGCGCGTGAGCACCCCGCGTACCTCTCCGAGCTCGCTCGTGATCTCGGCGGGGAGATCGTCGCGCTCGAGGAGGAGGTCGAGGGTGAGGCCGGTGCCGGTGAGCACATTGCGCATGTCGTGGGCGAGGCCTCCCGCGAGCTGACCGAGCGCGCCGAGACGCCGGGCCAGATCGAGCTCCTCGCCTGTGCGCCGCTGCTCGCTCACATCCTCCTGCACGCCGATGTAGTGGGTGACCTCCCCCTCGTCGCTCCGGATCGGACTCAGCGTCACCCGGTTCCAGAAGCTCGAGCCGTCCTTCCGATAGTTGAGGATGACCTCCTGGACCGGCCGGGCCGCGGCGATCCCCTCACGGATCCGACGGACGACCTCACGGTCGGTGCCCGGGCCCTGGAGGAAGCGGCAATTCGTTCCGAGCGCCTCTTCGGCCGAGTACCCGGTGATCCGTTCGAACCCCCGGTTGGCGAAGACGAGCGGGAGGTCGTCCTCGGCCGTCGCCAGCGTCACACCCAGATGCAGCGAATCGATCGAGGTGTGCAGCAGCTCGAGCGAGTCCTGCACCGCCACCTCCTCGGTGATGTCCCACACGAGCACGGCGCCGAGGGAGACGCCCTCCGAGTCGCCGCGCACCGGAGAGATCCAGTGGCGGAGCACGCGTCCCTCGTGGCTCACGAGGAGCTCCGAGGGCTCCCCCTCGAGCGCGCGCAGATACGGCTCGCGGATCTGGTTCACGAGCTCCTCCGGCCACACCTCGTCGAGACGCCGCCCCACGAGTTCGGACGGGCTCCCTTCAGAGGTCCGCAGGGCGCGTCCGTGCGCCGCCAGATAGCGCAGTTCGCGGTCGAAGACGAACCACGCCCCGAAGGGGAAGTGCGTGACGAGCTGGCGGAGCGCCTCCTCCGCGGTATCCACCGTGCCGGTCACGATCGCGACCAGGTGGATGGACCCGTCGTCACTCCGCCAGAGCCGGCCGCGGTAGACGTGCCGGGTGGAGGAGGGCGCGAACCAGGGGATGTCGATCGAGGCCTGCCCGCCCTCCGTCACACGCCTCCACGCGGCGACGAAGGCGGGCCCCATCGCGTCGGTACCCGGAATATCCTGCCACCGCGCGCCGACGAAGTCCTCGGGTGCGAAGCCCGAGGCGGCCTCCTCGAATTCGGTGCGTGTCGCACGATTGACGAAGATCCGTTCGCCCGTCGGACGGAAGACGACGACCGGAAGCGGCATCGCGTCGTACACGGCGCGCACTTCGCGCGTCAGGCCCTCTCCGGGGGTGCGTGCGTCCGGATCATGCATCGGTCGCTCGACCGGGTGGCCAGGGCGCCCGGGCACCCGGCTTCCCCTCGACGGGGTTGAGGTAGACGCGCTGCGTCGGGTAGGCGAGGTCGATGTCGTCGTGCGCGGCGAATGCGTCGAGCATCCGCTCCCAGATCCCCTCCGTCGTGCCGCGACGCGCGCGCGGGTCACAGAGGTATCGCAGCGTGAGCATGACGCCGCTGTCCTTCACCGAGGTGTAGATGATCGGTGTGAGCTTGGAGTAGTGGATGAGGAATCTGCGCGAGGTCGATCGGAGCGTGCGTTCGGCGCGCTGGCTGACCCCCTCGGTCACCTCGTCGGCGATCTCGCGGAGGAGCTCCTTCGCCTTCCTCCAGTCGCTCTCGAAGGTCACCATCACCGCCACCTCATTCCAGAGGAAGGGGAATCCCGCCGTGTAGTTCGCCAGGGGATCGGTGAAGACATCCGCATTCGGGATGTGAATCATCCGCCCCGTGCTCTGATCGGCGTCCACCCAGTTGCCGATCTCCATGATCGTGAAGGCGAAGAGACGGATGTCCACGACGTCACCGGCGGTGTCGCCGATCTGGATCCGA
The DNA here is from genome assembly GCA_032250675.1 of Longimicrobiales bacterium. GTDB lineage: Bacteria > Gemmatimonadota > Gemmatimonadetes > Longimicrobiales > Gaopeijiaceae > Gaopeijia. Next base: position 3,301 of record JAVVEY010000006.1, on the reverse strand, counting down.
TCGCCGAGCTCGAAGGGTTTGCGCCAGAGGATGAAGGCCCACCCCGCGAGATCCGCCACGAGATCCTTGAGCGCGATCGCGAGTCCCGCGGTCAGGAGCCCGAGGAAGGTCCCGAGCGATCGAAGCGCCGAGAACCAGATCTGGACCACGAAGAAGAGGCTCAGCGCGAAGGCCGCATACCCCGAACTCTTCGACCACCAGTAGAGCGTGGTCGAGTTCTCGACCCTCGGTTCGACGAGACGCAGCACGACCCGGCGCAGCACGATCAGTCCGAGCACCACCACCGCCGAGAGGATCAGTCTCGACTGAACGTGCGGGGCCGTCAGCGCCTCGAGGGCGGAGGTCTCCAGCGCGGCCAGGGAATCTGCCGCCGCGGACGCAGGGGATTGTCGAATCCAGGGAAAGAGGCGCATGCATCAACGTGGTGATTCCCGGCACGCCGCGCGACCCGGGGCGGTGTGCGTGGAGGCGGTCGAGATGCGCGGGAGGGGTGGACGCGGCTCCCCCCCGGTCGAGATTTGATTCACTCATCGCCCCTCTCCCTCGCCCGAGAGCCATGCCCTACTCCGCCCAGGATCTGGTCGCCCTCCTCGATCTCGAATCGATCGAGCACAATATCTACCGGGGGCGCAACCGCGACATCGGCACGAAACACATCTACGGGGGGCAGGTGCTCGCGCAGGCGCTCGTCGCGGCCCAGCGTACGGTCGACGCCGATCGCCCCGTTCACTCGATGCATGGGTACTTCATCCTCGCGGGTGACCTCACGGCCCCGGTCGTCTACTTCGTGGACCGGCTGCGCGACGGCGGATCCTTCACCACGCGACGCGTGACCGCGATCCAGCACGGCAACGCGATCTTCAACCTCTCGGCCTCCTTTCATCTCCACGAGACGGGACTCGAACACCAGCTCGAGATGCCGGATGTGCCTCCTCCCGAGGAGCTCCGCAACGAGCTCGATATCGTGCGGGAGCACGCCGGCGATCTCCCCGAGGGGATGCGGGACGTCGCCACCCAGGACCGTCCCCTCGACTTTCGCCCGGTGGGAGGCGACTACGCCCTGGGAAGCGGACCCCGCGATCCGCGGCGGATGATGTGGGTGCGCACCACCGGACGGATGGACGACGATCCGATGCACCACCGCGCCATCCTCGCCTACGCCTCGGACTACGGGCTGCTCGTGACATCGATGCGCCCCCACGGTCGCAGCGCGCGCGATCCGCAGATGATGGTGGCGAGCCTCGACCACTCCCTCTGGTTCCATCGGGACTTCCGGATCGACGACTGGCTCCTCTACGTCGTCGACTCGCCCGTCTCGGGGGGTGGGCGTGGGTTCGCCCGCGGCACCTACTTCACCCGCGAAGGAGATCTCGTCGCCTCGACCGCGCAGGAGGGGCTGATCCGGGTGCGTCGCCCGGTCTGAAGCTCGGTCACCGCGCAGAGCCGGTCGAGACGGATCTCGAGAGGCGCGCCGCGTGGCGTACGGAAGAGCCCGAACTCCACACCGCCGCGCGCCTCGATCATCTGGAGACTCGCCCGCAACCGCTGGGACACACCCGCCGCCTCGATCTCGATCACCAGCGGGGTCCGACGAATCGCCCACACCTCGAGCTGATCGTGGAGTGCGCAGTCGATCGGGGTGTAGGCGTGCATCGGCGATTCGGGCAGAGGTGTGCTGAGTGAACCCTCGTCCGGCGGATCGGGTTTCCGGGTGCCTTCGAGGCATCGGCGCATCGATTAGATTCGAGATCGAGACGATGATTCGCCTCCTCCTCGCCCCCCCTTTCTCCCTCCCGGACACACGATGACCGAGACGCTCGAATGGCGGTATCACCGCCCCGGATGAACGAGTTGCACGAAGACTCAGGAGTTTCTTGAGACGCACGCGATTCATACGCGGGAGATCCGCTCCGCCACGCGCGAGAAGATCGAGGGGGAGGCCGCCCTCGCGCTCCTCGACGATATCGACGACCTCGTCGTGGCGAGGGGGAAGAAGATCCTCCGCTTCGATCTGAAGAACGACCGCCCCTCCGACGAGGCGCTGCTCGACGAGATGCTCGGGCGATCCGGCGCGCTGCGCGCCCCGAGCTTTCGCGTCGGGCGTACCTTCGTGGTGGGCTACAACGCCGAGCTGCTCGCCACGGTGCTCGACGCCTGATCCCGCTGACCCCCCGATGCCGAACGACCGCCCCCTCCCCGATCTCTCACCCGACGAGCTGCTCCGCTACTCGCGTCACTTCCCCCTCCCGCAGGTGGGGGTGGAGGGGCAGCGCAGGCTCAAGGCGGCGCGCGTGCTCCTGGTGGGGATGGGCGGGCTCGGCTCGCCGCTCGGGCTCTACCTGGCGGCCGCGGGCGTCGGCACCCTCGGGCTCGTCGACGACGACGTGGTCGACGCCTCGAATCTGCAGCGGCAGGTCATGCACGGCACGAAGGATCTGGGGCGCGCGAAGCTCGCCTCCGCGCTGGACCGCCTCGCCGACGTGAATCCGCACGTCGAGCTCGTGCCGCACGCGGTGCGACTCGACGCCTCGAACGCGATGGAGATCCTCGGCGACTACGACATCGTCGTCGACGGCACCGACAACTTCCCGACGCGCTACCTGATCAACGACGCCTGCGTCCTCCTCGGGATCCCCTACGTCTACGGCTCGATCCTTCGCTTCGACGGGCAGGTCGCGCTCTTCGCCGCCGAGGGCGGGCCGTGCTACCGCTGCCTCTTCCGCGACCCGCCCCCCCCGGGGCTGGTGCCGAACTGCGCCGAGGGGGGGGTCCTCGGCGTGCTCCCGGGGATCGTGGGGTCGTTTCAGGCGCTCGAAGTCATCAAGTGGATCCTCGGCGCCGGTGAATCCTCGGTGGGCAAGCTCCGTCTGCTCGACGCGCTCGACCTGAGCTGGCGCACCCTCACGATCGACCGCGACCCGGAGTGCCCGGTGTGCGGCGACGCGCCCACCGTCACCGAGCTGATCGACTACGAGACCTTCTGCGGTGTCGACGCGAGCGGCGCGGCGCTCGATTCGGGCGCCGGCGGCGAGGAGGTGCCGGGGATCTCCGCCCCGGAGCTGGCGCGCCGGCTCGACGCCGGCGAGGCGATCACGCTCATCGATGTACGCGAGCCTCACGAGTGGGAGATCATGAACCTCGCGGATCGCGGCGCGCGCCTCGTCCCCCTGGGAGAGATCGTCGAAGCCGCCGACGAGCTGCGCGACACCCCGGGAGAGGTCGTCCTCCACTGCAAGTCCGGCGCGCGCAGCCGTGACGCCGCGATCCGGCTGCGGGAGGTGGGTGTACACGCGGTCATGAG
>JAVVEY010000080.1:0-12834 GCA_032250675.1 Longimicrobiales bacterium | reverse complement strand
GGGCGGGTGTGGTACGCGAGTGACGAGATGTCGGGAAGCGGGGATGCACGTTTCACGGGAGAGCGGGTCGAATGTCCGGAGGTCACCCCTCCGGGTGGTGAACAGCGTGATCACGGTCATCGATAGCAGGCCGGGGATGGAGTTCTCCGTCGTGCCCGGGAAGCGCCTCACCGTACTCGATCCCGGCGAGGATCACGTTCCCGCGGAAACGCGGGGGCGCGTGTGTGTCGATTCGGGACCGGGAGCACCGCTGTTCTTTCCGCATAACCCATGGCGCCACAACGATCCCTCGTCGTGTCACGATCGGATGTCGCTCGATTCGGAGGATCGCGCGCTCGACGGCGCGGCGTTGGCCGGGCGCACCGGCTGCCGCCTCGACCACCGCCAGATCCCTGCCGCGGCCAGCACGGGGTAGTAGATGAGCGCCGCGGCGACGTAGAGTCCGATGGCGGCCCCGCCCAGGAGGAAGCCGGAGCCCTCGGCCGGATCGATGAGCTCGACGACGAGGACGACGCTCCCCCAGGCGGCGGCGAGTGAGAGCGCGGGCCCGATGCCCAACACCCACCAGCGTATTGGCCCGGTGACGATCGCCGCGACCACGACCGTGATCCCCGTGCCCGCAAGGAGAATCAGCGGGGGTCCGAGCGCCAGAAAGGTGCTGCCAAATTGATCGAGCATGGCTTGACCGGCTCCTTGCGTACCCGGCGCGCACCCGGCGCGCACCCGGCCGTGTCTCTGGCCGGACTCGGCAGTGTCGTGCAGCGCACTCCGCTGCGCGACTGGCTTGCCCCGGCAGGGGAACGCACTGGCCGATCGTGGTCCACCCGCCTTATGATGGCGGGGCACGCTGGTCAACCCGCGATCAGGAGGAGTGCTGCATGGCGGAATCGAGCGCCACCCTTCCGTCGGTTCGAAGCTTCGGAGAGACGGCTCGCCCCGATGCCTGGTGGGTCAAACCCCTGGTCATCTTCCTGGGGCTGTCGGCCTTCATCGTCTACTCGACGTGGGCGGCCTTCCAGGGGGAGCACTACGCGGCGGGGCCGTACCTCTCCCCCTTCTACTCTCCGGAGCTCTTCGGGGAGAGTGGGCACGCCTGGTTCGGGCCGCGGCCCGGGGGGTGGCCGGGGTGGCTCCCCTTCTCGCCCGCGCTCCTGATCCTCTGGGCGCCCGGCGGATTCCGCCTCACCTGCTACTACTACCGGGGCGCCTACTACAAGGCGTTCTGGGCCGACCCGCCGTCGTGCACGGTCGGCGAGCCGCGGAAGAGCTACCGGGGTGAGCGCTCCTTCCCGCTGATCCTGCAGAACGTCCACCGCTACTTCCTCTACCTCGCGCTCGGCTTCCTCCTCATCCTCTCGTACGACGTCTGGAAGGCGCTCTGGTTCGAGGACCCGGCGACCGGCGGCACGGAGTTCGGGATCGGGGTCGGGACGCTGGTCCTCGCGGTGAATGTGGTGCTCCTCGGCGGCTACACCCTGGGGTGCCACTCGCTGCGGCACCTGATCGGGGGACGGCTGACCCGGATCTCGACGAAGCCGGCGCGGGCGAAGGCGTACCACGGGGTGAGCTGCCTCAACCGGCGGCACATGCTCTGGGCCTGGATGAGCCTCTTCTGGGTCGCCTTCTCCGATCTCTACGTGCGGCTCGTCTCGATGGGCGTCTGGGTCGACTGGAGGATCTTCTGATGGCCGAATACGAGCGCCACGAGTACGACGTGATCGTGATCGGGGCGGGTGGGGCGGGGCTGCGCGCGGCGGTGGAGGCGTCGGCGGCCGGGGCGTCGGTCGGCGTCGTCTGCAAGTCGCTCCTGGGCAAGGCGCACACGGTGATGGCCGAGGGGGGCGTCGCCGCCTCGCTCGGCAACGTCGACGAGCGCGACTCGTGGAAGGTCCACTTCGCCGACACGATGCGGGGCGGCCAGTACCTGAACGACTGGCGGATGGCCGAGCTCCACGCCCGCGAGGCGCCCGACCGCGTGCGCGAGCTCGAGGGGTGGGGCGCGCTCTTCGACCGCACCCCCGACGGGCGCATCCTGCAACGAAACTTCGGTGGCCACGCCTACCCGCGGCTCGCGCACGTGGGCGACCGGACCGGCCTCGAGATGATCCGCGCGCTCCAGGACCACGGCATCCACCAGGGGATGGACGTGCACATGGAGGTCACCGTCACCCGCCTCCTCAAGGATGGCGAGCGGGTCACGGGGGCCTTCGCCTACGACCGCGAACGGGGTCGCTTCCGCGTCTTCCACGCGGGCGCCGTGATCGTGGCGACCGGCGGGATCGGGCGCGCCTTCCGCGTCACCTCGAACTCGTGGGAGTACACCGGTGACGGCCACACCCTGGCCTACGACGCCGGCGCCGAGCTGATGGATATGGAGTTCGTGCAGTTCCACCCCACCGGGATGGTCTGGCCGCCGAGCGTGCGGGGGATCCTGGTGACCGAGGGGGTGCGCGGCGAAGGGGGCGTGCTGCGGAACAGCGAGGGCCGCCGCTTCCTCTTCGACGAGATCCCCGAGGCGTACCGCGACCAGACCGCCGATACCGAAGAGGAGGGGTGGCGCTACTGCCAGGGAGACCCCGAGGCGCGCCGCCCCCCCGAGCTGCTCACGCGCGACCATGTGGCGCGCCGCATCCTGGCCGAGGTCGCCGCCGGGCGCGGCAGCCCGCACGGAGGCGCCTTCCTCGACATCGCCTGGATCAAGGACCACGTCGAGGGCGGCGCCGAGCACATCAAGCGCAAGCTCCCCGGGATGCACCACCAGTTCAGGGAGCTGGCCGGGATCGACATCACCGAGGAGCCGATGGAGGTCGGGCCGACCACGCACTACGTCATGGGCGGGGTGCGAGTCGACGCCGAGACGCAGATGTCGACGGTGCCGGGGCTCTTCGCCGCGGGCGAGTGCGCCTCGGGACTCCACGGCGCGAACCGGCTCGGGGGCAACTCGCTCTCCGACCTCCTCGTCTTCGGGCGGCGCGCCGGGGCGCACGCGGCGGCCTTCGCCTCCGAGCGCGGCCCGGGATCCCTCGACATGGAGGAGGTCGAGGCCGAGGCGGCCCGCCTCCTCGAGCCCTTCCGCAGGAATGGGGGGGGAGACGGCAACCCGCACCAGATCCAGCACGAGCTGCAGTCGATCATGCAGGACAAGGCGGGGATCATCCGCGAGGCGGACAAGCTCGGCGAGGCGCTCGACGCCGTCCGCGCGCTCCGCCGCCGCGCGCAGCGTGTGCCGGTGTCGGGCAACCGCGAGTACAACCCCGGGTGGCACACCTGGATCGACCTGCACAACCTCCTCACCGTCTCGGAGGCGGTGATCCGGGCCGCCGCCGAGCGGACCGAGAGCCGGGGGGCGCACACCCGCGACGACTACCCCGGGAAGGACCCCGCGTGGGGCGGGATGAATCTGACCGCGCGGCGCGGGGCGGATGGCGAGATGACGCTGGAGCGACGCTCGATCCCGGAGATGCCGGACGAGTTGAAGCGGATCATCGAGGAGCAGGGTTGACCGATGACGGGCACCGGGAGGCGAGATGGCTGAAGTCGGATTCGAGATCTGGCGCGGAGACGCCGAGGAGGGCGAGTTCCGGAGCTACACGACCGAGGTGACCGAGGGGATGGTCGTCCTCGACGCGGTGCACCGGATCCAGGCGGAGGACGCCCCTGATCTGGCGGTGCGCTGGAACTGCAAGGCGGGGCGCTGCGGCTCGTGCTCGGCCGAGGTGAATGGGATGCCGAGGCTCATGTGCATGACGCGGATGAGCGATCTGCCCACCGCCCGGCCGATCCGGATCGAGCCGATGAAGGCCTTCCCCCGGGTCCGCGACCTCGTCTGCGACGTCTCGTGGAACTACGAGGCGAAGAAGCGCATCAAGCCCTTCCGCCCCCGGCCTCCCGATGACGCGGACGGCTCGTGGCGGATGCAGCAGGCCGACGTCGACCGCGTCATGGAGTTCCGGAAGTGCATCGAGTGCTTCCTCTGCCAGGACGTCTGCCACGTGCTGCGCGAGCATGGCGAGCACGAGCGATTCATCGGGCCGCGGCACCTGGTGCACGCCGCCGCCCTCGAGATGCACCCGCTCGACACCGAGACGCGCACCCGCGAGCTCTGGGAGGAGGGAGGGATCGGCTTCTGCAATATCACGAAGTGCTGCACCGAGGTCTGTCCCGAGGGGATCACGATCACCGACAACGCCATCATTCCGCTGAAGGAGCGGGTAGTCGACGACGTCTTCGACCCCGTACGCCGGGTGCTCAGGACGCTTCGCGGAGGGACGGAAGAGAAGGCACCATGAGGGAAGGCACGACGAAGAGGAGGTGGATTCACGACGCCGACCGGGAGGCCGGGATGTTCGAACTGAAGAAGCTTACGCCCGAGGGGATCGAGCGGGCGCTGAAGAAGGTGGAGCGGTACCGGCTCCTCAACGAGCCGTGGGAGGCCGAGAGCATCTGCCGCGACGTGCTCGCGGCCGACCCCGGGAACCACGAGGCGCTGATCGCCCTCATCCTCTCGCTGACCGACCAGTTCGGGGCGGACCGCGGCCCCACGCTCGAAGAGGTGCGCGAGCTGATCGAGCACCTCGAAGAGGAGTACGCGCGCGAGTACTACGAGGGAATCATCTGCGAGCGGAAGGGGACGTGTCTGATCAAGCGCGGGACGCTCGGCGCCGGCCCGCTCATCTACGACTGGCTCAGGAAGGCGATGGCGCACTACGAGCGCGCCGAAGCGCTGCGTCCGTCGGGCAACGACGACGCGCTGGTGCGCTGGAACAGCTGCGCGCGCCTGATCGAGCGCCACGAGCACATTCGGGCCGCGGTGAACGAGCCGCGGGTGACCCTCCTGGAATGAGCGCGATGCGCGAGGTGCGGAGCTTCGAGTATGTGAACCGCCCGTACGAGGAGGTGCGCGCGGCGCTCACCGCCGATCCGCTGGAGGTCTTCCGCTCGGCGACGCGCGCCGCGGCCGATCGGGTGCGCTCGCTCGCCGCCGAGCTCAGGGTGAGCGTGGTCGGTGTGGAGGTGGGTGCCGAGATCGCCATCTCGGTGAGCGAGGTCGAGGAGGTCGAGCGCGGACCGACCTCCACGCCCGCGACGAGGATCCACCTCGAGTGGCAGGCCGCCGAGCACCCGCGTCTCTTCCCGCTCATGGACGGGGTGCTGGCCCTCTACGCGCTCACCTCCACCGAGACCCAGCTCGACTTCTCGGGCCGCTACGACCCGCCCTTCGGTCCGCTCGGCGACGCGCTCGACGCCGTGGCGATGGGCCGCGTGGCCGAGGCGTCCGTCGACCGCTTCGTGAAGGATCTGGCGCACCATCTGCGCGCGGGCGAGTGAGCGGCGAATCGTGTCCGCCGTCCTGGCGATCGGTGCCTCGCGGCTCTGGGACCCGGGCAGGCGACGCGGCGGGCCGTGTACTTCTCAGACGTGCTCCAGGTGGAACACCCCGTAGAGCTGGAAGTCGCGCCAATCCGTGGTGGCCAGCCGCCGCACGCCGGCGGCGTACAGGCTGGCCGCAAGGAGCGTGTCGAGCAGACGCTTCCGCCCGAGCCTGAACTCCTGCATCCAGGTAAGGAAGAGCGCGCCGACCTCGGCATCGACGACCACCGGCCGGCACTCGGCGGCGTTCCACCACATCTCACACAGCTCGAGCGCGTCGGCCATCTCCAGCGGATCCTGAAAGCGGCGCGGGTCCGTGATCACGTGGCAGAACTCGGCCAGAACCTGGCCCGACAGCGCCATCGACCCCCCACGCCCCCGGATCTCCTCCTCGAAGAGGCGGAGGCAGGCGGGGTGCGAAGGGTGCTCCCGAACCGCCAGCCCGACCAGAAAGCTCGTGTCGACTCCGATCACGAATCGGGCTCGAGCATTTCTTCGAGGAGGTCATCGCCCCGCTCGAGCGGTTTCAGGACCTTGCCGAGGGAGCGCGGGCGGAAGGCCAGCAGGTCCGCACGCGGACGGAGACGTTCACGCCGGTAGGTCTCCATCGCCTCACGGATCAGCTCGGAGGTGGGCCGACCGAGGCTCCTGGACGCGCGCCGGAAGTCCTCGTAGGCGGTCTCACTTACATTGATCGTGATGGTCTTCATACATTGATCGTAATGTATCATTGGCGGGAGACAAGGTGCCTCGGGTCGGAGGTTGATCCGGGGCCCGGGGCGATGGAATGGTTGGACGGGCGGACGTGCTCCCTCTTTTCACCGTCCTTCCCCTTGCACCCGCGCTTGCGCGCGGCCACCCTGCACGCCCTCTGCTTCGGAGGGCGCGCTCGTGGGCGCCGTGCTCGGCCACGACCCCTCGGCGGTCTCCTTCGTGGTGACGCTCGCCGGCCCGGCGATCCCGATCACCGAGCTGCTCGAGGACCAGGCCGCGGGGATCCTCCGGATGAATGGTGCGGGGGCGGGTGGGGCGATAGGCGCTCGCAACTCCGGGATCGGGAATTCGTTGACCGGCCCTGCCCCGGCGCGACACATTCCGAGAGTTCAACGACGACAGAGCCTGTTCGACCTCATTGGGCCGGATCTCACGTGAGACGTGCGCCCGGTTCAGCGACCTTCCGCATGCATCGGGGGTCGTGTGGATTCTTGCGGTGCAGGAGTCGTAGATTGAGCCGGCCCGAGAGGCTGGAACTGCTGAACCGAGGAGGATGGCATGCATGACATGATCGTTTCCGACCCGAAGGTCATGATGGGGAAGCCCGTGATCCGAGGCACCCGCATCACGGTTGAAAGCATCGTGGAGCGTCTCGGGGCGGGTGAGAGCATTGAGGCGATCGTGGATTCTCATCCGGGACTGACTCAGGAAGCGGTGCTGGCGGCGATCTCGTTTGCCGCGGGAGCCCTGAAGGCGGATGTCGTGTACCCGATTCCGGCTGGAGCGACTTGAGACTCCTGTGCGACGAGGGAAAGGAATCGAGCCCGAGGAGAAGGGGAGGATTACTGCGACCGCGGTGACCGAGCATGGCAAGGAGCTGGCGGACGCATTTTCAGTAGTAGAGAAAGGACGTCTGCGAATCCGACGTCGTTCGGTCGATCAGGATCCTGTTGGAGGTTCGGAACCACACCCTGCCGAGGAGCGCGCTCATGAAGAGAAGTCTCGTTACCGCCCTGCTGGCGATCGTTGCCACGAGCGGGTGCACCGCTCCCGACGCGGACCCGCCCGTCCCCGACGCCGACCCGCCCATTCACGATGCTGCGCTGCTCGAAGCGATCGTGGAGGATGTCCGGCTCGGGTGGGAGGAGGGCGACGGGACGCCGTTCTACGCCCACTTCCTCGACTGGGACGGCGCTCGCTACTTCGAGGGCGGCGGGGAGAACCTCGGGCTCCGTGACCTCGTCGAGAACCACGTCGAGCCGGAGGCGGAGCTGGGGCTGCGCCTCGAATTCTCGAACGTCCAGACGCACTTCGAGGGACGCTTCGCCTGGGCCCTCGTCGACACCGAGATCCGCCTCACCACCCCCGACGGCCGCGAGATCCACAACCGGGGGCACGGCACGTACCTCTTCCGGTGGGTCGATGGCGCCTGGAAGGTGGTGCACACGCAGTCGGGGAGCTCGCCGGTGCGGGGGTGAGGTGCGGGTCGGGAGACGTGACATCTCGCCCCACTTCTTCAACACGCTTCTACCACACGCTCCTACCGGACGAGGTCGAGCATCCTCCTGGCGACCAGCCCCACGAGCATGGCCACCGCGAAGCTGAGCAGCGTCCCGATGAGGATGTACTCGGCCAGCTTCCGGTCTTTGGAGTCCTTCAGCTCTCCGATGCGGAAGACGGACTTCGCGGCGGCCAGGAAGCCGATTCCCGTGGGCTCGCCCAGGAGGATGAAGAGGTAGATGAGCGACCGCTCGGTCACGCCGATCCAGTACCCGCCTCCCGGGAGGCCGCCTCGCTGATCGGGGTCGAGCTCGATCTCGAAGCGAGCCAGGAAGTGGGCGAAGAAATACCCGACGCCCGTGGTGGCGACGATGCCGCCGGACGCGAGGATCAGCAGGCGGAGGTACGGCGTCCCGAACGCGGAGATCCAGACCCCCGTACCGGGAGAAGGAGTGCTCACGACGGGTAGACGCTCGATGAGCACGACGGCGGCGATGAGCGACGCCGCGTGAAGCGCCTGATCGGCAAGGAAGAGTGTCGGGCGACCGTTGCGGGGCCAGAACCCCGCCGGCTCGGGGCCCGGTGCGCCGCCAGGCTCGGGGCCGAGCGTCCCGCGCTCCACGGCGATTTTTGCCAGGTCGATGAGCAGGTGGAAGAGGGCCACCAGCAGGATGAGCGGGAGGCCGGTCGCTGTGGGGCTCACCAGAAGCCAGCTCGCCGCGGCGACCACGCCCACGTGGCCCAGGAGCACGCCCCGACGGTCCTTGCCCGCCGCCATCCGGTCGGTCTGGAAGACGAAGTCGGCCAGCAGGTGTGCGGTGAGGAGCGGCAGGAGCAGGTCCAGCCTCCCGAAGGCACCGAGAATCGTCACCGGTCACCCTCCCGCGAAAGGGTGCGGAGCAGCGCCCTGGCCGCTTCCTCGCCCTCGAAGACGCGCGCAGCGTGCGCGGCGCCCAACGCGCGGCTGATGGTGGACGGTGAAACGCCGAGCGCCTTGGCGGTCTCGACTTGCAGCCGTCCCCTCGATTCCCTCACCACCTCCGTCTGCCGCTCCGTCCATTCTGCCCGGATGGCGCCGATGAGGTTCATCAGCGCCGACAGGACCCGGCCCGCGGGCTCGGTGAAGCCCGCGATCTCCAGCCAGCTCGATCCCTTTCTGGCCGCCTCCACCGCCTCCCGGGCCCGGTGGAGGCACGGCCCGTCGAGCAGGGAGACGTCATCGACGAGGTCGGTCGTGAGGGCACCGTATCCCCATCCCCAGGCGAGACGCTCGGGAGCGAGGGCGTCGGAGAGCGTCACCATCACATCCACGAGGGTCTCCGGCTGACCCGTGATGCCCTGGACCTCGTCGCCGGCCGTGAGCTTGAGGAGCACGGTGAGACGTGCAGCCGACGCGCGATTCACGTCATCGATCGCCTTGCGGAACCGCACCTGCACCGCTGCGCGGTCGGCCATCTGCCTCGAGCCGACCAGGTCACCGATGATCGCGAAGTGCTGCATGCTGGCCCCTCTCGATTGCGTGGATCCGTACACGTCGGGACGGGTTGCATCCGAAGATACAACTCGTCTCGCTCGACCGCGCTCGTCGAGGCCGCGCGGCCGTGATTGCCTAATATGATACAATTGCTGCCAGATTGCACGAATCAGGGCAATCGAGTGCGGGTGGGGGCTGCCGATCGGGATGGGCAGCCGTCCTCGGACCCACGAGGCACCGAAGCGGTGCCCGGAAGTGGAAAACACCACCACGTTTCTACTTGACCTGTGGTCGAGACTGCCTGGACATGGAATCCGAGCCGATATTCCACCCGGAAGTGGCCGTCGTATAGATGGAAAAAGAGTGGGATATTCCATCTCGGACTCGAAGATGCGCGGGCCCGGCGCGCCCGGCGCCGCAAACGCTGCGGGCGAAGCAGGCGGCGACGTTCCGCCCCGGCACCGGTCTCGGACGCAAAGCGAAATCGCTTGTGCGAATCGGCCGGACTCCTCGATCTTCTGGAGGGGTTGGAGACGGGGCGGCCGGCGAGAGCCACATGACTCGCGCATTGTGGAGGGAAATAATGACTCCGGGCAAGGAGAAAACCATGGATGACCCGAAGTGGGGCGATGGATGCAGGGAGATCTGGTTTCTGAACCGTGAGCTGCTCATCCTGCGACCGCGTCAGCCGTTCATCGACTGGGTGCGAAAGTGCGAGCCCGAGGGGTATCTGTCTGACAATGAGGTGCGGGATGCGCCGAGTGCGTTTCTCATCCCCGAATTCGAGTTGACCTGGGAATCGTTGACCTGGGTTCGCGTGAATTGCAGGATGCTCTTCGAGCTCCATCTGGATGAGTGGTACTCGGACTCGTCGATGTGGCCGGCCAGGAGGGACTGGAAGACCTTCAAGGAGTGGTGCGAGGTGGAGTACGTCGATCTCGCGTGGGATCTGGTCGATGCCCCGCTCTCGAGCGATCCGCCGATTGCGGAGCGGGGGTGAGGCGCGCGGGGGGCTCCGCCCCGCTCTTCACCCCCCGATCAGCAGCGGAATCTGCCGCGCCGTGACGGGGTGGAGCAGAAGGAGCGCGCGGAAGGCGCGAAGGAACCCTTCCCGGTCGGCGTCGTCCTGGAGGTAGAGCACGGCTGCCAGATCGCGCCAACGGGCGAGCTCGCGGCGGAGCCCTCGTCGCCGGGTGGCGTCGAGGGTGAGGTCGGTGAGGCGGAGCACCCGGGCGAGGGCGCGCTGTCGCCCGGTCCGGTCCTCGTCCGGCAGCTTCCGGATCCGGTTCATCTCGTTGGCGATCATGAGGAGCTGGTGGGGAGCGTCGAACTCCGCCCACCGCTCGGCGCTCAGCCCCGAGTGCTGGGTCATGGGTGCTGGGTCATGGCAGGGGCTCTCCCCGACCCACCAGTCTGAAGGTCAGCTCCCGCAGAGTGTGGCGAAGTTCCTCTCGCTCCAGCTCCATGCTCGGGTTGTCCTGCGCGGGTCGGATGTTGATGAGCGAGGTGAATTCGATGCACGCGTCAGGGCCCCGCCCGGGGTAGTAGTTCGCACCCCAGAGGTCGCGCTGGCGACTTCCTCGTTCCAGGAGCACGGCCTCGGCGTCGGCATGGAGATCTCCTCCGATCGCGATCACCTCTCGTTGCAGATCGGCGACGTACTTGACCATATCCTCGAAGAATCGCTCCACCAGGGCGCTCAATTCTTCCGAAGTGATGGGGCGATCGAGGAGGAGAATATCGGGAACGGGATCCATGGGCAGCCGGGGTCGGGTCGGGTCGGGAGTGCTTCCGACGCTAATCGGACGATCGGGGGTCGACAACGTCCACTCGAGATCGGCGACGGCGATCCGTGAGCGCCCCCCTCACCCCCCCAGCCACGCCTCTCGAAACGCCGCCTGCGCCTCGGTGAGCGCGCCCCCATCCGCCTCGACCGGCACCACGACGAGCGCGGGGTCGGCGATGAGTTCGACGGTGGCCGAGTACTCCTCGCCGAGCGAGCGGAAGGTGACCTCGACCGCGTCGCCGGGGGCGCGCGCAGCCAGGAGGCGCGCGAGGTCGCCGGGGGTGCGAGTGGGTTGGCCGCCCACCGCGAGGACGACATCGCCCGCGCTCGCTCCCGCCGCGTAGAGCGGCGTGCCCTCGAGGGGCGCGCTCGCGACGGTGAGTCCGCCCTCGCCCGCCACGAGGCGGGCGCGCGCGAGGATCGCCGCGTCGGGTCGCGCGGGGCGCAGCTCGAGGCCCGCCTGCGCGAAGAGGCGCTCGAAGTCGGGCACGAGGCTTCCCCGGATGTAGCGATCGAAGAAGCGGGCCGCGAAGTCGGCATCCCCCGTGACCTCGGCGAGCGCCGCCTCGATGTCGTCCACCGTGTAGGGGATCTCCGGCGCGCCGTGGCGCTCCCACATCGCGCGCATCACGTCGTCGAGCGTGACCCCTGGAAAGCGCTCGCGCAGCACGAGGTCGAGCCCCAGCCCCACGACCGAGCCCCAGGTGTAGTAGGAGATGAAGGTGTTCGCGCGGTTGGTCGGATCGATGCTCGTGGCGGCGTCGACGAAGGGGGCCTGCATGCTCATCTCGACCGGGGAGAAGTGGTTCCGCCCCGGGCTGTTGGTCACCGCATTCACCGCGCCCCCCATGCTCCGGGCGAACTGGCCGACGTCGAGGACGCCGGCGCGCATCATCGCGAGGTCGTCGTAGTAGCTCGTGAAGCCCTCGCCGAACCAGAGCTCGCGGCTCATGTTGGCGCGCTCGAAGTCGAAGGGCTCGAGCGCGGCGGGGCGGATGCGCTCGATATTCCAGGCGTGGAAGAACTCGTGCGCCACCGTGCCGAGCAGCCCGAGCATCGACGTCTCGAGTGAGCCCGAGCTCGTCAGCACGGTCGAGTTGCGGTGCTCCATCCCGTCGCCCGAGGCCCACGGGACGTAGCACGCCAGGAAGGTATAGGTGCCGTGGTCGAAGGCGGGGAGCTCGCCGTAGACCGCGGCCTCCTCCTCGACGATCGAGCGCGCCTGGGCGGCGTAGGCGTCGAGCTCGGCGTCGGTGCCCAAGTGGTGCATCGCGATCCGGATCGTCTGCTCGCCCACCTCCCACTCGCGCCAGTCGAGGTCGGCGATCTCCATCGGCGAGTCCATGAAGTAGTCGTGCGACGGCGCCGTCCACACCTCCGGGTCGTCGGTCGGCGCGAGCTGGGTGGCCACCTCCCACCCGCTCCCCTCGGGGAGGTGGACCGTGACCTCGACCGGCCGCGCGAAGTGCCCCCGCGCCCACATGAAGGTGGCCGGGATGTTCAGATGCGCGTGCGTCTCGTCGATCCCCGAGTACGTCCCCCCCGCCCGGTTGGCGAAGAGGGTGTAGGTGACCGTCGCCTCGCCCCCGTGCCCCGTCACGTCCCACTGGTAGGGGTCCGGGCGGGTGATCGGGAGCGGCTGTCCGTCGCCGTCGACCGCGGCCACCTCGTACACATTCTTCGCGAACTCGTGGATCGCGTACCGCCCCGGCGAAGAGCGGCTCATGCGCATCTCGAGCGTCTCCCCGGGGGGCAGCTCGGTGTAGTGCACCGAGACGCGCGCCTCGTTGTGCATCCGGTCGTCGAAGGAGATCTCGTAGCGGACGGGCGGGGCGTCTCCCGCGCGGCCCGCGGTCGAGTCGGCCGGCGCGCAGGCGAGAGCCAGGAGGGGGAGCGCGAGGAGGACGACGGCGGCGGGGGAGCGGAGGCGACGGGGCACGGGCGGGACCTCGGGTGGGGTGGGGTAGTGAGGAGCGGTGGGAAGGTAGAG
>JAVVEY010000005.1:0-58527 GCA_032250675.1 Longimicrobiales bacterium | reverse complement strand
CGGAGCCGTGCCCCGCAGCAGTCCGGGGCCCACGATCCGTCCCACCGGGAGCGCCTCGATGAGCCCCGCCGCTCCGCCCACATGATCAAGATCGGGGTGCGTGAGCACGAGGGTCCGCACCCGCCTCACCCCCGCCCGCGCCAGCGCGCGCAGCAGGTCCGGCGCCGGCCCCGGTCCCGTATCGATCAGCGTCCAGGCGCCGCGGGGGGACCGGATCGCGATCGCGTCCCCCTGACCCACATCGAGGATGTGCATCTGCAGAGGGCGTTCGACGAGCCCCGCGGCGAGCGGCGAGAGGGTGAAGCCGACCCACGCCCCCACCGCCCCGCCCCGCACGCGCGCCCGACGACGACGCGCTCCGGCGTCGCGAAGCGTCGCTTGAAGGTGCCTGCCCGGTCCGCTGCGGCGCGCGTGCCACCCCACCCACCCGACCCCCATGCTCGCCCCGACGAGGGGTCCGACGAGGTGCAGCGGGCCCGCCCAGAGCGCGCCGTCGAATCGGGCGAGGAGATCGACCAGCCAGAGTGTGGCGTCGAGCACCCCCGCCACCCCCGCGGCCACCGCAGCGGCGAGCGGCGCGAGTGGGGCGAGGACGAGCGCGAGGAGGGCGCCGGGGAGGGCGATCGCCACCGGAGGCGTCGCGAGAACCGATGCGGGCAGTCCCACGAGGGGGACGCGCTGGAAGTGCCATGCCACGATCCCCGCGGTCGCGACCTGGGCCGCCGCGGAGGCGGCGACGGCCGCACCGATCACGTACCGCGCACGGGTCGCACGCCGAGCGCCGGGCCCGGGGGCTCCACCGACGAGGCTGCGCGTCCACGGTCGCGCCCACACGATCAGTCCGAAGCTCCCCGCGAAGCTGAGCTGGGCACCCGCCCCTCGGAGGGCGGCCGGCGCCACCGCCGCGGTGATCGCGAGCGCGGCACCCCAGGCGGCGAGCGGGTGCACGGGGCGGCCGCGCGTACGACCGAGCGTGAATGCGGTGATCAGAAGCGCCGCGCGAAGCGCCGAGGTCGGGAAGCCGAGCAGCGCCACGTAGATCCAGACGATCCCGGTCGCCACACCGGGACGGAGGGGACGGGGGACGCGCGCCATCCCGAGCGCCATCACGACCCACCCCGCGAGGACTCCCACATGAAAGCCCGAGATCGCCAGGAGGTGCGCGGTCCCCGTGTCGATGAAGCGGCTCCGGCGCTCGGGGTCGAGGTCGCTCCGATCGGCGAGGAGGAGCGCCGCGATCAGACCGGCGTGATCGGGGAAGAGACGCCGGATCCGTTCGCGCACCGCGCTGCGCGCCGCGAGGCGGAAGCGCATCCAGGAACGTCGGGCCGGAGCGACCCCCGGCGCCTCGATCCCCTCGAGTGTCCACGCCCCGATCTCGTCCGCCCGAAGGGGCGGACGCGCCCTCGGGTGCCAGGGCTCGAGAAAGACCCCTCGCACGCGCACGGCGCGGCCCGCGAGATCGGGAGTGTCGGACGCGGCTTCCCGCCCCGGAACAAGAGCGATCGTGCCGGCGTCGGAGTGAAGGATGAGCCCCCCGTCGAGCTCCGCCTCGAGCCACCCGCTTCGTTCGACGTGAGCGCCGATCGGCGGGAGAGGGAGACCCGGGCTCACCGAGGCGAGGAGCGCGCCGACTGCGGCGGCGACCGTCATAACACCGATCTCGGGGCGGGAGAATCCCCGGATGAGACCGATCGCGAGTGTGAGGAGGAGGGGCACCACAGGGGGGAGCGGGCCCGTGAGGGCCGCGCCGAGGGCAAGAGCGAGGGCGACCCGGGTCGAGGGAGGGAGGTGGTTCAGTTCACCTCCATGCGATCGCTCAGTTCGGATCCTCCTCCTGGAAGAGGCTGGTCTGATGGCGATCCACCAGGAGGCGGGCGTGCTCCTCGTCTCGCTCTTCGGCGAGGCGTTCCCGGAGGATCTTCCGCACCCGCAGATCGGAGGTGATCCCCGCAACGAGCATCGCCACCATCCCGAGCATCAGCGACACGAAGACCACCACGGTGAGCGGCACCTGGTAGAGGGTGGCGAACCCGAGCCTGAGGGTGACGCGCTGTCCGCCGTTGAGCGCCGCGAAGATCATCGAGAGGAGGAGAATCCCCGTCGCCCCCGAGAGGCTGAGCCACCGACTCACTGGACCCCTCCGGTGCGTGTCACGCTCGGACCGCGGGTTCGGTGGCCTCGGCCCGCGCCCGTCGAGTCACCCGTTCGGCGACGAAGGTCGCACCCGTCGTGCGCGAGAGCCGGACATCGAGATACTCCCCGATCTCGGACGGCACGCCGGGAACGACGACGGCCTTCCCCCGCCGCGTCCGACCGAGGAGGTAGCCCTCATCGCGTCCCGGCTTCTCCAGGAGGAGCGACTCGAT
Source organism: Longimicrobiales bacterium (assembly GCA_032250675.1). Taxonomy (GTDB): domain Bacteria; phylum Gemmatimonadota; class Gemmatimonadetes; order Longimicrobiales; family Gaopeijiaceae; genus Gaopeijia. The sequence goes on along the minus strand of JAVVEY010000005.1, from coordinate 56,158 downwards.
GCGCCCGACCTCCTCCTCATTGATCTCTCGCTGAATCGCGCGTGACACCTCGATGAGACGCTCGAGTCGGGCCTGGGCGACATCATCCTCGACGAACCACGCGTCGGGCATCCGTGTGGCGGGGGTGCCCTCCCTCGGGGAGTAGCGATAGGTGAAGGCGTCGTCGAAACGTACGGCGCGCATGAGGTCGAGGGTGTCCTCGAACTCCTCCTCGGTCTCCCCCGGGAAGGCGACGATCACATCGGTGGTCAGCGCGATATCGGGGATCGCCGCGCGCACCCGCTCGACCACGCCGATGAAGTCGTCGACGGTGTAGCGCCGCAGCATCCGCTTGAGCGTGCGATCGTTGCCCGCCTGCACCGGGAGGTGCAGCTGCTCGCACACCGCGGGCTCCGTTGCGATGACCTCGATCAGGGCGTCGGTCACGTCATTCGGGTGCGGCGAGGTGAAGCGTACACGCCGGATCCCCGGTACGCGCGCCACACTCCGGAGGAGGTCGGGGAAGCTCCACTCGCCATGTCGGTACGAGTTCACCGTCTGCCCGAGGAGTGTCACCTCGGTGATCCCCTCCCCTGCCAGCGTGGCGACCTCGGAGAGGACCTCGGTCGGGCGGCGATTCTTCTCATCGCCGCGCACGTACGGCACGATGCAGTAGGTGCACCGATGGTTGCACCCGCGCTGAATCGGAACCCACGCCGAGATCTCGTTGGAACGGCGCTGTTCGAGCCCCTCGTAGTTCTCTCCCATGTCGAGGTCGAGCACGGTGAGCTGGGTACGACGCTTGACCGGCTCGGGCTCGATGTCGGCCGCACCGCGCTCGCCCCGGGCGATCTCTTCGAGCGCTCCGGGCAATCCACGGTAGGCGTCGGGGCCCATCACGAGATCGATCCACGGCGCGCGCTCGGTGAAGGTCTCGCCCATCCGCTGTGCCATGCATCCGGTCACCCCGAGAATCAGCCCGGGGTGGTCCGCCTTGAGCCCCTTGAGTTGTGACATCCGTCCGAGCACGCGCCGCTCGGCGTGGTCCCGGATCGCGCAGGTGTTCACGAGGATCACATCCGCGCCCTCCGGGGCGTCGACGATCTCGTATCCTTCGGCCTCGAGGATCCCCTCCATCAGCTCCCCATCGCTGATATTCATCTGGCATCCGTAGGTCTCGACGTAGGCGCGTCGTGTGGTAGCCATCAGGAGAGTGGATTCGGCGCCGCGCCCGCAGGATGGCGACGGCGGTGGGAAAGAGATCAGTGCGAAGCGCCGGGTGCCCTCCCGCGGGCACCGGACGAGATTTCAATATAGAGGCCCGAGGGCCCCATCTGCAGGACACCACGGGTCAGGCACCCCACGCGATCGGTCAGTTCGGGTGCGACGCCGACCCGGAGATAATCCCCCGTGAGAGCCGATTCCCCCCGCTCCACGACGGCGATCGCCTCCTCCCCTGCCCGCCGACGTGCCCAGGCGGCCCCCTTGCGTTCCACGCGCTCACGCAGATCGCGACTCCGCTCTCCCGCCACCCGCTGCGGCACCGGACACTCCTCCGCCAGCGTCGCCGCCTCGGTGCCCTCGCGCGGCGAAAAGGGAAAGACGTGGAGGTAGGTGAAGGGGAGATCCTCCACAAGCGCCACGGTGGTGGCGTGGTCGGCCTCCGTCTCGCCCGGAAATCCGGTAATCAGATCGGCACCGAGGCCGAGAATCGGCACGCGCTCGGCGATCTCCAGGGCGCATCGGCGATACGCTTCACGGGTGTGCCATCGGCGCATCGCGCGGAGAACCGGGTCCGCGCCGCTCTGGAGCGGCATGTGGAGATGGGGCGCGAGCCGTCCCCCCGAGTCTTCGAGGCGCGCGATGAGGTCGTCGCAGATCTCCGTCGCCTCGATACTCCCCAGACGAAAGCGGACCTCGGGCACCTCGTCGAGGAGACGCGTCACGAGCGCTCCGAGCGTCGTCGTCGCGGAGAGATCCCGCCCGTAGTGGCCGATATGGATCCCGGTGAGGACGATCTCGGGGTGACGCGACGCGAGTTGGCGAGCCTCCCGCACGACTTCGTCCGCTTCGCGACTTCGACTCGACCCCCGAGCCAGTCGGGTTGCACAGAATGCACACCGGCGGTCGCATCCGTCCTGGATCTTGAGCCAGCCCCGCGTTCCTCCCGTCCGGTGTCGCAGCACGTCCCCTCCCACAGGCTCCAGATCGACGCGGTCGAGACTCCGCCGGTCCTCGATCTGGACGATCTCCGGAGACGTCCCGGCGCGCGCCACCGCCACGGGGTCGTGACCGGGGACGACGGCAGACACCCCTTCCATCGCGCTGTAGGCGTCGGTATGGAGCGCTGCGGAACACCCCGCCACCACGATGCGGGCATCCGGGTTTCGACGCCGGATGCGTCGAACCATGCGACGCGCCTCGGCGTCAGCGGCGCGGGTCACCGTGCAGGTGTTCACGATGCAGAGCGAGGCGGCCTCCGGCTCGTCGACCGGCCGGGCGCCGCGTGCCACGAGCTCCTGCCGCATCCGGTCGGTGTCGTACTGGTTCGCCTTGCACCCGAAGGTGTGGAGATGAACACGCACGACGTCAGAATCCGGCGACGCGCAGGGTCACGGTGGAACGCAGGATATCCTCGCTCAGATCACCCGCCGAGCGATCTCCGAGTTCGAAGGCGAAGTCGACCGACCCCAGAGCCCCCGCACTACTTCGCGCGAGGACGATCGCGAGCCCTGCCGAGAGGGTCCTCTCGCTCGCCGATGCCGCACCCGCCGGCTTGATCGCGAGCCGCTCCCGTCGGGCGCCGATGCGCCAGGCGCCATCCTTGCCGAGGATCCGGGACCCCGTCCACTCGATGCCACCGCCGATGCTCCACGCCCTCTGTCCGTCGGGATCGGTGTCACTCCAGTCGGCCGTCTCGAAGCCGAGGTTGGCGAAGAGAGAGGGAGCGAGGAGCACCGAACCTCCGAGCCGCAGCTCGGTCGGGAGCGAGATCGTCACCGGCCTCGCCTCGGTGTCTTCGACCGGATCCGCGTCGAGATCGCCGCCGAAGCGAACGGAAGCCGCGAGGTGGACCTGTTCGTCGATCACGGTGGACGCACCGACGATCCCCGTGAACCCCGAGTACTCCCAGACCGCGCTCGTCTCGAAGGGGGCAAATCCCGACCCCACCGAGACCGAGTCGACAACGCGCGTGAGATCTCGACGGAGGTCCCCGACGTAGCGCCCCACCCGTGCGCCCACGGCAATCCCTCCGAAACGACGCGCAAGCCCGATCTCGAGCGCACCCACACTCCCATCCGACTGGAAGATATCGGTGACGAAGATCTCGCCTCCGCCTTCGACGTCGATGACCGAACTCGCCTGGTCCTCCCACTCCTGATCGACGAGAGACGAGAAGGTGAACGAGATGACACCGACTTTCTCGATGAAGTAGGACGCACCGACGAGGGGGAAGCGCGTGGTGGTGAAGTCCGAAGAGACGTCATCGCCCCGCGAGACGTCCACGAACGACGTCCCTCCACTGAAGATGAAGCTCACCGCATTGATATCGGCCGCTGCCGCGGGGTCGGTCGCGGAGAGGATGGCCCCGCCCAACCCCACGCCGACACCTCCGAGGGCACGCCCGCGTGCGTCGACGCTCGAGAGGGGGAACCCGAATCGTCCGATCCCGAGTACCGACTGCGCCTCCACGCCGACGGGCGCGAGCATCAGGACGAGCAGCACCGCGAGAGAGCGGGTCATCGGAACCTCAGCGAGTCGCTGACGGTGACCAGGAAACGGAGCCTCGGAGGATCCGGCGACGCGGCACCGTCGAACTCGACGAAGGCGATGTCGAAGGGCTCCACCAGGGTGAGGAGGGCGATGTCGGCCCGGACATCGGGCTCGCCCTGGTCGTCCATGAGGCTCTCGAAGAGGAGATTCTGTAAGAAGAGTGTGATCGGGATATCGAGGACCGCCCCACCGGGTTCGACGAAGTTGCTCGGCGCGAAGGAGATCCCCCCGACGAAGGAACTTCCGAGTGGCGACTTCGGCAGGATCTCCGGAGCGAGCACCGGACGCGCGTCGAGAAAGACGGAGTCCACAGGCTGATAGGCCGACGGCTCGGTAGGTCGGCTCTGGAGTACGAGCGACGCCCGATTGACGTTGTTCGGGGTCAGGGTGAAGGGGCATCCGACGATATCGCAGAGCTCCGGGGGCCCGTTGAGGATCCGCGGAACCGTCATCCTGAGCACCGTCCGGTACGCGGGCGCCCCGCCCACCCGGACCCGTCCTTCCGGCGGAGGGTCCGGGATGGGAGAGTAGACGAAGCTCTCACGGAAGGGGGAGATATCGGCCGTGAGCACGGTGTCCGGATTGATCGCGGAGGCGAATTCGATTCTCATGCGGAACCGCGTGAAACGCATCCGCTGACCGGGAGTGAGAAGATCGATGCGAAGGCTCCGCTCGACCAGCGTGGAGTCCCAGAGCGCGAGCGTGAGCGAGTCGAACTCGAGGAGAACGGAATCCGCGGTCTCCGCAAAGCTGTAGGTCGTCTGGCTCACCGGACGAACCGGGCCCGCGCCCGGCTCATCCCAGAGCTTCATTCCGCCCAGCGAATCGACCGCTGCTTCCCATGTGGCCGAGCTCTGGACCCATCTCTGTTCGAGCGCACCAAGACTGAATTCGGCGGTGCTCAGTGAATCGATGCGCGCCGTATCGAGGAATGCGATGAGGGTCGCCGAGGTCGCCCGGATGTCGGGGTCGATCACCGCCGTCCCGGTGGAGTCCAGGACGGTCAGCTGCGGGGGGAAGATGGGGAAGCTCACCAGCGCTCTCGCCTCGACCAGGCCACCGAGTTGATGCGCCACCACCGACCCGGCGATGTCACCGACCCGGCCGAAGCCTCCGAAGGATTCGATCGTCTCGCCGAACTCGCTCCAGGGGAGTTCGATCTCGAAGGTGCGGATGTCGATCGGCAGCCCGGCCCCATCGAGTGAGGTGGGTAATTCTTCTTCGCACGCCGCAACACTCCCGACCGCCAGCGCGGCCAGGATGGCGAGGAGTCCGCGTCTCACCTCTGTACTCCGTGTCCTGCTGATCCCATTCCCAATCCTTTAAGGGGTGCGACCGACATCGAGGTCGAACGCATCCGGCAACAATTCGGGCACCGTCCAACTTCGCTCGGCATCCCCCTTCGTGGCCCACGCCTGCACCGTCGCGGCCGGCGCCAGCTCCGAGAGGATCTGTCGGCACGAACCGCACGGTGGCGTCGCGACCACGGTCCGCGTGGCGATCCACACCGTCGTGATCTCGAGATCCCGGCTCCCCAGCGCTCCCACCGCAGCGGCGAGGGCCGCCTTCTCCGCGCAGATTCCACTCGGAAATGCGGCGGACTCCACGTTCACGCCGTGGAAAAGGGTCCCGCTCGAATCTTCGATGATAACCGCGACCGGAAAGTGGCTGTAGGGGCAGTGTGCACGATGCAGGAGCTCGTCGAGCCTGCGTCGAATCGGAGTGGGCGGCAGCATCGGGGTCAGACGCCTCGGTAGGGGGCTCGCGTCACGCGGGGCGCGAGCCCGGTGAAAATCTCCCATGAAATCGTACCCGCGTGTCCGGCGATCTCTTCGACGGAGAGGGTGGCATCCCCGTCGCGACCGAGGAAGGTCGCGAAGTCACCCACCTCGACCTCCGGCAACCCCGTCAGATCGATCGTCGTGAGATCCATCGACACGCGTCCCACGATCGGAGCCGACCGGCCCCGCACGAGTGCTCGACCCCGGTTCGACAACGTCCGGGGGAGGCCATCGCCATACCCGATCGTCGCGGTCGCCCAGCGGGCAGGCGTTTCGGCCCGGTGGGTGGCGCCGTACCCGAGTGTCGTCCCCACCGGGACCTCGGTGATCCGCACGATCCGCGCGCGCAGATGGACGACGGGCTCGGGGGCCGGGGCGTCGGGCCCGGGCCGTCCGCCATAGAGGAAGATCCCGACCCGGGCGCCGAAGCGACTGCGCGGAGCGAGACGAAAAACCCCGGCCGAGTTCGCCAGATGCAGCTCCACCTCCGCCGGAGGCCGGAGCTCGGAGACGACCGCCTCGAAGGAGGCCACCTGATCGGCAACCCCCGGTCCACCCGCCTCATCCGCCGAGTGGAGATGCGTGAAGAGACCCGCCCACCGGACGCCGGGGAGATCGAGGCGTCGACGGAGCTCCGGACCCCACGCCCCGACCTCCGCGGCGGGAAAGCCGGCGCGTCCCATCCCGGTATCGACCTCGACGTGGATCCCCACCTCTCGGCCTCCGGCGGCCTCCGCGAGGGCATCGATCGTTCGGAGGTCGGAGATCGTGGCGTCGGCGCGCGCCGCGACCACCTCCCCTTCCATCCCCGGGGCGAGCGGACCGAAGACGATCACGCCTTCGGTGACCCCGAGCTCGCGCAATTGATCGGCCTCCGCGGCGCTCGCCACCCCGAAGGAGCGCACGCCCGCCTCACGGAGCGCGGGCACCACATCTCCGACCCCGAGTCCGTACGCATTCGCCTTCACCATCGCGATGAGGGGGGCGTCCGCGGAGAGACGCGAGCGGATCTCCTCGAGGTTCACCCGGAGCGCGACGAGGTCGAGTTCGGCCACGCAGCGCGCGGCGGGATTCGTTGACATGACGTCAGGAAGATGCGACGACTCTCACGTGAACGATACTCCCTCTCCCCCACCGAACCCCGCGCCGGGCGCCGATCACGCCCGCACCACGCCGGGTCACCTCGACCGCGCGGTGGCGCTCGTCCGCTTTCTCCGCTCCGCCTGTCCCCGGGACGCCGCGCAGACCGCCGAGTCGCTGGTTCCGCACCTCCTCGAGGAGGCCGCCGAGACCGCCGACGCGATCCACCACGGGGATGGGGACGCCCTCGAAGACGAGTTGGGCGATCTCCTCCTGAACCTCGCCTTCCAGATCGTCGTGGCGGAGGAGGAGGGCACCCTCGACGCCGAGTCGGTGACGCGCCGCATCGAGGCGAAGATGCGTCGTCGACACCCGCACCTCTACGGCGATGGACCCGAGGTGCCGTGGGAGGCGATCAAGGCGAGGGAGCGCGCCGAAGCAGAGAAGGATCGCGCGACCGACCCCGGCGTGCTCGCCGGGCTCCCCCGCGCCCTCGACCCCCTCACGGCGGCCGACCGCATCCAGGCGCGTGTCGCCGGCGTGGGGTTCGACTGGGAGGACGCGGGGGGTGCGCTCGCGAAGGTCCGCGAGGAGCTCGAGGAGGTCGCGGCCGAACTCGCGATCGACCCGCCCGCCGGTCGCCCCCCTCGCCCCGCCCCCGCGCTCGTCGAGGAGATCGGCGATCTCCTCTTTGCGGTCGTCAATCTCGCGCGACTCTGCCACGCTCATCCCACGACGGCGCTCGCCGCGGCCAACCGGAAGTTCACCCGCCGCTTCGGGCGCGTCGAAGAGCTGGCCCGGGTCGAGGGGATCCGGATCGAGGACGCCTCGCTCGAGGCGCTCGATCGGTTGTGGGAGCGAACGAAGGCGGAGGAAGGGGAGGAGGCGGCACAGGAGCCGGCGGCGGCGCAGGAGCCGCAGCGGAGGCGTCCGTAACCGGTGCGAAGGCGTCAGGAGCCGGCGCGAAGGCGTCAGTAGCCGGCGCGGAGATCCACCCGATTTCGCATCGCGGCGTCATCTCCGGCGATCCAGGCGCGGAGGTTGTGGAGGATCAGATCGGCCTCGCGCCTCCAGAACCGATCGGTCACCGCCGAGACGTGCGGTGTGATCAGGAGATTGTCGAGACCCCAGAAGGGGGATTCGCGTGAGAGGGGCTCGGTCGAGAAGACATCGAGCCCGGCGCCGCGCAGCTGTCGGGTACGGAGCGCTTCGGCGAGCGCGGCTTCGTCCACGATCGCCCCGCGCGCGACGTTGATGAGGATCGCGTCGGGCTTCATCCGTGAGAGCGCTTCGGCATCGATCATTCCACGCGTCTCCGGGGTGTCCGGAGCCGTCACCACGACCGCGTCGCTCTCGCGCAGGAGGCGTTCGAGTCCGGCTGCGCCGGCGACCACCTCGACCCCCTCCGCATCGCCCCGGCGGGAGCTCGCGCCATCAGGAAGACGCCGGCGCAGCCCGAGCACGCGGGATCCCAGCGCGGTCATCCGCGCGCTGACTTCGCGCCCCACACCGCCAAACCCGATGATCCCGATCGTGCTCCCGGCCACCTCCCGGATCGGGCAGTCGGCCGCGTAGAAGCGCGAGGTGTCCCAGGCGGCCCGTCGCTGGGCCTCCACCGCGAAGTCGAAGCCGCGGAAGAAGTGGAGGATCATCCCGACCACGGTGTCCGCCATCGGGGGTCCGTGAATTCCGGCGGTATTCGTGAAGACGGGGTTGCGCTCGAGGAGCGCGGGGGTGATCGAACTGCCCACCCCCGCAGAGCCCGAGTGCACCCAGCGGATCCCGGGCCCCGCGAGGATCACCTCGGCGTGAATCCCGAACCCCATGTAGACCTCGGCGTCCGCGACCGCCTCGAGCACGACGGGGTGTGCCGCCGTCGATCCATCCCCCGTCCCCTCCACCGGTGCGTCGAGCATCGCGAGGGACCAGTCATCGGGGAGGGCCTCACGGATCTCCTCCTCGAACCAGCGAGGACGCGCCCATACCGGGCGTTGATCGTTCATGTCGATGACGAGGCGGGCCATACGCGCAGTCAGTCTCGCGGATCGGGTCCGAGTGCCGCAAACTCGGGGGCGTCTGCCGGGAGGAGGATGACGATCCGGTCGGTACGACGGAACTCCCGCAGGCCGAGGCGTCCGGACCAGAGATCGGCGTCGTGCGCCCGCTCCGAGGCCGGGGTGACGACCACCACGGGAGAGGGATCGGCCCGGAACCGCGCCTCGAAGGCATCGAGATCCTCCCCCCGTTCAGGGAGGAGGCTCGCCGTCCGGTCGCCGTGAAAGACGAGGAGGTGCGGCTCATTCGAATAGACGCGGATGTAGTCGTCGCTCTCGGCGAAGACCCACGCCAGCGAGATGTCCTGCACGAGGTCGCGATCGGTGTAGTGGATCCCGCCGGCATTCGTGTCGGTGACCCGCACCCGCGCTTCCCGGATCCCGATCAGGCTCCACGCCACCACCGCGATCGACACCGGAACTCCGATCGCCCACCCTCTTGAACGCACGAGGTGCGCCACGGCGACACCCGCGCCGAGGGTGGCGAGGACGAGCACCGGCGCGAAGTGGCGCGTGTCGATCGTGACCGAGGCGTCCCCGAGGAGGCGTTGCGTCAGGAGGGCTGCACCCCAGGCTCCCGCGTACGCGCCCGATACCGCGACGGCGCGTCTGCGCGGCGACTCGGCACCTCGCCGTCCGACGCCCCGATCGACCGCAACCGCAGCGAGCCCCGCTGCGATGGTCATGAGCACGAAGGTGGACACCCCGGGTCCCGGGAGATCTCCCGTGCCCCGCCGCAGGAAGACCCACCACGCCGTCAGGACGATCACCGTCGGAAGTCCCGCGGCGAGCGCGTTCACGGCCCGGTGCCGGCGCGGACCCGACCCGTGAAGGGCGCGGACGACGGCGGTGGCGGTCCCGGCGACACCCGCGAAGTGGACCATGACCGAGAGCGCGCTCAGCACGCCGTGGACGAGGTGGCGGTGCGGCGATCGGATCAGGAGCCACACGCCGGCGAGCGCGATCGCGAGATAGACCGACTCACTCCCGAGGACGAGGTGCAGCGTCGTCCACGCGGGGGTCGTCGCGAGGAGGAGGAGGGCCACGCCCCCTCCGGCGAGTCCGCCGAGGGCACTCGCCATGAGGAAGCTGATCCCCACCACGGCACCTGCGCCGAACGCCATCATCCACACGCCCGCGACGTGCGACCTGACCCCGAAGGTGCGCATCGTCGCCGCGATCCCTGCCGCCATCCCCGGCGGATACCGGGTCAGCCCGGCTCGCGTCGACTCCGAGCTCCACGGGGTGATCGGGATCGAGGGCGCCTCACCCCGCGCCATCGCTTCGGCCGCATGGATATGCTCGACCGCGGTCGGTGACGCACCGGGGGTGAGCCAGCTCGCATTGATCGTCGCCACCGTGAGCGCCGTCACCACCGCGGCGGCGAGCGCCAGGAGGTAGCGGACCGAGCGGCGGTCACCCACACGTCGGGCGGCATCCGGCTGCGGATCGGTCGGTGGGGTTCCCTGCGTGTCATCCATGCGTGTGTGCCTCGTCCGCCACACGCACGTCGATCTCGAGGTCGGGATGCGACCCGGGGACCGCCACGCGGAAGGCGATGAAGGGGAAGAGCGGGTTCGGCACCACGTAGCGCCATCCGAGACGGCGGGATGGGGGACCGGACTCGGGCACGAAATCGAGCCAGAGGTAGATGAACTTGTACGGGCAGAGCCCGGGCAGCGGCGTGGTACGGAAGGCGTCGGTACGCAGCGCGGAGCGCGAGATGTACCAATTCCCCTCGAATGGCTTCACCTCCCACCCCACGCGTCCTTCAGCGATGAGCGTTCCCGAGGGTCGATGCAGGATGCGAACGGTGCGATCAGACATGATCTCCGTGGGTGGGGAGGCGTCCGGGGAGGTGCCCGGGCACGTCGCGGCCTCGACACCCCCCAATCCACTGCCCGGCCAAAGCGTGCCCGAAGGCCCCCACCCCACCCCGCTCCACTCCGGCGCGAAGCGACGCCGACGTCCGGGGACGGTTCAGGGTACGAGCCGGTTCATGAGGCGCGGGAAGGGGATCATCTCGCGGATGTGATGGCGCCCCGTGATCCACCCCACGGTGCGTTCCAGCCCGAGCCCGAATCCGGAGTGCACGAAGGAGCCGTACCGGCGCAGGTCGAGGTACCACCCGTACGCTTCCTCGGGCAGCTTCTCCTCGCGGATCCGCTCGAGGAGCCGCGTGAGGTCGTCCTCGCGCTGGCTCCCCCCGATGATCTCGCCGTACCCCTCGGGCGCGAGGAGGTCATCACAGAGCACGGTGCGCGGGTCCTCGGGGTTCTCCTTCATGTAGAAGGCCTTCGCCTCCTTCGGGTAGTTGAAGACGAAGAGCGGCACCTCGCGTCCCTCCATGAGCATCGCCTCGTCCGGGGCGCCGAGATCCTCTCCCCACGTGATCTCGCTCCCCCTCGCCTGCAGCACCTCGACCGCCTCCGAATAGCTGATCCGGTCGAAGGGTCGCTTGAGGAGCGCCTCGAGCTTCGAGGTGTCGCGTTCCAGCGTCTCGAGTTCGGCGGCACACCGTTCGAGTGCCCGCTCGACCAGGTAGCGCACGAACGCCTCCTGCAGCCGCATGTTCGCCTCGGAGTCGGCGAAGGCCACCTCGGGCTCGACCATCCAGAATTCGGTCAGGTGGCGCCGCGTCTTCGACTTCTCGGCGCGGAAGGTGGGGCCGAAGCAGTAGACCTTGCGGAAGGCGGGGCACGCCGTCTCGACGTAGAGCTGCCCGGTCTGCGCGAGGTAGGCATTCTCGCCGAAGTAGTCGGTCGAGAAGAGGGTGCCGGCGTGCTCGCCGATCGAGCCCGTCAGGATCGGGGTGTCGATCCGCGTGAAACCGCGCTCGTAGAAGAAGTCCGAGATCGCCTGCTGGACCTCGTGCCGGACGCGCAGCCCGGCGCGCTGCAGCGAGGAGCGCAGCCAGAGGTGCCGGTGGTCGAGGAGGAAGTCGACGCCGTGCTCCTTCGGCTGAATCGGGTACTCCTCGGCGATCTGGATCACCTCGAGCCCCGTGACCCCGAGCTCGACCCCCCCGGGCGCGCGGTCGTCGAGCCTCACCTCGCCCTCGACGAAGACCGTGCTCTCCTGGGTGAGCGTCTCGTGCGCCGCCCAGACCGCCGCGTCCAGCTGCTTCTGCAGGAAGACACACTGGACGACCCCCGTGCCGTCGCGGACGACGGCGAAGGCGACCTTGCCGTGCGAGCGGGTGGTGTCGACCCACCCGGCCACACGCACGCGCTCTCCGGCGTGCTCGTGGAGCTCTGCGACTTCGGTGACGGCGAGGGGGGTGTCGGACATGCGGGGGGTCGGGTGGAGGATGGCGGCGCCTCCGCGAGAGGGTTCCCCGGCGAAGAGAAGCCAGACGAGTTCCCGCGGGGGTGAGTGAACCGCACAAGATACCGAAGCTTCCCCCTCCGGGCGAACCGACCGGACGCACCCGAGACGGACTCCCTTGCACAATCGATGAAGCCCGACTTGGAAGGGTGTTGAAGACGTACGGTGGTCGAGGAGGAGAAGCTTCATGATCTCCTGGCCCGACTGGCGGGGGGACACCTCCGTCCCGATCCAGTCGGTGACGTGGCTCCTCGAACCCGAGGGGGAGGGCACGAAGGTCACCCTCATCCACGCCGGCTTCGTCCGCGCCGTCGACCTGAGCGATTACCCCTTCGGGTGGGGCGACTTCCTGGGCAGGTTCAAGGAGGTGGCCGAGGCGCTGTAGCGCGGCGCGGGGGATCGTCAGCGACGCGCGTCCGGCGCAACCCTCCGGCGGCGGAGAATCACCGCCGCCGGAGCGCGTGAACCCGGACCGACTCGACCCCGAATTCGTCGACGGCGATCCCCACGACGGCGTCCGACCCGACGTATTCGAGGTCGAGATCGGGGGGGACGGCGATCGACCCCACCTCGACGCCCTCCGGCGTCAGGATCCTCCAGCGACCACCTGGCGCAGCCCGTCCGCCCACAAACCGTCGGCGCCCGAGAGGAAAGGCGTGCTCGAGGGGCTCGTACGGTCGGATCCAGATGAAGCCCTCTTCGTCCACGATGACCCTCGAGAAGAGCGGGAGTGCCTCCGGCTCGGGGGCGAGCTCGAGGCGGCGTCGGACGGTGGCTCGTTGATCGGGAGCGGCCATCTCCAGCGCCGAATCCACCACGGCGCGGACAACCTCGCGTATATCGGCGTCATTCCCCGCCGATTCCCACCCGATCTCCCCCCGCAGCGCGCCGGAGGCGTCGAACACCTCGACCCTCGGGGTGAGGCTCTCGCCCACGTAGACGCGGTCGCCCGTGATCCAGACGAAGGGCATCGGAGAGAGCGGCGTGGGCCCGCTGAAAACCCTGGGCTCGCCGTAGCGAGCCATCCCGTCCACGCCGGTGATCACCCCGAGGTCGGTTCCGTCCCGGCCGATGCGCCGAACCACGATCCGATCCCTCCGCCCGATCCCTCCGTCGACGACGCCCGCCACGGCCCACCCATCTCCGAGCGCTCCGCCGAACGAGAGGTCCCAGAGCTGCGTGTCGAGGGCTGCCGTTTCCGTCGTCCCGTCCGGGAGGAAGCGCGTAATGCGTCTCGAGGTCCTGTCCAGCGCTTCCACGGTATCGCCCCGCGCCCACGCCGCCGAGAGGCCCTCGAATTCCCCGGGGGCCTTCCCCCGATGTCCGTGGCTGGTCACGAACGCACCGTCGGGTCCGAAGACGCGGATCGTCCCGGTGCTGCGGAGCGGCACACCCACACGACCGTCGGGGAGGAGGAAGGGGGGCTCGACCCTGTGGAAGATGTGCAGCGTGTCGTCCGGGACTCGACCCAGCGTCACCCGGGCACTCTCCTCGATCTCCAGGGGAGCTCCGGCAACCTCCGGCGCATCGGAATCCTCCGACGACGTCCCTCGCTCACCGGCGCACGCCAGGAGGAGGCCCGGGACGAGAGCCATACAGATCGCGCGAAGCCGTTGCATACCGGGCATCGGTCGCACGGTCAGCGACCCGATCGGCACCGTCCGGTGCGCAGCGCGCGGCCTCCGCCATCGTGGCAGGATCTCACCCTCCAAGGACGGTCTTGGGCGAACACTCCAGCGCTTCGCCGATCCGGCGCGGCGTGAGACCGCGATGGAATCTCAGGGTGATCACCCGGCGCTGACGCTCCGGGAGGGATCGGATCGCCTCGTCCAGTCGGGCCTCGACCTCTCGCTCATCCAGGATTTCGGTGGGGGCACGCGGAAGGTTGAGTTCCTCATCACACCACGCGCGCTCCAACACCGCATCCTCGGCCAGATGACGATCTGCGGTGAGACGGTGAGCGTACGCGAGGAGCCGGTCGCGGGTGGATGCAGTGAGCCCCTCTGATACAGGACCCTCTCGGACGATCCCGAAGCGGTCGGGTGCGGAGCGATTGTCGGCGGGCATCTTCACCTCCCGTGGCATCGCCCCGGCGGCCTCGAGCGGCGGGGGTGGCATCGCGGCCGCGGGGCATAAGGTGAAGGAGCGGGGCGGCCGGTTGGTTCCTCGGCTGCGAGTTCCGGGTCACGGATCCCGGAGGGAGAGCAGGGTGGGAGAAGCCGCGGAGACCGGACGGCGGGGTCCGGGACCTCACCCCACCTCGTACAGCTCCAGGCGGTGCGCGTGGCGGGCGCGGAGGACCGCGGCCACGCGTTCGTGGGCGGGCGCGGCGAGCTCGGGGTCGCCCTCGACGATCCCGCGCGCGAGGCGCTGCGCCTCGGTGAGGAGGTCGCCGTCGATCGCGAGGTCGGCGAAGCGGAGGTAGGGGGCGTGCCCGCTCTGCTGCGCGCCGAAGAGGTCGCCCTGCCCCCGGATCTCGAGGTCGGCGGCGGCGATCCGGAAGCCGTCGGTGGTGTCGCGGAAGACCTTCAGCCGCTCGAGCGCGCCCTCGGCGGGTTCGGCGATGAGGTGGCAGAAGCTCTGCGCCGCCCCCCGCCCCACCCGGCCCCGGAGCTGGTGGAGCTGCGAGAGTCCGAAGCGCTCGGCGTGCTCGATCACCATGACGCTCGCGTTCGGCACGTCGATCCCGACCTCGATGACGGTGGTGGCGACGAGGAGGTCGATCTCGCCCGCCGCGAAGGCGCGCATCGTGGCGTCCTTCTCGTCGCCGGGGAGTCGGCCGTGCAGGAGCCCGAGCCGGGCGTCGGGGAAGACCTCCTCCGAGAGCCGCTCGAACTCCTCGGTGGCCGCGCGCAGATCGACCTTCTCGGACTCCTCGACGAGGGGGTAGACGACGTACGCCTGACGCCCCGCGGCGAGCTCGGCGGCCACCCGGCGGTACACCTCGTCTCTCTGCCCCGCCCCGCTGAGCGTCGTCCGGACCGGGGTGCGCCCCGGCGGCACCTCGTCGAGCACGCTGATATCGAGCTCGCCGTAGAGCGTCAGCGCGAGCGAGCGGGGGATCGGCGTGGCCGACATCAGCAGCACATCGGGGGAGGGATCACCCACGCCGAGCGCCATCCGCTGCTTGACCCCGAAGCGGTGCTGCTCGTCGACGACGACGAGGCCGAGCCGCGCGAAGTCGACCCCCTCCTGGATGAGGGCGTGCGTGCCGACCACGATCTGCGCGCCGCCCGACGCGATCGCCTCGAGCGCGGCGCGACGGTCGGCCGCGCCGAGGCGGCCGGTGAGGAGCGTGACGGTGACGCCGATCGGCTCGACGAGCGCGGCCAGGGTGCGCGCGTGCTGCTCGGCGAGGATCTCGGTGGGCACCATGAGCGCCGCCTGCCACCCCGCCTCGACCGCCACGACCATCGCGAAGAGCGCGACGAGCGTCTTGCCCGCCCCGACGTCGCCCTGCAGAAGCCGATTCATCCGGCGCGTCGAGGTCATCTCCTCGGTGATCTCGCGGAGCGCGCGCGTCTGGGCGCCGGTCAGCGCGAAGGGGAGCGAGGCGAGGAGGGGGCGCACGAGCTCGTTCGTCCGGTCGAAACGGATCCCGGGGCGCGCCACCGTCTCGCGGTGCCGCACCAGCGCCTGGACGAGCTGCACAAAGAAGAGCTCGTCGAAGGCGAGCCGTCGCCGCCCCGCCTCGGCCTCGGCGAGGGAGGCGGGTCGGTGCACGCGATCGAGCGCCTCGGCGAGAGCGGGGAGGCCGAGCTCCGCGCGCACCCCGTCGGGGAGCCACTCCTCTCTCGCGACGAGTTCGAGGAGCGCGTCGAGGTTGCGCTCGAAGACGCCCCGCAGCACCCACTGCGGCACCTCCTCGCTCGCCGGATAGGTCACGAAGACGGTGCCCTCCGCGGGGGGTCCTTCCTCGTCCGCGTCCGAGGCGCGCTGGATCAGCGTGTATTCCCGCGGCTGGATCTGCCTCCCGTGGAAGAACTTGACGGGACCGCTGACGAGGATCGTGTCGCCCTCGCGCAACTTCCGGTCGAGCCAGGGCTGGCCGGGCCACGCGACGGTGATGCGTCCCGTGTCGTCCTCCACGATCGCCTGGAAGATCCGGAGCCGGGCGCGGGTGGGGATCACCCCCTTCGACCGGATCCGCCCGATCAGATTCACCTCCATCCCGACATCGACCTCGGCGATCGGGTGCACGGTGGAGGCGTCGTCGTAGCGGCGAGGGGTGTGGTAGAGCACGTCACGGGCGGTGAGGAGCTTCATCCGCTGGAAGCCTTCGGCGCGCCTCGGTCCCACCCCCTTCAGAAACTGGACCGGCTTGTCCAGGAGAGAGAAGTCCACGGGTGCGTCGCGGCGGCTCACCCCGTCACCCTCCGTCGAAGACGCCTTCGAGGAACGACCCCACATCGAAGGGGTGGAGGTCTTCGAGTCGCTCCCCCGTCCCGATGAGCTTCACGGGGAGTCCGTACTCTTCGGCGAGCGCGACGACGATCCCGCCGCGCGCGGTCGAATCCATCTTCGCGAGCGCGATCCCGCTCAGGTCGAGCGCCTCCCCGAACGCCTTCACCTGCTGCAGCGCGTTCTGTCCGATCGTCGCGTCGAGCACCATCAGCGTCTCGTGCGGCGCCCCCTCGACGCGACGACGCACTACGCGATCGACCTTTTCGAGCTCCTGCATGAGGCCCCGGTCCGTGTGCAGCCGGCCCGCGGTGTCGATGAGCACGACGTCACTCCCGCGCGCGATCCCCGCCTCGAGGGCGTCCCAGGCGACCGCGGCGGGGTCCCCCCCCTGCTGGCCCGCGACGAAGTCGACGCCGATCCGTTCGGCCCAGATCCGCAGCTGGCCCACCGCGCCCGCACGCCAGGTGTCGCCCGCGGCGAGGAGCACGCGCTGTCCGTCGGCGTGAAGGAGGTGGGCGAGCTTGGCCACCGTGGTCGTCTTGCCGACGCCATTCACCCCCGCGACGAGGTAGACGGTGGGTGGGGCTTCCGCCGCCTGCAGTTCGGTCTCGAGGGTCTCGGCCGTGAGGATCGCGCGCACTTCGGCGCGCAGCGCTTCCCGGATCGCCGTCCCATCCTTCACCTTCCCGCGACGCACCGCCGTCTCCACGGCGTCGACGAGCCGGAGCGTCGTGGAGACGCCGAAGTCGGCTGCGATGAGCCGCTCCTCGAGCGTCTCGAGCGTCTCGTGATCGATGCGTCCGGCGAGGACGCGCACATCGGTCAGCGCGAGGTCGACCGCGCGCTTCCAGATCGACTTCTTCCGTTCCTTCTTCGTTCTGAAGAGTCTGGCCATGTCGGGATTCTATGGAAAAGGCGTCAGGGGAGGGTAGCAGCCTCGTCAGCGGAGCCCCACGCGACGCCGACCGATCCACTCCGCCGAGAGGAGAAGAATCAGGAGGATCCATGGAAGGGGGGAGTCCCGGAGCGGCACTCCGCTTCCGAGCGCCTCGCGGGTGACCCGCTCGGTGCGAGCGATATCCGCGACGAGCGCGGTGTCCCGGGGTGCGCGAAGCTCCGTGCCGGGAGGCTGCACGATGAGGACCCCGCCGGCGGTCGGTTCTCCCTCCGACCGCGCCGCTTCACCCTCGAGGACGCGCGCGCGCCACGCGAGCGCGCCGCGATCGTCGAATCCGGGCACGATCCCGCGTCCATCCGGGCCGATCCGGAGGGTATCGGTTCGACGCGCCTCGCCCGTGACGGCGTCGTTCCACCCGATCTCGAGATCGGTCCCGACCGCGCTCCCCCCGAGGACCTCGATCGGCTCGCCGGGGGCCACCTCGGCCGGGCGCGGACCGAAGCCGGTCGTGCGCGTCACGGCGTCCGGGGTCAGCAGCCACGCCGTGAGCCCCGACCAGAGTCGCCGGTAGAGCTCGCCGGGCGCTCCCTCCCGTCCACTCCAGCGCCAGAACCCCTCTGCGCGCGCCGTCACCACGCGTTCCCCCTCCCCCCGCGCCATCTCGAAGGCCGGAAGCGGTACGCCCGAGCCGCCTCGCTGCACGAGAAGCGGGGTGAGCGCACCCTCGCCGCCTCTGCGCAGCCTCGTCAGCGGCGGGAGGCCGAGGAGCTCGATCCCGGCCAGATCGGCGGCGATCGGCGACGGAGGGAGATCCGCCGCGACGAACCACTCTCCCGGCTGCGGACGATTCACCTCGGGGCGCCTTCCCCCCGGGGCGAGTTCGAGTCGGCGAGGCAGGCTCCCGGCGAGCGCCACAAGGCCGGTATCGGAGGCGGGCGCGGCGTGCATGATGACGAGGTCGGCGCGGGTGAGCGCCTCGCGCACCGCCTCTCCATCGACGACACCCGGCTCGGCACCCGTTCGGAGCCACCCCGCGTCACCGAGCGAGAGGTACCCACGCGCCGTCAGCCCCGAGACCTCGTCCAGGAGGGGGAGGAGCGAGCGAAACTCCCAGTCGGGGGCCCAGGAGACCGCAACGATCCCCCCGGCCTCCTCTTCGAGGAGGAGTACGCCCAGCCGCCGGTCGTCCCCGGGAAGATCGTCGGGAGAGAGGAGGGTCGCTTCGAGGAGATGACGCCCCGGGGCTCCGGAGGGCGCCTCGGGAAGCACGAAGGCGAGGTCCACCGTGCGCTCCGTGCCCACCGGCGCCGGCAGATCGCTCGCGCGCGCCACCGTGTCGCCGTCGAGGAGGAGCGCGAGCTCGATCCCGCTCCGCCCCTGCGCGTGCACGCGCGCCCCCACACGGACCTCCTCCCCCGAACGCGCGAGCGCCGGGATGACGAGTTCGGAGATCCCCGCATTGTCGACCTCGCCCCCGACATCGACCACATCGATCGGGATGCTCGAGGTGCTCGCGATCGCGCGGATCGCGACGCCATCGCCCGATCTCAGATCGGTCACCACCGTCACCCGCCCTGCCCCTCCCTCGACGGCGCGCGCCGTGGCATCGGCCAGCGCCCCGGGCACGCGGTCGACCCGCGCCTCCAACCCCGCGATCCACGCCTCCGCCTCGCGCAGCGGATCGCCCGACGACGCGAGCATGCTCCCGGAGGTGTCGAGGATCACCACGCGCCCCCCGTCGGGTCTCTCCCCCGGTGGAAGGTCCGGATTCCACGCGAGGAGGAGGACGAGCACGAGCGTGCCGCCGCGGAGCGTCGCGAGGAGAGACCGACCGGGGACGGGGAGCTCGCGCGTGTGGTAGAGCCGGAGCGCGGCGCCGAAGGCGACGACACCCGCGAGTCCGACCAGGATCCCCCCGCTCATCCGGGTTGGTGGCGTGTCACGTCGTCAGCGCGGTACGTCGAAACTCGACGGAGCGCCGGAGGCCTCGATCGACGAGGCGAAGTCCTGAGCGTCCGCGAAACGCCGGAGCCCGGGAGGGGGGAGGCGATCGAGGAGCGCCGTACGAGGGGTGAGCTCGGCCCGCCACCGATCGATCGCATCGGTCGGCACGGGGTCGCCCGCAGGGAGATCGACGGAGAGCGGATCGACGTGTCGGCCTCCGCGGATCATCTCGTAGTGGAGGTGGGGCCCCGTCGCGAGCCCGGTCATCCCCACATACCCGATGATCTGCTCCTGCCGTATCCGACTTCCCACGGAGATCCCGGGCGCGAATCGGCTCATGTGGCCGTAGCGCGTGACGAATCCGTTGGGGTGCCGGATCTCGATCGCATTCCCGAGCCCGCCATTCGGCCCCCGCTGGATCACCACGCCATCCGCCGTCGCCATGATCGGCGTCCCCGCGTCGGCGGCGTAGTCCACCCCGCGGTGCGCCCGCACCGTATTGAGCACCGGGTGCCGCCGCCCATTCGAGAAGCGCGACGAGATCCGCCGGAACTCGAGGGGCTTGAGGAGGAAGCTGCGCCGCACCGACTTCCCTTCGAGATCGTAGTACGACCCCAGTCCGTCTCCATTCGGGTCGAAGAAGACGGCGTGGTAGGGAGTGCCCACATTGACGAACTCGGCCGCGAGGATGTGGCCGCTGCGCATCGTCCCGTCGGGTCGCACCTCACGCTGGAAGGCCACCCGGTAGTAGTCACCGAGCTGGATCTGCCGCGAGAAGTCGAGTTGCCACTGGAAGACCTTGTCGAGGTGGTTCACGAGCTCGGCGCGATCCGCATACGGGAGCGCCCCCAGCGCCGCGTCATCGATCATCGACTGCCAGAGCGACGACTCGATCTCTCCCGCGAAGTAGATCGTGTCGGTGAAGACCGGCGTCTCCACCCGCGCCGACTCCCACCCACCCGGAAGTCGGGTCAAGCGGATCGTCTCATCGCGGTTGAGGGCGACATCGATGGCCCGCAACTCGGCGGTCGTTCGCACCCAGCGCAGTGTGATCTCCGCGCCCGCACGCATACTGCGCGGACTCGCCTCCCGGCGGAAGGCGGTCAGGAGGTCCTGGAGATCGTTCCAGACGATATGCTCGGAGAGGAGCTCCCCGAAGGTCTCGCCGGGGTCGAGTGCATGAATCTCGAAGCGCTCGGCGGACTCCGCGAGGATCGGCTCGTCGAGCTCGACCTCCGGCACCTGCGTGCACGCCGCGACCCACACACTCAGCCACGCGAGTGCGGTCCGGCGGAGTCGGAGACGAATCGTCGAGCGCATCGGATCAGGGTTGGGAGACGTCCGGTCGAGCCGAACGTCCCGTCGGGTCTCAGTCCATCTGTCGGCGGATGAAGGTCGGGATATCGAGCTCACCGATCTCCCGCGACGACACCGGTCGTGTGGGCATACGACTCGCAGGCGTCACAGGGTCCATCGTGATCGGAGTTCCTCCCCCCACGGCGACCTGCTTCTGTCTCTCCATCTGCACCTCCTGCACCGGCGGCTGCGGTACCGGTCGGGGACCACGCTGCGCCGGGGCCTGCTGCCGCTGCCCATTCGCGGGACGGCGGAAGTCGGGGCGCAGCAGGTCCGAATCCTCCGTGTCGAAGCCGGTGGCGATGACGGTGACGCGCACCCGCCCCTCGAGCTGCGGATCGTGCACCGCACCGAAGATGATCTCGGCCTCGTCTCCCGCCTCTTCCTGGATAATCGAAGAGATCTGGGTGACCTCGTCAATCGCGAGATCCATCCCGCCGGTGATATTGATGAGCACACCCTTCGCTCCCGAGATCGACACATTGTCGAGGAGGGGCGAGGAGATCGCCTCCTGGGCGGCCTCCTGGGCGCGGTTGTCACCCTCGCCGAAGCCCGAGCCCATGAGCGCCGGACCGCGGCACGCCATGATCGTGCGCACGTCGGCGAAGTCCACATTGACCTCGCCGCTCACGCGGATGAGGTCGGAGATCCCCTGGGTGGCATGAAGGAGGACTTCGTCTGCCTTCTTGAGCGCGTCCTTGAAGGTCGTGCCCTTGGGAACGACCGAGAGGAGGCGGTCATTCGGCACCACGATCACGGTATCGACGGCGCGACGCAGCTCGGCGAGCCCCTGATCGGCCTGGCGCGCACGCTTCTTCCCCTCGAAGGCGAAGGGACGCGTCACGATCCCGATCGTCAGCGCGCCGAGTTCGCGGGCGATATCGGCGACGATCGGCGCGGCGCCGGTCCCGGTGCCTCCGCCCATCCCCGCGGTGATGAAGACGAGGTCGGCACCCTCGAGCGCCTTCCGGACCTCCTCCTCGCTCTCATGCACGGCCTGGCGTCCGATCTCCGGACGCGCGCCGGCCCCCAGCCCGCGCGTGAGCTTCTTGCCGATCTGCAGCGTGACCTGGGCACACGAACTCTTGAGCGCCTGGCCGTCGGTGTTCATCGAGATGAATTCGACGCCCTCCAGCTCCTCGTCGATCATCCGGTTCACCGCATTCCCACCGGCGCCCCCCACACCGATCACCTTCATGCGGGCATTTCCGATCGGGGTTTCCTCGAATTCGAAGATCATCATCTCTCTCTCCTCGGGTTGTGCTGTACGGAGTTCGTCTCGTGCGCTCGATCCGCCGTGCGGACAGCCGTGCCGACGCCGGTATCGCGATCGCCACCGGGTCGCTCGCGTCGGCCCCTCATGGGGGGTCTCGACGCCGCGGTCCCGGCGGGTCCGGGCCGGACGGCGGTCCCCGCCCGGAGTGACGATGAAGCGAATGCATCAGAAGAACTCCCTGACCCAGGCGTTGAACTTCGAGATCAGCCCCGACATCGCGGTGGAGGCGCCCCGTCCCGTCTCCGAGAATCGCTCGCACCCCCAGATCGTGAGGCCCGTCCCCGTGCCGAGCTGAGGACGGCCGACCGAGTCGGCGAGTCCCGAGAGCCCCTCACCGGGAATCCCGAGTCGTACCGGCGCGGCGAAGACCTGCTGGGCGAGTTCGGTGATCCCGGGCATCGCGGCTCCCCCGCCGGTGAGGACGATCCCCGCGCCGAGCTGGTCGGTCAGGTGGTGGTCGTCGAGCTCCTTCTGGACGAGTCCGAAGAGTTCGTCGAGACGCTGTTCGGCGATGTGCGCGATGAGTTCGCGGGCCACGTGACGCTGCTGCCCCGGTGCGGGGCCGGGCACCTCGACCATCTCCTGGGGATCGACGAACTGCGCGGACGCCGCGCCCCAGATTTCCTTGGCGCGCTGGGCCTCGTGATACGGGATCGAAAGCCCCTTCACGAGATCCTGCGTCACCGTGATCCCTCCGATCGGGAGGATCGCCACATGGCGGATCTTGCCTTCGTAGTAGACCGCGAGGCCGGTCGAGGACCCGCCCACCTCCACCATCGCGGCACCCACCTCCTTCTCGTCCTCGGTGAGGACGGCACGCGCCGTGGCGAGCGGTTCGAGTACGAGCTCCTGAATCGCGTACCCGGCCCGGGTGACCGCCTTGCGGATGTTGGCGGCGGCGGTCGCGGAGCAGCTTACGAGATAGACCTCGGCCTCGAGCCGCGTGCCCGACATCCCGATCGGATCCTTGATCCCGCGCTGGTGGTCGACGATGTAATCGACCGGGATGGCGTGCAGGAGCTCCCGATCGGGTGCGAGCGCGACGGCGCGCGCCACCTCGTGGACCCGGTTGATATCCCCCGGCGTGATCTCGTCGTCCTGCACCGCGACCACGCCCATGCTCGACCACGCCTCGATATGGTCGCCGGAGAGCCCGGCATACACCCGATCGACCCGAACCCCGGCCATGAGCTCGGCTTCCTGGAGCGCGGTGCGAATCGATTCGGTGGTCCCTTCGATATGGGTGATGCGCTCCCCGCGCACTCCCGCGGTACGTGCCTGACCCACCCCCAGGATCCTCAGTCCCGCGGGACGCCCCGGTTCTCCGACAACCTCACCGATCACGGCCACCGTCCGGGTCGTCCCCACATCGAGTCCGCCGATCAGATTGCCTCGCATCGTCCGCCTCCCATCAGCTCGTGTGATCACGGACCACCACCTGATCCGCCCATCTCAGATCGACCACCCGCGGCGGTTCCCCTCCGCGGTCCGAAGCACGCTCGATCGCGTGCCCGAGGGCACGCATGCCGTCCCGGAGTCGCCGCAGGTCGGTCGTGTCTCCGAAGAGAAAGGTGACCCCGGGCGCTCCCCACTCGGCCACGACGACGCCCCCCCCCTCTTCCCGGATCTCCGAGACCCGGCTCCAGAAGACACCCTCGGAGCGCATCGCATCGGCGAGGTGAGCGAGGGTGCGCAGGCGCGCGGGAGCCGGACGGGTCTCCCCATCGAGCGGAATGGAGCGGGGACGGAGGAGGGGGAGATCGAGCTGCCACCGCGCCGGATCGAGGGGGAGGTAGCGTCCCTCGCGGTCGACCGGTTCGAGGGTGGGGGTGGGGACGAGTCCCACCGGCTCGCGCTCCTCGATCTCCACGATGAGGCGACCGGGGATCGCGCGTGTGACGCGGACGCTCCGCACCAGGGGGTGCGCCTCGAGGCGATCCTCGAAGATCTCGAGATCTTCCCAGATATTCGTCGTGTGGTCGATCCCGGCCGTCCGGAGGACCCGGCCCCTCTCGAGCCGCACGAGTCCCTCGAGTTGGACCTCCCTGGCGCGGAAGAGATCGAGGTCGACGAGGAGGCGGGGGAAGTGCCCGGAGATCACGATTCCGACGGCGGCGACGCCCGCGATCCCGAGCCCCCGCACGATCATGCGTACGCGAGGCGTCCGGGCGCGAGGTCTCGGTGGTACGGGGATCCGGGGATCGCCGTGCGGGCCCGCGTGAGGCCGCCGTGACGCCCGACGGCGTCCGAGGGGGTTACGCATGGATCCCCTCCCGCAGATGGGTGACGAGTGCCGGCGCGAAGCGCTCGATCGATCCCGCGCCCATCCCGATGACGACATCCCCCGGGAGGACCGCCTGGGCGACCGCCCGGGCGAGCGTGTCGAGATCGTCGTGCTCGTGGGCCACGCCCCCCGCGGCCCGGATCGCGTCGACGACGAGGGTGTGATCGACCCCCTCGAGCGGGGGTTCACGAGCCGGAAAGATCGAGGTCACCCACGCCACGTCGGCCTGGGCCAGTGCGGCGCCGAACTCTCCGGCGAAGTCCCGCGTCCGCGTGTAGAGGTGGGGCTGGAAGACCGCCACGATCCGTCGGTCGGGCCAGGCATCCCGGGCCGCCCGCAGCGTCACCGCGATCTCGGTCGGGTGGTGCGCGTAGTCGTCCACCACCTCGATCTCCCCCACCGCTCCGAGCCGTTCGAATCGACGGTGCACGCCGCGGTGCGTGCGCCACCCCCGCCGGATCACATCCCACTCCACCCCGAAGACGCGCGCCACCGCTGCGGCGGCGAGGGCGTTCAGGAGGGTGTGTCGCCCCGGTGTGTCGAGTTCGCCCCCGCCGCGGGCGATGCCCTCCTCGAAGATCCGGAAGTGCGTTCCGCTCTCACCGAACTCGATCTCGGCGGCGCGGAGCTGGGCGCCCGCCGTGGTTCCGTAGGTATAGGCCGTCGACCCGGGAAGAGAGACGAGTCCGGCCGCGCCCGAATCGTCGGCACAGACGATCGCGCGCCCTCCCTCCCGGAGCTGCCCCAGGAAGGCCCGGAATCCCTCACGGACCCCCTCGAGGGAGCCGTAGATCTCGAGGTGATCGGCTTCGAGATTCGTCACGACCGCCACATCCGGAGTGAGGTGAAGGAACGATCGGTCGAATTCGTCCGCCTCGACCACGTAGAGGTCGTCGCCTCCGGGATGGAGGTTGCCGTCCCATCCCGACACACTCCCGCCCACGATCCCGGTCGGATCGAGCCCGGCCTCGTCGAGGAGGTGAACGACGAGTGCACTCGTACTCGTCTTGCCGTGGGTGCCCGCGATCGCCACCACCCGACCTTCACCCACCACCGCACCGAGGGCCCGGGCCCGCTTCCACACGGGGACGCCGGCCGCGCGAGCCGCCTCGAGTTCGGGGTGCGCGGCGGGCACGGCGGCGGTGACGATCACGGCGTCGATCCCCGCCAGGTGCGCGGGGTCGTGCCCGATCGAGACCTCGACACCGAGCGCACGGAGCCGCCGTACGGCAGCGCCCTCGTGCGCGTCGCACCCGGTGACACGACGGCCCCGCCCGGCAAGGAGTTCGGCGAGTCCACACATCCCCGCACCCCCGATCCCCATGAAGTGGATCGCCCCCGCGAGTTCGTCGATCCGCGTCGTCTTCATGCGGACCTCGACGATGCGGGGAGGAGCTCGGCGAGGTCGCGCGCGATGATCGCGGCGGCGTCGGGAAAGGCGCGGGCACGGGCAGCGGCGTGCATCCGCGACCGGCGGTGCGAATCGCCGAGGAGGGCATGCACCCCCTCGCTCAGACGGACGCCGTCGATTTCCGCTTCGGGGAGGTGCAGCGCGCATCCGGCTTCGGCGAGCGCGCGGGCGTTGCGTTCCTGGTGTCCCGCCGCCGACGTCGGGAGGGGCACCAGGATCGCGGGAACACCCCACGCCAGGAGCTCGGAGGTCGCCATCGCGCCGGCGCGACTCACGGCGAGATCGGCTGCCGCGAGCGCGAGAGGCATCTCGGTCAGGAAGCCGGAGGTGTGTACCCACGGGCGCGCGCCGATCGTCGCGATCTCCGCTTCCACCGCTTCGATGTGCCGCGGACCGGTGGACCAGAGGAGCTGAAACCCCGGGTCCTCTCCGGCGCGCCGCACGAGGTCGAGCGCGGCGGCATTGAGCGCCGCCGAGCCCTGACTCCCTCCGACGATGAGGACCACGGGACGCTCGACGTCGAGCGCGAGCGCGCGCCGCGCCTCCCCCGGGTCGAACGCGCGCGGCGGACGAATCGGGTTGCCGCTCACGCGGATCGCGGCACGCGCGCGGCGCGGAAGGAGCGCTTCGACCTCGGGGTACGCCACATGGATGCGCGCCGCCCACCTGGAGAGGAGGCGCGTGGTGGCCCCGGGCACGGCGTTCTGCTCCTGGAGCACGAGTGGTGTGCGGGAGAGGACCGCACCCAGCCCCGCCGGCGCCCCCGCATAGCCGCCCGTCACGACCACGACCGATGGACGATGGGCGTGGATCCATTCCGCCATCCGGAGGAGCGAGGCCAGGAGCGCGGGGAGGACACCGAGATGCCTCCACCACGACACGCCGCGTGCGAACCCTCGCACGGGGAGGAGGAGGTGCTCGACGCCCCGTTCGGGGAGAACACGCGCCTCGATCCCCCACGCGGTGCCCGCGAAGACGGCACGCACATCGGGGCGAAGCTCGACGAGCGCATCGGCCAGGGCGAGAGCGGGATAGAGGTGCCCACCCGTCCCACCGCCGGCGAAGAGCACCACGGGGCGCGCCGTCATGCGCCGCTCCAGGCACCGGACGCCCGAGCGTCCCTCTGTGCGAGATCCGGCTGCCGCATGCGTTCGACGGCGTCGGGAGTCCAGTCGAGGTCGGTTTCGCGGGCCACGGCCATCAGGATTCCGATCGCCACGAAGGTGACGAGGAGGTTCGAACGACCGTAGGAGACGAGGGGAAGCGCGAGCCCCGTCGTCGGTACGAGCCCGAGCCCGACGGAGATGTGCAGCGCCGCCTGGAGTGCGATCAGATTCGCGCACCCGAGAGCGAGGAGCTGTCCGAAGAGATCCGGCGCGCGGCGCACGATCCTGTAGCCGACCACGACGAGAGCGGTATACATCGCCAGGAGGAAGACCACCCCGATGAGGCCCCACTCCTCTCCGACGATCGCGAAGACGAAGTCGTTGTGGGGCTCGGGGAGGAACCCGAATTTCTGCTGTCCCTCGCCGAACCCACGTCCGGTCAGACCTCCCGATCCCACCGCGATCAGCGACTGGTTCAGCTGATACCCCGCACCCTCGGGGTCGGAGAGGGGTGACATCCACGCCGCCCACCGCTCGAGGCGGAAGCCGACCCTGAAGAGCTGGTGCCAGAGGAGTGGAGCCGAGAGGAGGCCGAGGAAGACGAAATGGCCGATCCGGGCGCCCGCGGCAAAGAGGGTGAGCGCACCGAGGAGTCCCACGAGGAGCGCGGTCGAGAGGTCCGGCTCGAGAGCGATCGGCAGGAGAAGGAGGATCCAGACCGTGAGGAAGGGCGCGAGGCCCCGCGAGAGGCTGCCGAGCACCTCCTCCTTGCGAACGGCGAGCATCGCGGTCCAGACGAGGATCGCGAGCTTGGCAAACTCCGAAGGCTGGATCGTGACCCCGACGCGGAGCCAGCGTCGTGCACCATTGATCTCGGGCGCGATTCCGGTGGTCCAGGGGAGGAGGATGAAGACGAGGAGGGCGAAACTGACCCAGAGAAGGGGCCAGGCGACGCGCTGCCAGAGGTGATACGGGATGCGCGCGCAGACCGCGAGCGCGAGGAGTCCGACCGCGCCTCCCGTCGCCTGGCGGAGGACGTAGAAGTGGGCGGGGAGTCCGTCCGTCGTCGCGAGGACGGAGGACGCCGAGTAGAGGGTGACGAGTCCGAAGGCGAAGAGCGTCAGGGTGAGCGCGAGGAGGAGCGGGGGCTCCCACCCCCGTCCGAGACCCACATCGGGGAGTTCGACGCGCGCAGGCGCGAGATCGATCGGGAAGGGAGGCATTAGGCCGCCTCCCCGCGCGCGAGCGCCGCGAATCGCGCGCCCCGCACCGTGTAGTCACGAAACTCGTCGAAGCTCGACGCGGCGGGCGAGAGGAGGATGGCGTCGCCGGGGCGCGCCACCTCACGGGCGAGGGCGACCGCAGCGTCGAGTCCTCCCTCGACGGCGTGCAGGGGAAGCGATGTCGAGCCCGGCGCTCGATCGAGCTCCCGGGCGATGCGCGGGCCGGCCGCCCCGAAGGTCACCACCGCGCGGACCGGGAAGGGATGGGTGAGGAGAGCGTGCGCGAGCGGCGTCATCGATTCACCCTTGTCCTTCCCCCCGAAGAGGACCACGAGCGGACGCGCAAGGCTCTCGATCGCGCTGACCGCCGAAGCCACATTCGTCGCCTTCGAGTCGTTCACCCAGAGCACGCCGTCGAACTCGCCGATCGCTTCGAGGCGATGCGGGAGCGGGCGGGCGCTTCGCAGCCCCTCGCGGAGGTCGGCGACCGAGACGCCCGCGAGGCGGGCGGCGAGCGCCGCGCAGAGCGCGTTGCGGTGGTTGTGGCGACCGAGGAGAGGGATCTCGCGGGCGGGGAGGAGCGGCTCGACGCCCTCCCCGACGTCGAGCACCAGCACCCCCTCCTCGTCGATCCAGGCGGCGCTCCTCTCGGCGGGTGCATCGGTGAAGTGGTAGCGGTGCCCGGGGGCATCCCCGGCGATCGCCTCGACCGCGGGGTCGTCTCCGTTGAGGACCCAGATGCTCGCCTTCGACGCATTCGCGAAGAGACGCGCCTTGTCGGCCCAGTACGCCTCGACACTCGGGTACCGATCGAGGTGGTCGGGCGCGAGGTTCGTCACCACCCCGATATCGGGGGTCAGGGTGTCGATGTCGGCCAGCTGGTACGAGCTCAGCTCGAGCACGAACCACGCCGCCGAAGGGCGCGTCCTCGCGAGCTCGGAGGCGGGCGGCGCGAAGCCTCCTCCGACATTCCCTCCCACCGCCGCGTCCACCTCGGCCGAGACGAGGAGGTGGTGCAGGAGGAGGGTGACCGTCGTCTTGCCGTTGGTCCCGGTGATCGCGATCAGTGCACCATCGAAGACCCGGGAGGCGAGCTCGGGTTCGCTGATCCAGCGGACTCCGCGAGCGCGGAGTTCGCGGAGCACCGGAGCGTCGGGGGGGATTCCGGGTGATACCACCACGAGATCGGCGTCGGCGATCCGGGACAGATCGTGCCCCCCCACTTCGACATCGGCTCCGAGAGCGCGGAGTTCGGCTCCACGGGCACGAGTGCGGGCATCAACTTCGAGATCCGAGACATGACAGACATCTCCTCGATCGAGAACGAGACGAGCCGCGGCGACGCCGCTGGCTCCGAGTCCGAGAATCGCCACGGTGCTCATCGGATCTTCAACGTTGCGATGGCAACCATGGCGCAGAGCACTCCCAGGATCCAGAACCGCACCACCACCTGCGTCTCGGGCCAGCCGAGCTTTTCGAAGTGGTGGTGGATGGGAGCCATGCGAAAGACGCGCCTGCCCTCTCCGGTCGAGCGCGCGGTGTACTTGTAGACGCCGACCTGGATCATCACCGAGAGCGTCTCCAGCACGAAGACGCCCCCGATGATCACGAGGAGGAACTCGCTCTTGAGCAGGATCGACATCACGCCCAGCGCCCCGCCGATGGCGAGCGATCCGGTGTCGCCCATGAAGACCGAGGCGGGGTGGGCATTGAACCAGAGGAATCCGACGGCCGCGCCGGCGAGCGCGAGGGCGAAGATCGCCATCTCGCCCGCACCCGGCAGATAGAAGAGCCCGAGGTAGGCGGAGGTGTCGATGCGTCCGGCGACGTAGGCGAAGGCGGCGAAGGTGGCGGCGGCGATCCCCGCCAGCCCCGAGGCGAGGCCATCGAGGCCGTCGGTCAGGTTCACGGCATTCGAGAAGCCGGCCACGATCGTCCCGACGAAGATCACGAAGACGGGTGTCGCGAAGACGACCATCCGGTCGGCGAAGAAGGGCACGCTCGTCCACTCGCTCGGGAAGGGCGAGACCGGATTCATCACGAGGAAGAGCCCCAGAACAATCCCGAAGGAGTACTGGCCGAGAAGCTTGAACTTCGCCACGAGTCCCTCGGTCTTCCGTCGCACCACCTTCAGCCAGTCATCGACGAAGCCGATCGCTCCCATCCAGACCAGCGTCACGAGGCAGATCTGGGTGTAGCGGTTCGTGAGGTCGGCCCAGAGGAGGGTCGAGAGGGCGCACGAGAGGATGATGAGGGTGCCCCCCATCGTGGGCGTGCCGGCCTTGGCGAGGTGCGTATCGGGGCCCGACTCGCGTACGACCTGACCCACCCGTACCCGTGCCAGCCACCGGATCATCCGGGGGCCCACGAAGAAGGTCACGAGGAGCGCCGTCACGATCGCGCCGGCCGCCCGGAAGGTCTGGTACCGGAAGAGGTTGAAGAGGATGTGGGTGTCCGCGAACTGGGGGAGGAGATGATGCAGCATCAGCCCTCCCTCCCCGCCGGTCGGACGGGGTCCGACGGATCTCGCGCGAGAGGTGGATCCCCTCCACCGAAGTCCGCCTCGAACGCGGGGATGAAGCGTTCGAGCGATTCACTCCGCGACGCCTTGAGGAGCACCGTCGCGCCTCCGTCATCCTGGAGCGCGTGCGCCAGGATGGGTCGGAGTCGAGCGTAGGCAGCCTCCGGGTCGGCCTCGGCGATGACCTCGAAGGGGAGCACGACCGCTGCCGACGCCGCTGCGAATGCCCCCGTGGCCACGAGGAGGTCGAGGGAGAGTTCCGAGGCGTGCGCGAGAACGTCGCGGTGCCCTCCGGCCTCGCGCTCCCCCATCTCGTGCATCGTGCCGAGGAAGGCGATGCGGGGTCCGCGGGAACGCCGGGACGCGAGGGCGTCGAGCGCCGCGCGCGCGCTCACGGGATTCGAATTGTAGCAGTCGGCCACCAGGGTGAGCGCTCCCACCCCCCGGACTTCGTCACGCAGGACGCCTCCGGTGTAGCGGCATATCCCTTCGATGGCGGGATCGCTCGAAGCCCCGAGGTGGTCGGCGACCGCGAGTGCGATGAGGGCGTCGAGCGCGACATGCCGTCCCGGAATCCCCATCCGCACGGTGCGGTCCCGCCAGCGGAAGGAGAAGTGTCCGTCGCCGTCGGGGTCGAGGAGCTCGCCGCGCGCATCGGGTGACGCCGCGGGGCCGAAGCCGACGGTGCGCACACGACGACCGAGCTCGGTCGCCGTGGCCGGGAGGATATCGGGAGATTCCCCGACGAAGGCGAGCCCCCGTTCGCGCATCCCGCGCACCAGGTCGAGCTTCTCCTGGAGCACGCCGGCCACCGTGCCGAGCCGTTCGAGGTGCGCTTCCCCCACGGTGATCACGACCGAGATGTCGGGGTGGGCGACCGCGGCGAGCTCGGCGATCTCTCCCGGCTCGCTCGTCCCCGCCTCGAGCACGACGACCTCCGCGTCGTCCGGCGTCGAGAGGAGGGTGAGGGGCAGACCCACCCGATTGTTCAGATTCGCTTCAGTGGCGTGCACCCGGAATTCGGCATCGAGGGCGGCGCGGAGGAGCTCCTTGGTGGTCGTCTTGCCCGAAGATCCGGTGATCGCCACGACGGGCGCCTCGATGCGATCCCGCCGGGCACGGGCGAGTGCGCCCCACGCGCGCAGCGAGTCGCGCACCACGAAGGTGGGGAGGCCGAGTTCGGTCTCCGTCTCCCGTCCCCGCAGCGCGTCGGATTCGATGACGACGCCTCCCGCCCCCTTCTCGATGGCGGCGGTCACGAAGTCGTGTCCATCGAAGCGCTCGCCCCGGAGCGCCACGAAGAGCTCCCCGCCGGTGAGGGTCCGCGAATCGGTCGCGACACCGGTGAAGGTACGCGCCTCCCCATCTTCGTCGACCAGGAGTCCCTTCGCTTCGAGCGCTTCGCGGACCGCGCGACTCGTCCACTCGATCGGCGTCATGCGACCCCCCGGACGGCCCACGCCTCGCGCGCGATCGCCGCCTCGTCGAAGGGGAGGGTGCGCGTCCCGATCGTCTGCGTCCGCTCGTGCCCCTTCCCCGCGAGGAGCACGAGGTCCCCCGCTTCCGCTTCGCCGATCGCCAGCCCGATCGCGGCGCGGCGGTCGACCTCCCGGAGCGCCTGCACCGCACCGAGTCCGCCTTCGAGGTCGTCGAGGATCCGCTCCGGATCCTCGCCGCGCGGGTTGTCGGAGGTGAGCACGACGAGATCGGCGAAGCGCGCGACCGCGGAAGCCATCGCCGGACGCTTGCCGGTGTCCCGGTCCCCCCCTGCCCCGAAGAGGACGATCAGGCGACCCTCGACGAGGGGACGCAGCGTCGAGAGGATGTGGTGGAGCGCGTCGGGCGTGTGCGCGAAGTCGATCACCACCGTGACCGATTCCTCGACGACGACCTCGAGCCGACCGGGGATCTGCGGGGCGGATGCGAGGCGTGTCACCACGGTCTCGACGTCGATCCCCAGAGCGAGCGCCACCCCTGCGGCGGCGGCGGCGTTCTCGACATTGAAGCGACCGATCAGGGGGAGGTGGAGGGGGATCCGTTCTCCCTCCCACGCGAGGGTGAAGTCGCTTCCCCCGAGGTGAATCCGGAGATCCTCGGCCACGAGATCGGCGTGGGTGTCGCTCCCGACTCCGAAGGTGACGGTGCGTGGCCCCGTGAGATCCGCCCATGCGGGATCGCCCGCATTGACCACCGCGACGCCGTCTTCCGCGAGGTGGTCGAGAAGTCTCAGCTTCGCCGCCCTGTAGGCGGCCATCTCACCGTGGTAGTCGAGGTGGTCCTGCGAGAGGTTCGTGAAGACCGCGGCGGCGATCTCCACTCCCGCGAAGCGACGCTGGTCGAGGGCGTGAGACGACGCTTCGAAGACGACGGTGTCGACGCCGTGGTCGACGAGTTCGCGTAGCGTCCGGGCGAGGTCGACGGGACCGGGCGTCGTGAGCCCGGGCTCGCCGGTGTACGGCGTCCCCTCCGCGCCGATCACGCCGAGCGTGCCGATCTGCGCCGCCGTCCCGCGTGCCGCGAGGATGTGCCGCACGAGGAGGGCGGTGGTCGTCTTCCCATTCGTTCCGGTGACCGCGACGAGGTTCAGCTCGTCGGCTGGCCACCCCGCGTGCCAGTGGGCAGCGATCGCCGCCGCGGCCCGTCCGTCCGTCACCACCACCTGCGGCAGATCGATCTCCAGCGGGCGCTCCACCAGGAGCGCGACCGCCCCCGCCGCAGCCGCAGCGGCCGCGTGATCGTGCCCGTCGTCCGTCGTCCCCACCCACGCGACAAAGAGTTCGCCGGGTGCGGTCCGGCGCGAGTCGTGCGCGACCCCCAGAATCGCGGCGTCCTCCGGTCCGCGGACCTCTTCGAGAAGGCCGGCGTCACGGAGGACCCGGGTGAGTCCATCGAGTCGTGTCACCCGTGGCGCGCTCATCGGTCGGTCCTCACGATCCGGACCGTGTCGCCGACCGCCCAGCGCCGCCCCGGCTCCGGATCGGTCGTGAACCCCCCTCCTCCATCGTCCACCCGCACACGGAAGCCGAGTCGGTGCAGGTGACGGACCGCCACGCGCAGCGGGAGTCCGGATACATCGGGTACGCTGGCCTCGCCGGGCCCCACCCATACCGGGTCCCCCGGCGTCGAGAGGGGGCCCGCCTCCCCACCCGTGACGTCGAGGGCGGCGAACCGAACCGGTTCGGTTTCGGTCGCGCGATCGCGCGGTACGAAGGGCGCGCGGCGCGCGAGCCTCAGGAGTTCGCCACGATCCAGGGGAGACTGGCGGGCGGCGAGCGCCGCCTCCATCGTCGCGCGCGTCACCGGCGCCGCGGTGGCCCCTCCGTAGTAGAGTCCCCGCGTCGGGGAATCGAGCTTGACGAAGATCACGAGTTGCGGTGCCTCGGCCGGGAAGTAGCCGACGAAGGAGCTGAAGTAGCGCCCCTTCTGATACCCCCCGTCACCATAGACGCGAGACGTGCCCGTCTTGCCGGCGACGCTGATCGTGCCGAGCTGGGCCTCCACACCCGTTCCGTCGTCCACGACGTCGACGAGCACCCGACTGATCTGCCCCGTCACGCCCCCATGCACGACCTTCCGGATCACCTGCGGCGGAAAGTGACGTGCCGGCGCATCGGGGGCGCGCACACGCGACACGAGACGCGCTTCGAGGAGGCGTCCGCCATTCGCGAGGGCGCCGTAGGCCATCGCCATCTGCAGGGGCGTGACCGAGATCTCGTAGCCGATCGCGAGCGACTGCGGCGAGGGCTGGCTCCACTCCCGCGGCCGACGGAGGATCCCCGCCGATTCACCGGGGAGCGGCACACCCGTGCGCACCCCGAATCCGAAGTCTCTCAGCGCCTCGTACTGTTCGCCCGGTGTCAGCACGAGCGCCGCCTTGGCGACGCCCACATTCGAAGAGACGCGCAGCGCGTCGGCGAGAGAGAGCCGGGTCGTATCGGCGTGATCGTCGGTCAGCGTGCGTCCATTCACCGTCCACCGCCCGTCGCCGATCTCGATCTCGTCGACGAGGCGTGCCTTCCCGCTCTCGAGGAGCGCCGCCACGGTGAAGGGCTTCAGGGTGGAGCCGGGCTCGTACGGCGTGTTGATCCCGGAGAGAGTGCCGGCGCTCTCTCCATCGATCGAGACCATCGCGAGGATCTCCCCCGTCCGGGGATCGGTGACGATCAGGTCGCCGCCGCGCGCGCCCGTCTCGGTGATCGCCTCGGTGAGAGCCTGGTGTCCGATCTCCTGGAGGTCGAGGTCGATCGTCAGGTGCACATCACCTCCGGCGCGCGGCGCTTCGACCTGCACCGTCTGACCGGGGATCGGCCGCCCATGGCTGTCGCGCGCCACGACCGAGCGGCCGGGATGACCCGTGAGAAGCTCCTCGAAGTTCTGTTCGATCCCCCCCGCTCCACGCTCTTCGACCACGCGCCCAAGGATCCCCGCCATCAACGTCTCGTAGGGGTAGTCCCGTCGCAGCTCGCGACGCAGATGTACCCCCTGGAGTCCCTCGAGCCCCGGACGCACCGAGGGCTCGAAGCGACCGGGCACCACGATCCAGTCCCGGGCGGGATCGGTGAGCTCGCCGGCGCGGCGCGGCGTGAACCCGAGGAGATTCACGAGGGCGGCGCGGACCGCGACGCGATCCTGAAGCTGGTCGGCATCGATCGAGACCTCGTACCGTTCGCGGCTCACGGCGAGAGGCGTACCGTCCCGGTCGTAGATCGTCCCGCGCGGCGCAGGCACCGCGCTCGCCATCTGCTGCTGCATGCGAGCGCGCTCCCGCCACTCGGACGACTCGACGACCTGCACCTCGACGGCGCGAGCCAGGAGGGTGAGCGCGGCGAGGAGCCATGCCCCGAGGAGGATCCGTCGACGACAGTCGAAGCGAGGGAGGTCCACGCAGCGGGACCCGGACCCCGGCCTCATGGCCGCCCTCCCGAAAGGATCCGGATCTCGGATGCGTCGGGACGATGCATCCCGAGCCGCACCCGCGCCTGCTCCACGACCCAGGCGCGACTCTCGAGGCGCTGAATCCGGTGCTGAAGTTCATCGGTCTCGGCGTGCTCGAGCGACACCGCGGCACGCACCGAGTCGACCTTGCCCATCAGATCGAGTGCGCGGCCCTGACGCCACGCGACGAGGGTGAGCGAGCCGAGGAAGACGGCGAGAACCATCGCGATCCGGGGTGCGGTGGCGGGCGCGCTCATGCCGCCTTCCTCCACGCACGAAGGCGCGCGCTCCGGGCCCTCGGATTCCGCTCGACCTCATCTTCGCTCGGACGGACCGGCCGTCGGGTGAGCGTCTCACCGAGGGGTACGCCCCGGCAGACACAGATCGGGAGCCCCGGGGGACAGACACAACTGCGGCTCCAGTCGCGAAAGGCGTTCTTCACGATCCGATCCTCGATCGAGTGGTACGCGATCACGACGAGCACGCCGTCCTCGTTCAGCCGATCGCGGATCACCGGGAGCGCCGCCTCGAGCGCATCGATCTCACCATTCACCGCGATGCGCAGAGCCTGAAAGATCCGTGCCCGATCCTGTACTTCGACCCGTCCCCGGAGCGCGCTGTCGATCACCCCGACGAGGACATCGCTCGTCGTGATCGGGGCCTGACGTCGCTGCCGCACGATCGCGCGCGCGAGACGGCGCGCGTGCCGCTCCTCTCCGTACTCCCGGAAGATGCGAGCCAGCTCCTCCTCCGACGCCTCGGCGAGGAGATCGGCAGCGGTCGGCCCCTCCGGAGTCATGCGCATGTCGAGAGGGGCGCCCCGGCGGAAGGTGAATCCCCGGTCCTCCTCATCGAGCTGGTGCGAACTGACGCCGAGGTCGAGGAGCGCACCGTCGAGTCCGCGGTCCCGGACCTCGATATCATCGGTGGCGCGGTCGAAGCGGGTCGCGAGGAAGCGCACCCGATCCCGATACCGATCGAGACGGCGACGCGCGGTCGCGATCGCCTCCGGATCGCGATCGACCGCGAGCACCCGACACTCGGGACAGCGCTCGAGGAGGAGGAGCGCGTGCCCCCCTCCACCCACCGTCGCATCGAGAAAGAGGCCAGCTCCCCGCTCGAGGAGGAAGTCGATCGCCTCCATGGCGAGGACCGGAACGTGGTAGGCGTTCATCCGAAGATCCGGTGTCCGAAGTCGGTCAACTCCTCACTCGTGGCGCACTCGACATCCGCACTCCACTTCTCCGGACTCCAGATCTCGATCCGGTCGATATTGCCGTTCAGGATCACCGTCCCATCGAGCTCGGCCGCCGTCTTCAGTGTGCCGGGGACCAGGATCCGACCCTGCTTGTCCGGTGCAACCTCCGTGGCATTCGCAAGGATTTCACGGACGTGGTTCCACGCGGCCCGTCGCGACTTCCGGAACTCGAGAAGGCGCGACTCCACCTCGGTCCACACGGCCTGCGGAAAGAGGGTGAGGTACGGCTTCTCCCACTGGAGGAGGACGAAGGGGTCCCCACCGGCTTCCTTGCGGAACGCCGACGGAAGGGACACCCGGCCCTTCTCGTCCAGCTGATGTTCGTACCGGCCGAGAAATCCGCTCACGGTGGGATCAATTGGAGAAGAGTGGGATCAAGTGGTATAGGTTGGAATGCAAGGTAGAGGACGCCCCACGCAGGCGCAAGCACTTTTTTTTGGAGATTTCCAGGCTCCGGTCAGACCAGCGATTCGTGCGATCCCTCTTCTGCCGTCTGGCTTCTCGCCGAACCCCCCGAAATTCAATTCCGTCAGAATACGAAGAAAACCCGAAGGTCGGATCGACGCCCCTGCCCCCGGGATGACGCCGATGCATGAAAAACGGCGCCGCGGGCCGGAGCCCGCGACGCCGTCGTCGCTCGGGAGCGATCACCCCGCGAGGCTGCGACGCCTCCCGGGGGGATGAGATTCAGCCACCGCGTTCGATCAGGAGTTCCTGAATCTCGATGTACTGATCGACCGCGCCGAGGATCTGAGCCAGGTTCTGGTTCTCCCGGGTCGCGTACGCACGTCCCCCTTCGAGGAGCTGGCGCGCCTCCCGGAAGATCGGGAGCGCGCGGCGCGCGCTCTCGGCCGTCTCCGGCCGTGCCACGGCCATCCCCTGCTGATACCGCGAGTAGCCCTCGAAGAAGTTGAGCATCGACAGCGTGTCGTCATCCGGATTGAACCCCTTGGCGAGCGCGATCCCCTCGACCGTGTACGCCACGCCCCGATTTCCCTGCACACCCTTCGTGTAGGCGTCTCCGAAGATCATCCGTGCGGCGACGTTCCTGTCAAAGCCGTTCTCGACCGCGCGGTGGAGGAGGGGAACCGCTTCGTCGCGACGGTCCGCGTTGAGGAGGAGGTTGGCCTGCCGCTCGTAGAGCTGCGGGTAGCTCGGGTTCAGCTCACCCACGCGGCTCCAGGCACGGAGAGCGTCATCGATCTTGTCCTGCTGCTGGAGCGCCTGGGCGTAGGCCACCCACACCCCTTCATGGTCGGGGAAGGTCTGCGTGAGCTCCCGCCCGAAGGCCTCCGCCTCGGCGAGTTGCCCGAGCTGGATACGGGCGACCACGACGTTGCGCATCGCGCCCGGCGTCGCGGAATCTCCGAGCTCCCGGTAGACGCGATCGAGTGACTCGATCGCGGTCTCATAAAGATCCCGGATGTCGGCCGGGATCGTCACCCCTTCGTCCGAGGGGTTGATCCCCCGCTCCTGGAGGAGCTCCCGTGCGGTGTTGAAGGCGTAGGTGCCGTAGTCGGAATAGATCCCGATCTCGGCATCGGGCCCGAGACCTTCCTCGAGGAGCTGCATCGCGCCATTCGGGTCACCCGCCTGGTACATGTCGTAGGCGATCGTGCGACGGACGGCAGCAGCATCGGGGGTGATCTCGAGATACCGCGTGTAGTAGTCGAGCGCCTTCTCCTCCTGACCGAGGGTGGCGGCGACGTACCCCCCCGTGTTGAGAGCATCGGCCTTGTACGGGTCGACCTCGAGCACGCGATCGATCTCGGTCAGCGCCTCCTCGAACCGCTCCTGCGCCCGGTAGACCTGCGCGAGCTGGAAACGGAGTCCGGCATCGATCGGGTTCAACTCGAGCGCGCCCGCGCAGTTCCGCTCGGCATCGGCCCACTGCTGCAGCTCCGAGTATTCGAAGCAGTACTGCCGGAATCGTGCGAGTTCCACATAGGCACCGAAGCCGTCGATGATCTGCTGGGCCGCCTCCTGGTCGTCCTCCTCGTGCGAGGTGAAGAGATCGATCGAGAAGGGGTCGCCGCCGCCCACGGGGTAGAAGGCGAGCTCCCGGAATTCGATCATCTTGTCGCCGACCTCCTCATAGGTCGCACAAAAGACGACCGCCGCCTGGAGCTGTGACGCCAGTTGGCGCGCGCCGATGCAGTCGAGCTCCTTCATCTCCAGATCGAACCGCTTGAGGACATCTTCGATCGCCTTCCGCTCGATCGAGACGAAGCCGACCTCCCGGTTCATCCGCGCACGAAGCTCCTTCGCGACATCCTTCCCGAAGTCGTCGTCGGTGCCGTCGACAAAGAAGAGGTCCGGGATGAGGACGCGTGAGCGTCCGTCCTGAGCCTCGACGTCCGTGGGGATGAGGACGGCGGCGGTGAGTAACGCCAGTCCGATCACTCCAACCGTTCGTATTACGTGTGCAACCATGTCTGCCCGTCTCCCTGAGCGTGCGCCCGCGTGTCCGAGCCCTCCGACCGCATGGCCGTGAGATCTGGATGGTATACCGAGCTTGAATTATGAAAGGTCCGTCGCCCTCTGCCGGACGATCAATCTATGTCGACCGCGAAAGGTGGATGAAGCGCACCACACTTTCACGCGTTATCGGAAAATGCAACCTCTTTCACCACGGGCACGCTCGCGGAGACCGTCATGATTCCGCGCCCGATTCGTCGTGGACACCCGGGGAGGGCGAATCGAGATCACGGATGGCGTGCGCCCACGTCTCCGGCATCGTCTTCGTCCTCCCGGATACATAATCAAAGATCACCTGCGTGGAGTTCCCGGTCAGGAGAAGCTCATCCGTCTCGCCCCGGACCTCGTAGGTCATCTCGAAGGTGCGACGCGACAGGCGAGTCACGCGTGCGCCGACGGCCAGGAGCTGGGGCCAGAGGACCCGGGCGTGGTAGCGAACGGAGATCTCGGCGAGGATGTATTCGACCGACTCGAGTCCGCGCACGCCGGTGATCCGTTCCCAGTAGGCGGACCGCGCCTCCTCGAAGTAGACGAGCGCGTGGGAATGGTGCGCGTGCCCTCCGACATCGATGTCCTTGAAGCGCACGGGAACGTCGACGATGACCTTGAACTCCGGTCCCACTCCCTCTCTCCTTGACGATGAAGCGGGACGAAGACCCGCGGCATGGCGAAACCGGGCGGACGCCACCCATCCGGATCGTCCTCCACGCAGATCGCACTCCGCGCCGAGCGCACCCCCACGCGGATTCCTCTCCACACGACTACTCGTCTCCACACTACACAGATCGGGGGATGGAATCCATGAGGAGGGTGTCACCGGTCGGCGCGATGGGCGAGCCCGGTCGGCGAGGAGGTCGTCACTCGTCCGCGAGGAGGGCGTCATTGGTCGGCGAGGAGGGCGTCACTGGTCGGCCCGATGGGCACGGGTCTATCTTGCCCCCGGAAGACGCTTCACTCCTCCAGAACCCGGCCGATGTTTCGATCCTCGCCCGCACCGCTTCTCCCACCTCGCCACCGCCACGGTGATCGGCGTGGGCCCCGTGAGGCCGTTCCTCGCATGATCGAGCGGAGGCCCGCGGCGTGAGCTCCGAATCCGTACCGCCTTCCCCGTACGAACGGCGCCGACCGGAATCGCTCTCCGTTCTCCTCGTCGAGGACGTCGCCGCCGAGCGGTGGCTCTACTCGGAGATTCTCCGCACACGGGGGCACACGGTGACCGCCTGCAGCGACGGCGTCGCGGGATGGAAGGCCTTCGAGGAAGACGAGTTCGCGCTCGTCCTTCTCGACCTCACCCTCCCCGGAACGCTGGACGGCCTCGAGGCCTGTCGACGGATCCGTGCCGCCGATGTGGGGATCCAGCCGATCGTGCTCGTCATCACGGGAGATACCGATCCGCACGCGCTGCGCCGCGTGCTCGAGGTGGGTGCCGATGACTATATCGCCAAACCGATCGACGCCAAGCTCCTGAACATCCGCCTCGCCGTCGCCGAACGCGAATTCGCCCTGCGGTGTGATCGTGCGATGACACAGGCCCACCTCGAGATGGCCACCGAAGAGATGCGCAACCTCTTCGAGAACCTCGACGA
This sequence comes from Longimicrobiales bacterium, assembly GCA_032250675.1. Classification (GTDB taxonomy): domain Bacteria; phylum Gemmatimonadota; class Gemmatimonadetes; order Longimicrobiales; family Gaopeijiaceae; genus Gaopeijia. The sequence goes on along the minus strand of JAVVEY010000005.1, from coordinate 15,483 downwards.
GGTCTTCTTCTCGGTGGATCTCGTGCGGGATCGCCTCCTTCACATCTCTCCCAGCACGGAGCGCCTCCTCGGAATCGAGCCCGGGGATTTCCAATCCGGGAAGGTCGACTGGCGACGCTGCCTCCTCCCGGCGGCGGTACGCGAACAGCTCGCTGCGGTCATACTCGACAACTCGTGCGAATCGGTGGTCGCAGACCTCGATGTCGGAGGCCTCGGCGGGAGCGCACGCTTCGTGGAAGGCCGCTACAAGCCCACCGTAGTCGAGGGGGTCATCACCCGCGTCGACGCCGTGCTCGCCGACGTGACGGAGCGGCGCTTGACCGAGATCGCGCTGGCGGAGCAGAATGAGGAGATTCAGCTCCTCTCACGCATCGGCGAACTCGCCCTCGCGCCCCGAGACTACGGGGAGACGATCCACGCGATACTCACCGAGGTGATGGAGGCGACCGCCGCGAGTGTGGCGCTCCTGGCGCGATGGAACGACGAGATGGAGGTCTTCGATCTCGAATACGCCGTGGGCGTGGATCTCCCGCGCGACGGACCGGCGCGCCTCCCCGGACGCCACTCCCCCTATCGACGGGCGCTCGACCGGGGTGCGGCGATCGGTCTGAGCGGTGCCGAGCTTCCGAACCCCGAGGCGGACCCGGTCGTGGCGGCCGGGTGTCGATCGATCGCCCTGCTGCCGCTTCGCGCAGGGACCCGTGAATACGGCGTCCTCGTCGTCGGGTTTCCCCGCGACGGGGGGGCGGAAGGGAGGAGGCTTCGTACGCTCGGAGGCGTCGCACACCTCCTCGTCCTCTACCTCGAGCGCGCGCAGGGTGAGGAAGACCTTCGCGAACGCGAGCGGAGCGCGCGCGAACTCGCCCGGCAGCTCGGCCGTGCCAAGGACGAACTCGAGTCCTTCGCCTACTCGATCTCCCATGACCTCCGTGCTCCCCTCCGAACGATGCAGGGGTTCGCTCACAGCCTTCTGCAGAGCTTCGACGACACCCTGCCCGACGAGGCGATGGATTACGCGCGGCGGATCGTGGCGTCGGGCGAGCGTGCCGAGGAACTCATCTCGGATCTCCTCGAGTACAGCCGGCTGAGTGTGGAGGCGATCGAGCTCCACCCGGTGTCACTCGACGAGGTGGTCACGGAGGCTCTCGAACAGCTCGACGCCGATCTCCGGGCCGCGGGTGCCGAGATCGAGGTCGAGCGCCCCCTCCCCGAACTGGTGGCGCACCACACGATCCTGGTGCAGGCCACCCTCAATCTCGTCTCGAACGCGATCAAGTTCGTCCCCGACGGCCGTCGTCCCGTGGTCCGCATCCGGTCCGAGGAGGAGAGCGACACGATCCGCCTCCTCGTCGAGGACAACGGTGTCGGGATCGACCCGTCGAAGCTCGACCGGATCTTCCGCGTCTTCGAGCGCCTCAGCGGCGACGTGCACCGCGAAGGCACCGGAATCGGCCTGGCGATCGTGCGCCGCACAATGGAGCGCATCGGAGGCGAGGTCGATGTGATATCGACGCCCGGTGAGGGATCCACCTTCGCGCTCACGCTGCCGATCCGGTGACACCTCCGGTGGGAGGGGAGATCCGGAGGTAGATCGGCTACGCCCCTCCGCTGAAGCGGACGCCGGTGCCGCGATCATGGACGAGCCGATCGCCGGGTACCCGCACACGGAGGGCATCGCGTCCACCGATCTCGTCCACCTCCACCGTCAGCCGATTCGCATCGGGGCCACGCATCTCGATACTCACACGCACCTCCGATCCCGAGCCCCGCACCACCTCGACCTCGCCGGCCGGGAGGTAGATCGCGGGGTTTCCGCGAAGGGTGTATCGCTCCTGCGCAGCACTCGGCACGGCCGTCGCCACGACCAGAGCGGCCGTCATGAAACCTGCAATCCTCGTACGCATCGCTCTCCGTCTCCTCGTGATATGTCGCGGAAGTCCTCTGGCAGTCGTGCGCCGCCGCATCCACTCTGCCTGCGTGGTGCTCTTGCCACGCCGGGGGTTCGTCGACACCCTCGACGCTCCTGACGGCACCGACGCACCCCCGCATGCGGAGGTTTCAAACGCACCGGCCGTCGGCTCGCTTCCAGCCGCAGGAGGATGACTTCGTGATCGGAGAAAGAGTGTGAAGGACGCAATCGAGATCATCGCCCACCGGGGGTTCAGTGAACGTGCACCGGAGAACACCCTCTCGGCGATCCACGCCGCGCTCGAGGCGGGAACCGACGCGATCGAGTTCGATCTGCAGACTGCGTCGTGCGGTACGCCGGTGCTCTTCCACGACCCGCACCTCGGCCGTACCTCCGACGGAGTCGGGCCGGTCCGACGCCGTACATTCGGACAGCTCGAGGCGCTCGATGTGGGCGGGTGGTTCTCGAAGGAGTTCAAGGGCGAGCGGATCCCGCGATTCGTCGATGCGCTCGACGCGGTCCGTGGTCACGATCTTCGCGTCTACGCCGAGGTGAAGGGCTACCGGGAGCTCGAAGACCTCGACCGGATGGTCGGGATCGTGGAGGACGCCGGGTTCGTCGAGCGGACGATCTTCATCTCGCTCGACTTCGGCGTCGTCGATCGAATCGCCGGCCAGAACTCCGAGGTCGGGATCGGCTACGTCGTGAGCGATACGGGAGAGGTCGCCACCGCGATCGAGCGCGCGGCGGCGCTCGGCGGGCGGGGGCTCGTCGACTTCGACCGCCGACTCGTCCTGGACGACCCTTCCCTCGTGACGCGCGCGCGCGGCGCGGGAGCCGAGGTCGCGGTGTGGACGGTGGATTCACGCGAGGAAGCCTCCATCCTCCACGGCGCGGGGGTCCGGCGCATCACGACGAATCGGGTCGAGGATCTCCTCGGGTGGAAGGCGTCGGTGCCCGCGGGAGGGTGAAGTGGAAGCGGGCGCCCCCGCGCTCGAGGTTCTCCACCCCCACCTCCCCCCCATGCGCTTCGACGATCCCCCGCACGATCGCGAGACCGAGCCCCGCACCATCGCGTCGAGGCAGGTCGGCGCGCCAGAAGCGGTCGAAGAGGTGGGGCAGCTCGTCTTCGGGGATCCCGCTCCCCGAGTCGGACACGCTGAACTCGACGACGTCGGACCGGGGACGGGCGGCAAGTTCGATCCGCCCTCCCCCTCCGGCGTGGCGTAGCGCGTTGCCCACCAGATTCTCCCACACCTGGAGGACTCGATCCGCGTCCGCCGCCACGCGGATATCCGGGACCTCATCCCGCGTGAGGAGCTCGATCCCGGCACGCTCGGTGCGTTCCACCAGCGCATCTCTCGCGGCCTGAAGCAGCTCGGGCACGCCGACCTCGACGGCGCGCACGCTCAACACCCCGGCGTCGATCCGGGCGATGTCGAGGAGGTCACGGATGAGGTGGTTCATCCGCCCCGCGGCGCGGAGGAGATTGGTGAGGTGTGCCTGACGCTTCTCGTCGTCGACCGGCACCTCGAGGAGGAGTTCGCCGACCGCCTGCACCGTCGAGAGGGGGCTGCGCAGATCGTGACTCACCACGGCGAGTGTCTCCTCGCGCGCCTTGACGGCACGACGCAGCGCCTCCGTGGTCTGCTGAATCTCGGTCAGGTCGGTCAGCGTCACCACCACGCCACGCCCGACCCCTCCCTCGGTCAGACGCCGGGTCGACCAGAGGACCGGGATCGTGCGCCCGCGCCGCGTGCGGATCTCTCCCTCCTCGCCATCCACCTCTCGCCTCCGGCGTACCGCGTCGACGATATCCGGGATCTCACCTCTCCGGTCCGGCGCTCCGAGGAGGAGCCGCTCGATCGACTCGCCGCGCGCGTCCTCCTCGCTCCAGCCGAGCAGCCTCGTCGTCGCCGGGTTGATCCTCAAGATCCTCCCGTCCGCATCGACCTCGAGGAGGGCATCGGCGGTGGCGTCGAAGACGGCGTCGAGTTCACGCCGTACGCGCAGGGCCTCCGCCTGGCGCTCGCGTGCGTCCTCCACCAGCCCGCGCAGGCGTCGCGAGAGCGCGCCCACGAGCACCGTCCCGAGGAGAGCGACCCCGATCAGTCCGAGGGTGACGAGAAGCAACCGGTCACGCGTCCTCGCGATGCGCGCGCGTGCGGCGCGGGAGCGGGCATCCAGCTCGTTCTGAAGGGCGCTCGCTGCATCGAGGAGGTCCTCGAAGCGGCGCTGGTCGGCTTCGACGGCGGGTCCCTCGATCCAGGTACGTCGTCCCCGATCCGAGAAGGCTTCCACATGTCCGAGCTGCCAGGTGATCGCGGCCGTCACGACGGGGAGATGGAGGGCACGGACATCGATCGCGGCGTCCTCCACCCGAGTCCGCAACTCATCGCTCACCCGTGCCTCCTCCCGCAGGAGGTCACGGTAGCGATTCTCGGCCTCGAACGAACCGGTCAGGAGGTATTCCTGGAAGTAGAGCATCTGCCGCGCGTGGATCATCGCAAGCTCCTCCGCGACGCGTCGCGCGGGCTCGAGCACCTCGGTCACTTCGCGCTCCACGCGCGACAGCCAGACGGTCGATCCCACCGGGATCACGGCGAGGAGTGCGAGCACCCCGATCAGGAGCGCCGTCGAACCCCGTCCCGTGCTCCCCTCGGCGCGTGGACCTTCGGGGTGCGACCGCACCCCTCCCCCCCTCGACCGCTCTCTCATCGAAAGCGCTTCGCCGGAGTCCCGAGGGCCAAGCGCGTGCGACCGCCTACCCGAGTCGCCAGGCGTCCGTGACGTGGTCGACCTCCCACCCCTCCTCGCACGGGAGGATCGCGACGGCATCGAAGCGGTAGCTCTCGCCCGGGCGCCCATGCTCCCGGATCCAGTCGCGCGCCACACGGGCGATCGCCGCGCGTTTGCGGGGTCCGATCGCATGGAGCGGGTGACCCGCGTCGCGACGGGCTCGTCCCTTCACCTCGACGAAGGCGACGAGCGTGCCCCGCCGGGCCACGAGATCGATCTCCTCGCGTCCGCATCGGAAGTTGCGCGCGACGACCACGAAGCCCGCCTGCCGCAGATGTCGCTCGGCGAGCTCTTCGAATCCGCGTCCGCGTACATGCGTATTCATCCCCCACGGTCGTGCCGGACGAGGGGCGCCCGAATGTCCGAACGGGCCCACGACACGTGCCGGGGATACGCATCGGTTCAGGCCGTCGAGGCGACTTCGGCGAGCCCCGGGACGAGGTCGCGATCGAGCGAGCGGGCGATGACGCCGATCTGGCTGATCAGGTCGGTGAATTGCTCGGGGTAGAGAGACTGCGCGCCGTCGGAGAGGGCGCGGGGCGGATCGGGATGGACCTCGACGATCAGCCCGTCGGCGCCGGCCGCCACCGCCGCTCGCGCCATCGGGACGACCATCGCACGAATCCCGGTGGCATGCGAGGGATCGGCGAGCACCGGGAGGTGGCTGAGTTCCTTCACCACGGGGATCGCCGAGAGATCAAAGACGTTGCGCGTGTGCGTGTTGAACGCACGGATGCCGCGTTCGCAGAGCATCACCTCCTGGTTGCCTTCGGCGAGGAGATACTCGGCAGCGAGGAGCCACTCGTCGATCGTCGCGCTCATCCCCCGCTTGAGCAGGACCGGCGTCTTCGAGCGTCCCGCGCGCCGGAGGAGGGGATAGTTCTGCATGTTGCGCGCGCCGATCTGTATGATGTCGGCGTACTCCGCGACGAGATCCACGCCCTCCGGATCGACGGCCTCGGTCACGATCGCCATCCCCGTCTCGTCACGCGCCCGCGCGAGGAGCTTCAATCCTTCCTCTCCGAGCCCCTGAAAGGAGTATGGAGAGGTACGTGGCTTGAAGGCACCACCGCGCAGGACGGTGGCTCCCGCAGCGCGCAGCATCCTCGCAGATCCGAGAATCTGTTCCTCGCTCTCGACAGCGCACGGTCCCGCCATCACCACGACCTCCCGTCCCCCGATCCGCGTCCCGTTGTCGAGCTCGATGACGGTGTCATCCTCCTTCCACTCGCGCGACACCTGCTTGAAGGGCTGTGTCACCGTGATGCACTGCTGCACCCCGGGCATCCCTTCCAACCGCGTGGTGTCTACATGTCCGTCGTTACCGATGAGACCGACGGCGGTGCGAAGCGCACCCGGGATCGGACGGGCGTCGTAGCCCATCTCGCGGATCGTGGTGACCACACCCTCGATCTCGGAGGCGGACGCGCGGTTCTTCATGACAACGAGCATGTGAGTCCTCCCCCTTCGGGGGGGTCTTCAGGGATACGGAAAAGAGCGGTGATCCGGAGGTGAGGGAGCGGGCGGAGCGCCCACCGCGCGGCGTTCCGCACCCGCGCGTCGACGCGCAGAGCCCTCTTCTCAACCCCGATGGGTGGGCCAGAGTTCACCCGGGAAGAGATTCAGGCGGCACCCTTCGCCTGCTCGAGCGCATCCTCGAGGTGGACGCCGACGATCTTGCTCACCCCGGGTTCTTCCATCGTCACGCCGTAGATCCAGTCCGCCGCCTCGATCGTGCGCGGATTGTGCGTGATCACCACGAACTGCGTGTGGTCCTTGAAGTCGTGCAGGAGCCGGATGAAGCGACCGATATTGTTCTCGTCGAGCGGGGCATCGACCTCGTCGAGCACGCAGAAGGGACTCGGCTTGACGAGGTAGATCGCAAAGAGGAGGGAGAGCGCGGTCAGCGCCCGTTCACCCCCCGAGAGGAGGTCGATGCGCTGCGTCTTCTTCCCCTGCGGAGAGGCATGAATCTCGACGGGAGACTCGAGCGGATCGGAGGGGTCCTCCAGCCAGATATCCGCCTCGCCCCCTTCGAAGAGACGCTGATGCACCGTCTGGAAGTGCTCGCGGACATTCTCGAAGGTCTCGGTGAAGAGTGTCGTGGCGGTCTCGTTGATCTCGCGGATCGCGGAGCGCAGATCGTTGCGCGCCTGCACGAGGTCGTCGCGCTGTTCGCTCAGGAAATCGAGGCGCTGGCTCTCTTCGGCGTGCTCCTCGACGGCGAGCATGTTCACCGGACCGATCTTCTCGAGGCGCACGACGATCTCGCGAAGCTCCTCCTCGAGCTCGTCCGGCGAACCTTCGACCGCCTCGGCCTCTTCGAGGAGGCGTTCGAGCGGCTTCCCCCACTCTCCCTCGATTCGATCCTGGATCCGCCCGATCCGTCCGGTGAGTTCCTGACGTTCGAGCTCCAGCCGGTGTCGACGATCCGTGACCTCCCGTTCGGCCTGGCGCGCGCTCCGCGCCCGCTGCTCCGCATCCGCGAGCGATTCGGCGACCTCTTCGAGCGCGGCCTCACGCCGTCGGAGCTCGGCCTGCGCCGCGTCCTGCCGGTCGAAGAGTTCATGTGTCGCCTCCTTCCCTTCCCGCTGGACCTCGGCGGCCGACTCGAGCTCGGCGCGGAGTCCGGTCTCCTCGGCGTCGAGCGCGTCGGTGCGCGCCTGGAGTGATGCCGCGGTCCGCTCGAGCGCGGCGAGCCGTTCGTCGAGCCGCTCCACCTCGCCCCGCAGGCGGGTGTCCTGCACCTCGAGGCGGGACTCCTCGCCGCGAGCCGCCTCCCACTCACCCTGCACCCGTTCGAGGGCGGTCCGGGCCTCTCGCCGCGCCTCGCCGAGCCCCGCCTCTTCGGCGGCGAGGGCCGTGCGGTCCTCGCGGGCCTCCTCGGCGCGTTCCGCCGCGCGCATCTGGGCCGCGCGCGCGCCTTCGAGCTGGCGCGCCACTTCGTCACGATGGCGATCCATACGCTCGTGGCGATCTGCCGCGGCGGCGACCTCGGCCTGGGCCTCGCGAAAGGTGTCCTCGGCAGCGCGGCGAGCGGCGCGAGCCTCTTCCTGACGGCTCTCGACCTCTCGCAGGTGTGCGCGGGCAGCCTCGAGGGTGGCGCGCGAGGCGTCAGCCTCACGCCCCGCTTCCTCCGCCTCGATTCCGAGCTGCTTCAGTCGTTCCTTCCGTTCGAGCACACCGGTCACACCGGAGGGATTGCCGATGCGGATCACACCCGAGACGTCACGCGCCGATCCGGTTCGGGCCACGCGTGCGCCGTCCCCCTCCAGGAGCGCCTCTTCCTCGACGAGATCCACCCCATCCAGGAGCGCGGTCACCCACCCCGCGCCCGCCCCCGACGGCTCGATCGCATGCAGGAGCGACCCGGTGCCATTCGTCTTCGGGGCCGCGTCGGCCGGGAGAATCACGAGGCCTCCTCCCCCTTCCCACTGCTCGCGGAACCAGCGATGCACCCGTCCGGCCGCCGCGGCGTCTGCGACCACGAGTCCCTGCGCGCGCGATCCGAGATACGATTCGACCGCGCGGGCGAACTCCGGGGCCGCGGAGATGAAGTCGATGAGGGGAGCGTGGACGCCTTCGATCCCCGCCTCGGACACGGCGGCGATCACCGGGGCGATCCCCTCCCGGTCGCGTTCCATCCCCTCGAGCGCCTCCCGCTGCGACTGAAGCCGCTGGGCGCGCGCGGACGCCACGCTCTCCTCTTCTCGTGCGGCATCGAGCTCGCGCCGTGCCACCTCGACCGCGGCTTCGGCCTCATCCACGCGTCCGGTCGCCGCTTCGCCCTCGGCCCGGAGGACGTCGAGTCGGCCACTGAAGAGGTCGCCCTGCTCCTCGAGGTCGCTGAGCGCACTCGAGGTCTCGTCGAGCTCCGCCGCCAGACGTTCGATCCGGCGTGCGAGCTCGGCGACCTGCGCCTCGGCAGCCTCCGCGTCGCCCTCGAGCTGGGCGCCACGCCGGGCGATCTCGCGCTCGCGGACCTCGGTCTCCTCCAGAGCGGCACGCGCCTCCTGCAGGCGACGACGCACTTCACCGGCTTCAGCGCGGCGCGCCTCGAGCTCCTCCGTCACCCCGGTACGTTCCGACGCGATCGTCTCCCGGTCGGCGGTGAGCGTTTCGCGGTCGGAGGCGACTTCCGTGGCCTGCTCCCGCGCCGTCGCCCGCTCCTCCGCGATCTGGTCGAGCCGGCGCCGGGCATAGGCGCTCCGCTCTTCCGCCACGGCGAGATCGCGCTCCCACGTGACCAGCCCGGTTCGCACCTCGTCGAGCTTCTCGGCGGCGCGGGCGCGTTCACGCTGGGCCTCGGCCTGACGCAGCCGCAGCGTCTCGGATTCGGCTTCGGCCGCCTGCACCTCCGCGACCTTGCCCTCGCCCTCACTCAGATCACCGGCAAGCGCGCGGTCGAGTTCCGTGAGGCGCGTCCCGAGGGTGTCGAGTTGATGACGGACCACCGCGACCTCGACCGACAGCCGTCGGCCACGGTACTCGATGTATCGTTCCGCCTTCCCCTTCTGACGCGCGAGCGAGCGGACCTTGGTCTCGACTTCGGAGATCACATCCTCGAGACGCTGGAGGTCCATCTCGGCACGTTCGAGCCGCCGGAGGGCAGCCTTGCGCCGGTCCTTGTAGCGACCGATTCCGGCGGCCTCCTCGAAGAGCCCGCGCCGCTCGTCCGCACGATCCGAGAGGATCGCGTCGATCATCCGGTTCTCGATGACGTTGGCACCGCCCCCGAGCCCGGTGTCGCGCGTCAGATCGACCACATCGCGGAGACGCACGCTCGACCGGTTGATCGAGTAGTCGCTTCCGCCGTCACGGAAGACGGTCCGCCCGACCTCGACCTCCTCGAAGGGCACCGGCAGCGCCTGGTCCTCATTCGTGACCGTGATCGTCACCGAGCCCCGATTCACCGGTCGACGGTGGACGCTTCCCTGGAAGATCGCCTCTTCCATCTTCGCCCCCCGGATCGCCGTCGGGCGCTGCTCCCCAAGGACCCACCGGATCGCATCGGAGATATTGGACTTCCCACACCCGTTGGGACCCACGATCGCCGTCACACCGTCGTGGAACTTCACTTCGGTCGCATCCGCGAACGACTTGAAGCCGTGAACACGAAGAGCCTGGAGCTTCATCGGGAGGTCCGTACCATCAGGAGGTTCTCTTCGTCGACCGGATCACGTCATGCATCGGTGCGACCCGATGCCAGAAGACCCCCGAAGATCGTCGAGAAGGGCCCCGACCCCGCGGGAGCGAGTCCGGGGATCTCGATCCAGCCGAAGTACGCCGCCGCAACGACCGCGATCAGCAGGAGGGAGAGGAGGAGGAGGAGACGTCCCGCACGGGAGCGTCGCCGTGGCTCGCGCGGTTCATCCATGGGGGGCAACTCGATCTCCGGAAGATCGTCCGCACGATCGATCCCGGGATCGGAGGGCTCGCCTTCGCGATCGAGGGCATCCTCGGGCCGCTCGGGGAGATCGTCTCCGGGATCGGGCGCAGCCTCGGTCGATTCCGCTTCGATGCGGGCCTTTTCCTCGAGGGCTGCCTCGACCACCTCCGCCGAGGGCTCAGCGGGGTCGACCGGTTCGACGGGGAGGATCACGGGATCCGGATCGGTTGCGGGATCGATCCAGGAATCGGTCTCGCGATCGGATTCCGGGATCGACAGCCGCTCGGGACCGGGCTCGCCCGAGAACTCGATCTCGAGTGCCGCCACATCGGTGAACGGTCCCTCGGAGCCGCTGGGCACCGCCACCAGGAGGAGCGCACCCGCCTCCCCGAACCCCGGAATGATGGTGCTCCAGCGCCGGTGACCACGAACGGCGTCCGGATCACCGACGAGCGTCCCCGCCGTCGCGAGGTGTACCCCCGAATCGATCCGCTGACCGATCCGCTGGAACGATGTCCCGTAAAGGATCGCGTCGCTCAACCCCTCGACGTTGGAGACCTCGGCGGCACGGTGCAGGAAGGGCGCCTCGAAGCAGGCGTCGCACACGAAGACACGGCGCCCCGCGGCACTCCACTGCCGCGCGAGATCGAGGATGACGAATCCGTACGCCTCACGTCCGGATTCGGGTACGCCGATAACGACGAGCCCCGCCTCGGGAGGATCGGGGATCGCACCCGGCGAGCGATCGGCGGGATCGATCGTGATCCTTGACGTCTCGGGCGTCATCTGCGCACTCCGCGTGTCAGGATGGGTGTGTCGGAAAGGGAGGGTGAGGATCTCGGAAAACGCTGCCCCATGGTAGGGAGCACGCACCCCGCCTGCAATCGGGCCTCACCGGCGTGTCACGATCCCGGGGTCGAACCCGGCGACGGGCCGCTCGGCTCATCCGCGAACTCGATCTGCGCCGCATCTCCCCAGAGGGTCTCGATCTGGTAGAACTCCCGAGCCTGCGGATGGAAGATGTGCACCACGAAATCGATGTAATCGAGGAGAACCCAGCGTGCCGTCTCCATCCCCTCGACATGACCCGGCCGTTCACCCTCCTCGTCTCGCATCCCGTCGAGGATGCGGTCCGCGATCGCCTTGACCTGGATGTCCGACATCCCCGTCGCCACGACGAAGAAGTCGGTGGCGGACGAGATTCCGCGGAGATCGAGTACCACCACGTCCCGCGCCTTCCGGTCGAGTGCGAGCTCGGCCGCTCGACGGACCGTCTCCGGTAGCTGCGGCATCTCCAAGGAGGCTTCAGTCCTCTTCGCGCTCGACACGCACCTCGACCTCGATCACGACTTCGGGGTGCAGGCGAATCTCGACATTGCTCACGCCGAGCGTCTTGAGCGGCTCGTCGAGAAGCACCGAGCGCTTCTCCAGCTCGAAATCGAGCCCGCCGCGCTCGTTGAGCTGATCGGTGATATCCGCCGATGTGACGGATCCGAAGAGCTTCCCTTCCTCACTGGCCTTCGCGCCGAAGACGAGCACCTGGTCCTCGAGCTTCGAGGCGCGTCGCCGAGCCTCGAGATAGTCACGCCGGCTGCGCTCTTCCGCCTCGCGCCGCTCGCGCTCGATGCGCTCGAGGTTCTCCGCGCTCGCCTCGTACGCCAGCCCACGCGGGAGCAGGTAGTTCCGGGCGTAGCCCGGCTTCACGTCGACCACCTCGCCTTCTTCGCCGAGGTTCTCGAGCTTCTCCTTCAGAATCAGCTTCATCTCTCTATTCTCCTGGGGTCATGCGCTCGTCGCTTCGCACCCGTCGGCGAAGGTCGAGCCAGGTATCTCCGACACCGATCACCAGCATCCCCGCAATGACGATCGGAGCCACGAACAACACTGCGAGGGCAAAGACGACTGCGCCGAAGATCGACATCCCGCCATTCACGAAAAGAACCACGCCGACACCTCGGAGCACATAGAGCGTGCCCATGAAGACGAGGGTGTTCGATCCGGCTCTCGCCCACCCGTCTCCGACACCGAAGAGCACGAGGGCGAGCCCGACGATGAGCAGCCAGACCAGGTGATCGCTGAAGCGGAACTCCTTCACGCGACCGAGTGGCCGTGCCGATCCACATGCCCATCTCCCGTACATCCACCACGCCAGCCCGAGGGCGGCGAGGCTCCCGAGCGCGAGAATCGCAGGGAAGAGCTCGATCTGAACGCCGATCGCCTCGTGAATCGCTTCGCGGGTCTCGGGGGCGAGGGGCGCATCGCCGAAGATCCCGAGGCTCTCCATCGCCATTCCGATCCCGAGGCGGATCCGTTCACCCACCCGCCAGTCGATCGCGGCCCACGCATCGGGACGCAGCGCGAAGCTCAGCGCGAAGACGCCGACGGTGCCCACGACAGCCGAGAAGCCGCGACGGAAGAACCCCGCATCAGGCCAGCGCAACGAGAGGGCCACGAACCATCCGGCCATGATCGCAGCCCACCCTCGCTCGATCCACCACAGCCCCGAGTTCCCCGGCGCCGTCACGATCCAGAGGGCGAAGAGTGCGGCGACGAAGACCGCTCTCTTGTGCTCCACGGGGAGGAAGAGGACGAGCGCGATGAGGGGGATCCCGATCAGCACCCCGGCCGAGAAGACCGAGGTGAAGAGCACGGCGCCGAGGAGGAGGAGGGGTGCTCCCCACCCTCCGCCCGCCGAAGGTGCTTCGCGCGCGATCACCGGCGTCCCGGGTGCGTCCGTCACGGAGGCTCCGGTCACGCCTCGTGGTCGCGCACGTAGGGGATCAGCGCCAGATAGCGCGCCCGCTTCACCGACGAGCCGAGCTGCCGCTGGAATCGCGCCGTCACCTTGGTCGTGCGCTTGGGCAGGATCTTGCCGCTCTCGGTCAGGAAGCGTGACAGCGTCGCCACATCCTTGTAATTGAGAAGCTCGACCGCGGGGCCTTCGTGCCGAGAGCGGCGACCGTGCCCTCCCTGGAACTCGGGGGGCGAATCGTCGTCGTCGTCGTCCTCGATCTCCTCTTCTTCGTCGTCGTCGTCGAGGTCTCGTCCCACACCCTCGGGACGTTCGACGAGGATCGAGTGACCGGTGGTCGGCTCGCCCTCGTTGATCACCACGAGGTAGCGCATCACGTCATCGGCGAGGCGCACCTGACGTTCGAATTCGGGAAGCTTCTCGGGGTCGGCCTCGATCTGGGCGACCACGTAGGAGCCCTGGGTCTGCTTCTGGATCGGATAGGCGAGCTGGCGAATCCCCCAGAAGTCGATCTCCTGGACGGTGCCGCCGAGCACGGCGTGAAACTTCTCGACGCGGGCCTGGATGGCGCTCTCGTCGATCGCCGGATCAAAGATGTAGACGACTTCATAGAGTCGCATCGGATTCCCTCGGTCCGTGAGTGAACGGGCCCCACCCTTTCGTGCGCTTCGCAGCGATACGGTCGCGCCAGGTGGAGCGGGATGAGTTGTCAGCCCTCAAGTATATGTGCAGAAGCGGGCCGGCGGAAGGTCTCCGCGACACCCGGAGCAGGCCTGCGCGGCACACGTCCGGAGACGTCGACGCCGGAGCGGGAGGACGTCGAGATCTCCACACTCCTCCCTCCTCCAGACACCCTCCGGGGCGCGTCAGACGTTGAAGCGGAAGAGCATGATGTCTGCGTCGCGCACGACGTAGTCCTTCCCTTCGGCCCGGAGCTGCCCCGTCTCCCGGGCCGCCTTCCACGAACCGACCTCGAGGAAGGCGTCGTAGCCGATCGTCTCGGCGCGGATGAATCCGTGCTCGAAGTCGGAGTGGATCACCCCCGCGGCGTTCGGCGCGGTCGCGCCTCGCCGCACCGTCCAGGCCCGCGACTCCTTCTCGCCCGTCGTGAAGAAGGTGAGGAGTCCGAGGAGGGCGTACGCCTCGTGAATGAGGCGGTCGAGACCCGACTCCTCGAGCCCGAGATCGGCGAGGAAGATCGCCTTCTCGTCCGCCTCGAGCTCAGCCAGCTCCGATTCGATCTTCGAGCAGATCCTCACGACCCGACCATTCCCGTCGGCTGCCACCGCGGCATCGAGCGCCGACGTCCAGTCGTTCGAGCCGGAGGGGAGGGTCTCCTCGGTCACATTGGCCACGTAGAGGACGGGCTTGCTGGTCAGGAGCTGAAACTGCTTCAGGACCTTCCGCTCGTCGTCGCTGAAGTCGATCGCCCGGACGGGGCGCCCTTCCTCGAGCGGCGCGAGCGCCTTCTCGAGGACCGCCAGCTCGGCGACCGCCTCCTTCTCACCCGACTTCGCCTTCTTCCGGACACGGTCGACGCGCTTCTCGACCGCCTCGAGATCCGAGAGGATCAGCTCGGTTTCGATGATCTCCTTGTCCCGTACCGGATCGACCCCGCCCAGGACATGCGTGACGTCGGGGTCGTCGAAACAGCGGACCACATGGGCGATCGCGTCGACCTCGCGAATATTGCCGAGGAACTGGTTGCCGAGCCCTTCCCCCTCGCTCGCGCCCTTCACGAGGCCGGCGATGTCGACGAACTGGATCACCGTGGGGACCCGGGTCTTCGAACCGGTCAGGGTGTGGATCCGATCGAGCCGTGGATCGGGGACCTCGACGGTGCCGATATTCGGCTCGACCGTGCAGAAGGGGTAGTTCTCGGCAGGGACGCCGACCGCCGTCAGCGCGTTGAAGAGCGACGACTTGCCGACATTGGGAAGTCCGACGATTCCGACCTTGAGCATGCGATCTGCGGGGAGCGGGCGGGGAGGCAGGGGACCGGGGTGACCGGCCGGGGTGGCAGAGGTACGACCGCAGATGCGGTCAGCCGTCAAGGCTAACGAATCGCGACTCCGGCGTCAGCCGGCCCCCTCCCCCGCCAACGCCCCCTGCATCGCGAGAAGGATCCCGGGGAGGCGCTGGAGCGCCCACGCCGCCTCGTCGAGGTCGAGGCGTTCGGTACTGGTGTGCGCGAACCGCTCCTCGCCGGGGGCGAACCCGATCGTGGGGATCCCGAAGGTGCCCGCGCTCCATCCGCCATCGGTCGCGAAGGTCCAGGGACGGAGGGTGGCGGGTCCGCGCCCGCCCCTCCGCCCCGCCGCCTCGGCCGCGGCGTGCGCGACCGGGTGCTCGCGGGGAAGCACGAACCCCGGCATGAACACCGGGCGAGTCTCCTCGTGCGCGGTCCAGGTACGCTGGTGCTCGGTCGACATCCGAACGTAGGCGGCGGCACGAGTTCGTTCTCGTTCACCTGCCTTCGGCTCACCTCCGCCAGTCTGATTCCAATCAATCACCATCGGTCGAGACACGCACTACAATTGCCTTGGGACCGGGAGTTTAGCCGAAGGAGGCAGAACCATGTTTCCGAAGAAGGGCACAACTGTTCCGAAGTCGGGAAATGAGCGAGGTGGCGAC
>JAVVEY010000210.1:0-2226 GCA_032250675.1 Longimicrobiales bacterium | reverse complement strand
GGAGCTTCTACGCCGAGGACCGGCGCGTGCGGAGCGTCCGCCTGCGGGAGGCGCTGGGCTACCGGCTCCGCTACCCCACCTACCGCGAGGGGCTGGAGGCGCTGCTGCGGGGGGGGTGAGGCGGTCCGGGCCGGGGCCGGCACCTTGAGCTATGGGCGGCCGTGAAGCTCCGGCGCCCACCGACCTCTTCTCCTCCTGCTCCGTTCCTCTTCCGCTACAACGTCCGATCCCTTCTCCCTCGCCCTCGTGGTTCAGTAAAACTCGAAGTCTACCCTGTCTCGCTCAACGTTGGCAGAGAGGGCGGATCAGTTCAGAAACTACTGTGCTCAGAGGATGTTCCGCGCCCAACTAATCTCCTCAACCACCAGAGTCGATGGGTTGTATGTGAACATTAGAGAATCGAAGTCACTATGGTTCACAAGTACCGCATGGTTGCAGGATGGATAGCCCGGAGAAGCCGGACAATCATTCCCCCGATTTTCATACGCCTCCGGAAATATCTGCCGTAGGCGGCTGATCGGGTCACCGACCCGGACTGTCGTACCGCCGTAGTCCAGGAACGAGGCCGAGCCTGTTAGCGTGAGAGTGAAGAGTGTGAGATCTTCTTCCACGTTGCCTGCGATGTCGGTGTAGAGCACCGATATCCCATCCCACTCGATCGTGCATGTCGTCTCGACCATCGTGGTTTCGCATACTTCGCTGGTCGGCTGACCCATGGTGACCTTCAATCGATCCCGGTCATCGGAATGGGTCGCAAAGTCCTGGAGATTCGTGTGGCCATTCACTTTTGCCGCGAAGAATTCTGCGGAGGTGACCTGTTGAGGGACCTGAGCGTTCGCGGTGCAGGCCGTGGTCGCCATGAGGAAGACCACGGTCGCGCAAGAAACCCGGGGCCGATGTCCATGATCAGCGTCGCGCGCCGCTCCTGTCCGTAACCGACGTCTCCGAAATGTCGAGGACGGTCCGGAGACACCCGCACACGGAATCACGGCGCACGCCGTGTCGCCGGGCGGCGATCTCGGGTTAGATGATGTTCCGGTGCCACTTGATCTCTTCGATGACCAGGGTCGAAGGATTGTACCTGAAATGCATCCCACTGATCCCGCCATCTTTAACGATCGCCGCATGGCTGCACGGATGCACACTGGCCGGGTGCGCCGGGCAGTTATCCCCCCGGTTCTGATACGCTTCCGGGAAGATCTGCTGAAGGCGACTGATCGGATCTCCGACCCGGATCGTGGTGCCGCCGTAGTCGAGGAACTCGGCAGGGGTGGTGAGCTTCAGAGTCGCGACCTCGAGATCACCTGCGATGTCGGTATATGCCACCTCAACGCCATTCCAGTTGACGGTGCAATCAGTCGAGATGGCCGTCGTTTCGCATACCTCGGCGGTAGGCTGGCCCATCGTGGCCTTCAATGGATCCCGGTTATCGGCGTGAGTGTTGAAGTCCTGGAGAGGCGTGTGTCCGTTCACCCTCGCCGCGAAAAACTCCGCTTCCGTGACCTGTTGAGGGACCTGAGCGTTCGCGGTACAGGCGGTAGTCACCGTCAGGAGCAGGGCGACCAGAAAAGAGTTCGCGAAATTGAGTCGGATGTTCATGGGAGGTGCCTCCGTCAGCACGATGTTCCCGGAACGGGATCACCATTGGATTCGAACTTCGTGGTCAGGACGCCTTCCGGATTCAAGTGCAGGGGCGTTCCCTTGCGGTCGTTCCACTCGAGGGAGCCCGAAACCTCGGCCACCTCGATGTGGAGGTGGGGGACGGCATCGCCATCACGAATCGCTTCGGCGAGGTTGCCGGAGTCGTTCGAAACGCCGATGACGGTGCCGGCCGAAACCGTGCCGCCGGTTACCGCGGGCGCCGTGTGAGCGTAGACCACGTCGACCGTCTTGCCATTCACCGTCGATCGAATCATCACCCAGTTGCCCCAGCCACGGGGTTGATTTCCGGTGGCGTGAACCGTACCACCGAACATGGCGTACACCGAGGCTCCCGGTGCGTTCTGGATGTCGAGTCCCCAATGCATCCTGGTGCCCCCGTTACGGGCCATGCCGAACCTCCCGCCGGCGATGCCCGAGTTCGTCTGCGCCGCGATCCGCGGGTCCTCGATCGGATTGCCTTCGCAGGGCAGGAGCTCGCTCTCACACCCCTCCGCAGTCGGATCCAGGTCGCAGTCCGGCTCGCAACCCCCGATCGCCGCCAGGGGATCGCACGGCTCGCAGGTG
>JAVVEY010000079.1:0-12959 GCA_032250675.1 Longimicrobiales bacterium | reverse complement strand
GGGGGGTGCGGGGAGGGCCCACCTCCGCCGCACGCGGCGAGGGTCGAGAGGAGGAGTGTGGGGAGCGCGCGGCGTGTCGTCTTCATCGCCTGAATGTAGTCCCCGACCCGCCCGTCGCACCCCCTCCCGCCGGGCGCGCGCGCAGCGAGAACCACACCCGCGCGCCCAGGAGGCTCGCGAGGACCACGCCCGCCACCACGGGACGGAGCGTGAAGTCCGCCTTCTGTCCGAGCTCGAAGTGCACGACCGCGAGGAGGGCGGCGGCGTAGACGAGTCGGTGCAGGCGCGTCCAGGTGCGTCCGAGGCGGCGAATCCACCCGCGTGTGGAGGTGATCGCGAGTGGGATCAGGAGTACGAAGGCGGCTGCCCCCACGAGGGTGAAGCGACGCTCGAGCACATCCTCGAGGATGAAGTCGATCGCGAGCGCCTGGTCGAGCACGACGTAGACCGCCATGTGGATCGTGGCGTACACGAAGGCCCACACCCCCAGCAGCCGGCGCACCTTCTGCACGGTGTTCCACCCCGTCAGACGGCGGATCGGGGTCACCGCCAGAGTCGTCAGGAGGAGGACGAGCGCGGTGCCCCCGGACCAGTGCGTGAGTTCCTGCGTCGGATCGGCGCCGAGTCCCTCTCCGAGGAGAATGCGGTACGCCATCCAGAGGAGCGGCGCGCCCGCTCCGGTCCAGGCGAGGAGGCGGAGGAGGAGGAGGTGTCGCCGGAGCGTCACCGCGTCAGTACCACCGCGAGAGATCCATCCCCCGGTAGAGGTGCGCGACCTCCTCGCCGTAGCCGTTGAAGAGCTCGGTACGCCGGTTCCGGCTCAGGCCGGGAAGCGGGCGTTCGCGCGCCTGACTCCAGCGGGGATGATCGACCTCCGGATTCACGTTCGCGTAGAAACCGTACTCCTGCGGCTGGAGTTCCTGCCAGGTGTTGAGCGGCATCTCCTCGACGAAGGAGATCTTCACGATCGACTTGATCGATTTGAACCCGTACTTCCACGGCACGATGAGGCGAAGCGGCGCGCCATTCTGATTGGGAAGATCACGACCATAGACCCCGGTCACGAGGAGGGGCAGCCAATTCGCCGCCTCGTCGATCCGCAGCCCTTCCACGTAGGGCCAGGGGAGGAGCGAGCCGCGTTGCGCGGGCATCTCCTCGGGGCGAAAGATCGTCTCGAAGCGGAGGTAGCGGGCGCGATTCGTCGGCGCGGCCCGCGAGACGATGTTGCGTAGCGGCACCCCCCGCCATGGGACCACCATCGACCACGCCTCCACGCAACGGAATCGATAGATCCGGTCCTCGACCTCGCCGGGCCGGATCAGGTCGTCGATCCCGTACACCCCGGGGTTCTCGCACTCCCCCTCGATCGTGACGGTCCACGGCTCGGGGTTGAAGTCTCCCGATCGGCGCGCCGGATCCCCCTTCCCCGATCCGAATTCCCAGTAGTTGTTGTACGTTGTCACATGCTCGTACGCGGTGACCTCGTCACGAAGCGCCTCGCCGATCGTCACCTCCCGGGGCACTCCGGGCTCCTGACGACCGGGCGCGCCGCCGAAGGGGGTGGCCGCCCCCGCGCCCCCCGTGGGCGAGCCGGTCCGCCGCCGGAGCGCCGCCTCGATCGCCTCGGGGCGAAGAGCGCCGAGCCCGGCCACGCCCGCCGCGGTCGCCAGGAATTCCCGACGGTTGAGGAAGAGGCGCTCCGGGGTGATCTCGGAGGGGGGGATTCGGTCCCATGGACGCTTCGGATCGATCAGCATGGCTTGCGGGGCGGGGAGGGATACCCCCACGTATCCGGCCTCCCCCCGGCGAGTTCCCTCCGGCAGGCTCGCGAGTGATCGCATGACCGACACCCCCGCCCGATCCGCACCGCGCCGCTACCCCGGCACACCGTGGGGGGCGTACCCGCCCGGCCGCACCACCCGGCTCCTCATCGCGCTCACGCGGCGGGTGCCGACGCTCCCGCTGATCCGCCAGCTCGTCTTCCCCCTCCGGCGCCTGGCGCGGTGGCGTCACCCCGGACCCCTCGACCACCACCTCTGGGGTCATCGCCTCCGCTTCCGGCCATCAGGGAATATCGCCGAGGGCCGGCTCCTCTTCCTCCCCGATCGCTGGGACCTTCCCGAGCGCACCGCTCTGGCGGAGCGTCTCCGGCCCGGCGCGACCTTCGTCGACGTGGGGGCGAACTTCGGGGGATACACCTGGTGGGTGCTGAGCCGGCTCGGAACCGGGGTCGAGATCCTCGCGCTCGAACCCGATCCCGAGATGCACGAGGGGCTCCGCTTCAACCTCGAGGTCAACGGCATCCGGAATGTGACCGCGCTCCCCCTCGCCGCCGGCACGGAGGTCGGAGTCGGTGAGCTGCGGATCGATCCCGGCAACCGGGGAGAGAACTCGCTCCTCGGCGGCGCATCATCCGACGGCGGCGGATCGACTCGCGCGGTCGCGGTGCGTCCCCTCGCGCAGATCGTCCGGGAGTGGGGCGTGGACCGCATCGACGCCATGAAGATCGATATCGAGGGGATGGAGCCCCCCGTCCTCGACCTCTACTTCGACGAGGCACCCCGCCGGATCTGGCCGCGCCTCCTGATCGTGGAGCGAGGTGAGTCGACGGCCCACGCCGCGCTGACGGACCGACTGCGGCGACTGGGGTATCGCACTCTCCTCGTCACCCGCATGAACCTCGTCGTGGAGCTTCGCTGACGACGGAGGACGTCGGACCGGGGGGTGCCGACAGCACGCCCGAGGACCGCTACTCGCGCCGCTCGACGTCGATCGAGCAGTTGCCAACGAGCGCGGCCACCGCGCCGATCGCGGCCCACATCGGGAGGAGCGCGGCGCCGATGACGCCCGCCGAGAGGGGGAAGCTCAGCAGCACGCGATCCTCGTCATTGCGGATCGTGATCCGGCGAACATTTCCCTCACGCACGATCTCCTTGACGCGTGAGAGGAGTTCCTCGCCCTTCACCCGGTAGCGCTCCCCCCGGCTCTCGCCCCGGGCACCGGCCTCGGCGCCGGCCGTCTCGTCGGAGCGGGGCGCATCCTCATCATCGGTGTTCTCTCCGGCGTCGGGCCGGGGGGAATCGTCTTCCTCTTCAAACCATCCATTCATCCTCGTCTCCTCGCGACGGGTGTCATCCGCCCCATCCGTCCTCGGTGGGGTGGGGCTCGATGCGCGATCCGGGGGATCGCACTCGTTGACCCCGAGGGTAGCTCTTCGACAGACTTGGGGCATGCACCTCCTTGCCCACGCCCCGTTCACGACATGACTACGTCGTACTTCACCACCGGGGTTTCAGCCCTCTTCGAGATGGCGACGGCCGATGCGGACCGTATCCTCCCGAATCACCTTCAGCCGATCGAGGTGCGTCCCCAGCGCAGCATCCTCAATGTCACCGCCTTTCACTTCCGCGACACCCCGGTCGGCCCGCATGCGGAGCTCCTCCTCTCGGTGGTGGTCCCGCCGCTGACCCGCCAGTGGACGAGCTTCCCGAAAGCCGGCTTCTTCCCCTTCATGAGCGCGACGACCTCGGGTGTCTCGCGTCGCGACCGCGAACAGCGGCTCCGGATCCCCACCTGGCCGCACGAGATCGATGTGCAGTTCGTGGAGTGGGCGGACCGCCTCACCGTCAAGGTGATGAGCGACAACGCCCCCGTGCTCGATGTGACCGTCACCCAGCACGAGTGGTGGTCGACGACGCACCTCCTCCACACCTTCATGATGGATGGCGAGCGCCGCCTCAAGGCCGATCTTCAAATCTCGGGGCGGTACTCGATGCACGAGCACGAACGCGGGCACCTCACCCTGCACCGGCACCCGATCACGAGCGCGCTGACGCTCGAAGAGGTGTCGCCCTACCCCTTCCGGGAGCACTGGCTCAAGGACGGGTACGAAGTCTTCCACCCCGCCGAGCCGATCTGACCGGAATCCGGCTCTCCCCTTGGCGCGTCTCCCCGGGGCCGCGTATCGTAGTCCGTCTTTCCGCCCTCCGACTCATCGAGGACGGAGTCCGCCGCAGAAGGAGTTCGCCGTGAAGCTGCATACGAAGATCGCGCTCGGCCTGGTGCTCGGAGCGCTCGTGGGAGGCCTCGCCAACGCACTCTTCCCCGACTCGACCGTCGTGGAGTGGGTCGCCGACAACGTCGCCTTCCCCGTCGGGCAGATCTTTCTCCGACTTCTCTTCATGACGGTCGTCCCCATCGTCTTCACGAGTATCGCACTCGGGGTGGCGGGGATCGGCGACATGAAGACGCTCGGGCGCCTCGGGGGGCGCACGATGATGTACTTCGGCCTCTCGACGCTGATCGCGGCCACGATCGGACTCACCCTCGTCAACACGATCCGCCCGGGCGGCGGACTCCCGGCCGAGACGCGCGACGCCCTCATGGATCAGTTCGCCAGCGAGGAGCTCGTCACATCGGGTCCGACGGAATTCGGCATCAACACCTTCGTCGAGATCGTGCCGCGCAATCCGGTCGACGCAGCGGCCAACGGCGACATGCTCGCGCTCATCTTCTTCTCGCTCATCTTCGGGATCGCCCTGATGATGATGCCGCAGGAGAAGGCGAAGCCCGTCCTCGATGTGCTCGAGGGGATCGGCGACGCGGTGATCAGGATCATCGACATGGCGATGAAGCTCGCGCCGTACGGCGTCTTCGGGCTGATCTTCGTCATCACCTCGCAATTCGGGTGGGGGATTCTGACGCAGCTCAGCATGTACGTGATCGTCGTCCTCGTCGGGCTGGCACTGCACGCGGCGATCGGGATCTCCGCGCTGGTGAAGATCTTCGGGCGGATGAGCCCGCTCCACTTCTGGAAGTCGATCGACGCGCCGATCATCACCGCCTTCTCGACGAGCTCCTCGATGGCGACGCTCCCGACCTCGATCCACACCGCCGAGAAGGAGCTCGACATCCAGCCCAAGATCGCGGGATTCGTCCTCCCCCTCGGCGCCACGATGAACATGAACGGCACCTCGCTCTTCGAGGGGGTGACGGTGCTCTTCCTGGCGCAGGTCTTCGGCGTCGGCCTCGGGCTCCCCGAACAGATCATCGTGATCATCCTTGCCGTGCTCACGGCGATCGGTGCCGCGGGGGTCCCGGGCGGATCGCTCCCCCTCATGATGCTCGTGATGGCCACCGTCGGGGTGCCGCCCGAGGGGATCGCGATCATCCTCGGGGTGGACCGGATCCTCGACATGGCGCGCACCACGCTCAATGTCTCGGGTGACCTCTCCGCAGCCGTCTACGTCGACCGCGTCGACCGCGACCTCGAACGCTCGGCGGCGATCACGCCGGGTGTGACATCCGCCTCCACCGGGACCTGATTCTCCGATGACCTTGCCTCTTGCCCGCCGGCTCCTCCCTGCACTCCTCCTCCCGCTCGGTGCGTGCGCCACGCTGAGTGGAGGAGAACGAGATGTGGCACCGGACCCCGTCTCCGATTCGCGCGCCACCCTCCTGGCGGGCGCGACCTCGGACGAAGGCGTCTTCACGGTTCACCGGAAGGGCGACGAGATCTTCTTCGAGATCCCCCCTGCCCTCCTCGGGCGCGACTTCCTCTGGGTCACGCGTCTCGCCGCGGTTCCCCCGGGCTTTCCGGGCTTCACCCCGGCGGGTGTGTCGGTCTCCGAGCAGGTGATGCGATTCGAACGACGCGGGGAGCGGCTCCTCCTGCGCCTGATCTCGACGAGCGAGTACGCCGATCCCTCGGAACCGATCGCGGGCTCGGTCCTGGTCAACAACTTCCCCGCGATCGTGGAGGCGTTCGAGATCAAGGCGACGGCCCCCGATTCACTCGGTGCCGGGCTTCTCATCGACGTCACCGACTTCTTCAATGAGGACACCCGCGCGATCAGCGCGCTCCCGGGCGCGCTCCGCTCGGAATACGATGTCCGGTCGCTCGACTCCGACCGGAGCTTCGTCGACCGCGTGTCGTCGTTCCCGGAGAATATCGAAGTCCGCCAGACGCAGACCTTCAACGCCCTCAAGCCGCCCACGAACGCACAGGCGCAGTCGTTCACGGTCCAGGCGAGCCAGTCGATCGTGCTCCTCCCCGAAGAGCCGATGCGCCCGCGGTATGCCGATCCGCGCGTGGGATACTTCACCGTCAGCCGGATCAACTACGGGCTCGACGAGCAGAAGGCGGCCGAGCAGACCTTCATCCGCCGCTGGCGCCT
This sequence comes from Longimicrobiales bacterium, assembly GCA_032250675.1. Lineage (GTDB taxonomy): Bacteria > Gemmatimonadota > Gemmatimonadetes > Longimicrobiales > Gaopeijiaceae > Gaopeijia. The sequence continues at coordinate 6,783 of JAVVEY010000079.1, read as the reverse complement.
CGAGCCGAGTGATCCGGCCGCCTACGCGCGCGGCGAGCGGGTCGAACCGGTCGAACCGATCACCTACTACATCGACCCCGCCACCCCGCCGAAGTGGCGACCGTGGGTGAAGCAGGGAGTCGAGGACTGGAACGCCGCCTTCGAGGCCGCGGGTTTCCGCAACGCGATCCGCGCGCTCGACCCGCCCTCACCCGAAGAAGACCCCGAGTGGGACCCCGAGGACGTCCGCTTCTCGACCGTCCGGTGGGCCGCCTCCGAGACGCGCAACGCGCAGGGCCCTTCGACGAGCGATCCGCGCACCGGCGAGATCATCGAGAGCGACATCGTGTGGTACCACAACCACATGCGCTCGTACCGCAACCGGCTCATGATCGAGACGGGTGCGGCGAACCCGATGGCGCGCACACTCGATATCCCCGAGGAGCTCATGGGTGAGGCGATGCGACAGGTGATCGCGCACGAGATCGGACACGCGCTGGGGCTGCCGCACAATATGGTCTCGAGTTCGGCCTACCCCACCGAGTCGCTGCGCGACCCCGCCTTCGCGCGACTGAACGGCGTCGCGCCCTCGGTGATGGACTACGCACGCCAGAACTACATCGCGCAGCCCGGCGACGGCCTCGCGCCCACCGCCTGGATCCGGCAGATCGGCGTCTACGATCACTACGCGATCGAGTGGGGGTATCGGCGCTACCTGAACGCCACGCCGGAGGAGGAGCGCGAAACCCTCAACCGGATGATCCGTGACCACGCGCACGACCGGCGCTTCAAGTACCTCCCCCAGGGCGGACTCGGAAGCCTCGATCCGCGCGCCCAGACCGAGGACATGGGGGACGATCCCGTCCGGTCGAGCACCTACGGGATCGAGAACCTCAAGGTGGCGGCCACGAACCTCGTCAACTGGACGTCGCGCTCAGGTGAGGACTTCAGCGACCTCGACGAGCTCTACGGGGAACTCCTCGGTCAGTGGAATCGATATGTGAACCACGTCGCCTCGATCATCGGCGGGGTATGGGTGGATCTCAAGTCGGCCGAGGAGCCCGGTGTGGTCTTCCAGGGCGTCCCGCTCGCCGAGCAGGCGCGAGCCCTCGACTTCCTCACCGAGCAGGTGTTCACGACGCCGATCTGGCTGCAGGAGCGCGAGATCCTCGACCGGATCGGACCGGTGGGCGAGGTCGGCTCGCTCAGCGGGCGTCAGGCCCGGATCCTCGCCTCGCTGATGAGCGGGAACCGCCTGGTGAGGATGGCCGATATCGAGATCCTGCAGCCCGAGAACGCCTGGCCCCTCTCGCGCTACATCCCGGCGCTGAGGGATGCCGTCTTCGGCGACCTCGAATCGATCGTCGCCGCCGACGCGTACCGGCGGGCGCTGCACCGTCAGTGGGTTTCAGGAGCGGGCGAGCTGATCGTCTCGAACGAAGGAGAGAGCCCCTTCGATGCGGGCAGCGATGTGGCGAGTTCCGACATCCGGCCGCTGATCCGCGCCGAACTCACCGAGCTGCGCGCCGAGCTCCAGCGCGCGATCCGACGGGTGAACCACGACGCGACCCGGCTGCACTTCAACGACCTCCTCGTCCGGATCGACGCGATCCTGGAGGGGTGACTCGGTGAGGAGGCATTGAAGGAGGGGGCGTAGAGTCACTCGCCATGAATCTCGGTGTGGGCGCCCTCCCGCTCGCGGGCCACCGCGAGCGCGGCGCGCGCCGCCTCCAAAAGGTCGTCCGCGGAATCAAAGGCCTCGGACCACGCCGCGATCCCGCAGTCGACCGGACCGAGCGCGGCGATGCCCTCTCCGATCCGGTCGGCGTAGATCAGCGCGCCCTGACGGTTGCAGTCGACCAGGAGGGCGATCCACACCCCCTCTTCGACCTCCACGATCCGATCCGTCGAGCGCGTCGCGCGGGCGAGCGTGGAGCCCAGATCCATCCGCGTCGTCGCGTCGACCGACCGATCCGGTCCGATCGCCACGAGGGTGAGGGGAATGCCGCGATCCGCCATCCCGAAGGCGAAGTCGAGGATGAGGCCGAAGTCGTCGACCGAGCAGAGCGTAGTCATGGGGGTGGCGGAGTGATCGGAAATGTGGAAGGATTATTCGATTCAAGATCTGTGCAACGTCACCTGCCGTCCAACCCGGTCCACATTGCCCACCCCTCCCGAGAAGCCGTCGCCCGAGAACGACCGCGACTACTATCGCGTGCTTTCGGATGTGATGGAGGACCAGAAGACGCGGGAATCACGTCGACAATCCGCCTCGGCGGTCCAGCGTGCGAACCGCTCCAATTCGAACACGATGGCGACGATCGCCATGGTGTGCGGAGCGCTCTCCGTCTACATCTGGACGAACCCACCCGAACTGATCCAGCCGGCGCCCTTCGCGGAACAGTCCGCCGAGGTCGACAACGCCGCGCTCGCCTTCGCGATCCAGATCGGGGTGAATGCGGTCAACGACTTCCGCGAGGAGAACGGCCGGCTCCCGACCTCGATCGACGAGTTGCGGATCCCGTCGACATTCGACGGGTCGATCGGCTACGTCCGTCTCGGCGAAGACCTCTTCCGGGTGGAGGCGTACGACCGCGACAAGGGTGACACCGTCGTCTACCGGTCCGACACGAGTCTCCCCGAGATTGTCGGAGACGCCCGTCAACGCCTCCTCGGCACGGCGGGAGGTGATCGATGAAGATCTCCCTCCATCCCGGCACGACGCGCCCCGACGCACGCGGCTTCACCCTCATCGAACTCGTCGTCGTCGTCACGATCATCAGCCTCCTCGCCGCCCTCGCGCAACCGCAGCTCAAGCGGGTCCTGCTCCGCGCGAAGGCCGCCGCCGCCGTCGCGGAGTTGAATGCGGTGAAGACCGCGCTCCAGAGCTACGAGTCGGAGTTCCTCCGCTTCCCGCCGGAATCCGGCGTCGGCGTGGTCCCTCCGGGGCTCGAGCCCTTCCTCCCCGACGGCTTCACCTTCACGCGTGACGACTACGTGATGGACTACGACAACTGGCTGGGACCCAACGGACAACCCCAGACCCCCGGCACCTTCTCGGTCGGGCTGACGATCGTCCCGAACGACGTGACGCTCGGCGAAGCGATGGTCGCCAACTCGGGTGACGCCATCTTCGAATTGAACGGACGCTTCACCTGGATCCTCTTCGAATGACCCCTTCCCCCACCATCTCCCGCCACGCCATGTCGACCCTCCGTCACCCGGGCCGGATCGCCCTCGCCGCGCTCGCGCTCCTCCTCCCCTCCCTCGCGCCTCCCCTCGACGCGCAGTACGTACCCCCGCGCGGGAGCTGGGAGACGCGTGCGCCCGAAGAGGTGGGGATGGACCCGGCAGCGATCGCCGCGGCGGTGGAGTACGCCCTCGCCAACGAGACATCGGTCGACCGCGACCAGGAGTTTTCGCAGTCGCAGAGCTTCGGGCGAGAACCGCACGGCCATCCCGTCGGTCCCTTCCGCGTGCGCGGCGGTGCGGCCGGGGTGATCGTCAAGGATGGCTACATCGTCGCCGAGTGGGGGGACACGCGGCGCGTCGACATGACGCATTCGGTCACGAAGTCGTTCCTCTCGACGGCGGTCGGACTCGCGTGGGCGGATCGTCTCATCCCCGACCTCCACGCACCCGTCGCCGAGCTCGTCGCGCCGGTGGACCTCCCCGAGGGGGATGGAGAGCGCGGCCTCGACCGGAAGAATTTCGGCAACCCCGATCTCGTCACCCTCTTCGAGTCCGATCACAACTCGAAGATCACCTGGGACCACCTCCTCCGGCAGAGCTCGGCGTGGGAGGGCACGCTCTGGGGCAAGCCCGACTGGTCCGATCGCCCCTCACGCACCGCGCCGATGCCGTGGAATGAGGAGCGCGCCGAACCGGGAAGCGCCTACGAGTACAACGACACGCGGGTGAACCTCCTCGCGCTTGCCGCCACCAGCGTCGTCCGGCGGCCGCTCCCCGAACTCGTGCGCGAACGCGTCATGGACCCGATCGGCGCCTCCCCCACGTGGCGCTGGCACGGGTACGACAATTCGTGGATTCCGCTCGACGGCTCGAGGGTCCAGGTGGTGAGCGGTGGCGGGCACTGGGGAGGAGGGCTCTTCATCTCGGCCCGCGATCAGGCGCGCTTCGGCCTCTTCACCCTCCGTCGCGGGACGTGGGCCGGTGAAGAGCTCCTCCCGGAGGCGTGGTTCGATATGGCCACGACGCCCGGTACGGCTCAGGGTGGGGGGGAGTACGGCTTCATGAACTACTTCCTCAACGTCCCCAACCCCCGGGGGCGCAAGCGCTACCCCTCCGCGCCGGCGGAATCGTGGGCACACCTCGGCAATGGCACCAATATGGTCTACGTCGATCCGGTCCACGACCTCGTCGTGGTGGCGCGCTGGATCCCCGGTGGAGCGATCGATCCCCTCCTCGAGATGATCATCGAGTCGATCCGCGAGTGACGCGCACCGAGTGACGGGCGCGAAGTCCGGTCACTTCACGTGGAGCATGTCACGGTAGGTGGGGATCGGCCAGATATCGTCGGGGACCAGCTTCTCGAGCTGATCGGCCACGACCCGAACCCGGGTGAGCGCCGGAAGGATATCGGCCCGCATGTGCTCGGCCTTCTCGTAGACGGTGTCCCCCCCGAGCTCCGCATTCTCCTCCACGAGGTGATCGACCGCCTCGCGGAATTCGTCGATCAGGGAGGCGACGCGCTCCACCGTCTTCGTGACGCCCTTCACCTTCACCCCCACCTCCACCGCGCGCTCGGCCGCCTGCAGCAGTTCGGAGAGATAGCGGGTGGCGGCAGGGATGATCATCGTCTGCGCCATGTCGGCCGCCGTCTCTCCCTCGATATTGACGGTGTGGAAGTACTGTTCCGTCAGGATCTCGTGTCGGCTCTCGAGTTCGCGCCTGTTCAGAACGCGGTAGCGCTCGAAGGTGGTCGCATTCTTCTCGGAGACGAGGCTGGAAAGCGCATCCATCGTGCTGCGCAGATTCAAGAGACCCCGACGCTCGGCCTCCTCGACCCACGCCTCCGAGTAGCCGTCCCCATTGAAGATGATGCGCTTGAAGGCGCGTGCCTCACGCGCCAGAAGTTCACGGATCGCGTCCTCGCGACCGGTCCCCTTCTCCATCGCCGACTCGACCTCGGTCGTCATCTCGTCGATCGACTCCGCGACGATCGTGTTGAGCACCGTCGCCGGGAAGGAGATGCTCTGCGAAGCTCCGAGCGCACGGAACTCGAACTTGTTGCCGGTGAAGGCGAAGGGTGAGGTGCGGTTCCGGTCTCCGGCGTGACGCGGGAGGTCGGGGAGGGTGTCGACGCCGAGCCCGAGGATCCCGCTCGAGTGCGACTCGGTGGCGTGCCCGGCGCTCTCGATCTGTTCGTAGACATCGGTGAGCTGATCCCCCAGGAAGACCGAAATGATCGAGGGAGGAGCCTCGTTGGCGCCGAGCCGATGGTCGTTCCCCGCAAAGGCGATCGAGGCGCGGAGCAGATCCTGGTGTCGCTCGACCGCCCGAAGCACCGCGGCACAGAAGAAGAGGAACTGGACATTCCCGTGCGGCGTCTCCCCCGGATCGAGGAGGTTCCCCGCTTCCGTCCCGAACGACCAGTTGAGGTGCTTGCCGCTCCCATTCACGCCGGCGAAGGGCTTCTCGTGGAGAAGACAGGCGAGTCCGTACCGGCGCGCCACCCGGCGCAGCGTGTTCATCGTGAGCTGCTGATGATCGGCCGCGGTGTTCGCATCCTCGAAGATCGGCGCCATCTCGTACTGCGCCGGCGCGACCTCGTTGTGGCGTGTCTTGAGGGGCACGCCGAGGAGGTAGAGTTCGCGCTCGACCTCATTCATGTAGTCGAGGACCCGCTCGGGGATCGACCCGAAGTAGTGGTCGTCCATCTCCTGACCACGCGGCGGCTTCGCACCGAAGAGGGTGCGTCCGCAGTTGATCAGATCGGGGCGACGCCAGGCGAACTCCTCGTCGATGAGGAAGAACTCCTGCTCGGCGCCACACGTCGGCTGCACGCGCGTCACCTCCGCCCCGAAGAGCCGGAGGGCGCGGCGTGCCTGTTCGTCGAGTGCCTGAATCGAGCGGAGGAGGGGGGTCTTCTGATCGAGCGCATCCCCCGTCCACGATGCGAAGGCGGTCGGGATCGCCAGATACGCCCCCCCGGGCCCCTCGAGGACGAAGGCGGGCGACGTCGGATCCCACGCCGTGTACCCGCGCGCCTCGAAGGTCGCGCGCAGCCCTCCCGACGGGAAGGATGACGCGTCGGGCTCACCCTGCACGAGCTCGGTGGCGTTGAACTGCGCGATCGCGCGACCATCGCCCGTCGGCGCCAGGAAGGAATCGTGCTTCTCGGCAGTCGCGCCGGTGAGCGGCTGAAACCAGTGCGTGTAGTGGGTCGCCCCCTTCTCGATTGCCCAGTCCCTCATCGCGATCGCCACCGCCTCGGCGATCCCCGCGTCGAGCGGCTTGCCCTCCTCGATCGTCGTGACGAGCGCGGTGAAGGCGGCCTTCGGCAGACGCGCCTTCATCTCCGCGAGGTTGAAGACATTCTGACCGAAGATCTCCTCGATCGGCTTCGGGCGCGGAGCACCGGGTGCGGCACCCCCCCCATTGCGGGCGGGTGAGGGTTTGACTGCCGCCAGGGCGTCGAAGCGTGATCCAGTCGGGCGGGGCATGGGGGGTCTCCGGGGGAGGCGGGGAGGCTCGAAGGGTGCAAGGTGACCCCTCGCCGCTCTGAATTCAATCGGAGAGGTCGTCGATTTGCATATTTCTATATAACTTAATTGTCATTAT
>JAVVEY010000209.1:0-2240 GCA_032250675.1 Longimicrobiales bacterium | reverse complement strand
GCCCAGCGCCGCGCCGGCACCGTCGGCCGGCGCGCCGAGCTCATCGGGGCGGCCGCGTCGAAGGACCGCGTGGTGCGGCCCGCCGGAGCGCTCGCGCGCGAAAATGGGGATGTCCGCGCTGGCGTGGGGTGGTGGGACGGCGACCGCCTCGACCTCCGCCTGGGATTCGCGTGGCGCGACGACCAGCGCGGGCGCAACGCCGCCTTCGACGACACCTGGGCGGGGGTCCGCCTCGGCAACTGGGAGGTGCACGCGAGCACGCGCAACGAGTGGTGGGGCCCCGGGTGGGATGGCGCGCTCGTCCTCTCCGACAACGCGCGCCCCATCCCGCGGGTGGGGATCCGGCGGATCACACCCCACGAGATCGACGTCCCCGTGCTGCGGTGGCTCGGCCCGTGGAGCGTCTCCTTCTCGGCCGGCCGCCTCGAGGGCGACCGCGAGGTCGAGAACCCCCTCCTCCTCCTCATGCGCGTCGGGATCGCGCCCGCGCGCGGCCTCGAGTTCGGCTTCAGCCGCGGGATCCAGATCTGCGGTGAAGGACGCGAGTGCAACCTCGACCGCTTCGCGCGCGCGCTCGGGGGCGTCGCCGACCTCGACAACACCTCGGACAAGGAAGACGACCCGAGCAACCAGCTCGCGTCACTCGACGGGCGGTGGAGCGGACGCTTCGGCTCCGCGACCTCGTGGGCGGTCTACGCCGAGCTCATGGGCGAAGACCAGGGCGCCCTCCTCCTCAAGGTCGTGAGCGCACTCGCCGGCGCGACGATCGAGGGCGGCCTCCCCGCCTTCGACGCCGGGTGGCGGCTCCGCTTTGAAGCCGCGGACACGCGCGGCGGGAGCGTTTTCGGGATCGACGACCCGCAGTTCGGCGCCACCTTCAACCACTCCGTCTACCGCGACGGGTGGAGCTTCAAGGGGCGAACCCTCGCGCACTCGATCGACTCCGACAGCCGCCTCTACACCGGTGAGGCGATGATCATGGGCGCCTCGGGCCGGAGCTACCGCCTCGCCTTCCGCAACGTCCTCCTCAACGACCCCGCGCTCGGGCGCCACAAGGTGACCGACACGCGCGAGACGATCAATCTGATCGAGATGGGGGTGGAATCCCCCGTGCCCGGCGGTGCGATCCGGACCGAGCTGATCTGGCAGGACGACCAGCCGAACTCACCCGGCGTCCAGGATGGCGCCGTCCGGGTCGAGATCGGGTGGCGGATCCGGCGCTAGCGGATCCGGCGCTGGACGGGGGCGCTCACCCGGACGACGGCGCCTCGAAGTCCTCGGCCTTCGGCGCTCCGAGCATCTGGTGCAGCGTGAGGACTGCGACCGACACACCCACCGCCGTGGCCGAGAAGAAGAACCACGACTTCATCTGGTTCTTGTGATCCATCAGGTCGTACCCGGAGCGGTAGAGGATCCAGGCGATCCAGACGAGCCAGATCCCGGTCAGGAGGAGGGTGCCGATGCGCAACCATGCGATCCCCCCGTTCGGGAAGCGGATCTCGGCGATCGCGATGATCGCGCTCAGGGCGAAGAGCGTCAGGAGGATCTGGTGCACGGTGTCGGGCACGCCCCCCATATGTCCGTGTCCCGCAAAGAGGAGTGCGGTGTTGAGCGATGCCGCCGCGTAGGCGATGTAGGTGGCGGAGCGCGACACGCGTCCCTTGCGCGCGAGGATGTCGACGACGCCGGCGAGGATGAACCAGACGTACATCACCGCGTGCTGGTAGTTGTTCATCATCGAGGGCTTCCACGCGAAGCCGTGCGGCGCGAGTTCCGCGAGCACGCCGATGAAGGGAAGGATCGCCTTTCCCCACGGCATGAAGGCCCCTTCCTCGATCGTGCCGGTGCGGTAGACGTAGGCGCCGCGGGTCGAGATCGTCTGCCAGATCCACCACCCGGCCCAGATCATCAGGAGCACGGCCGGGATGAAGTGTCCCGTAAAGGTCCCGGAGAGCGACATCTGGGCCATCTCGGTGTGGTCTTGCATCGGTCGGAAGGCGGTTGGAGGGGGGCGAGGCTAAGGTGCGTGAAATATAGCACGAATAAGGGTGTCGAGCGTCCGAAACCCGCCTCACTGAACGCCCCAATCGATCCGGGATGACGGGGGTTCCCGCACCGATCGCGGAGCGCACCACGCCGATCGCAACTCTCTTCGCACGAGACCCCTGCCCCCCTTCGACTCCCCCCTTGACCCTGTAGTGTGGTACGGGGTGTATCATACTCCCGTGCACATCCTCTCT
>JAVVEY010000208.1:0-2266 GCA_032250675.1 Longimicrobiales bacterium | reverse complement strand
CGGGAGCACCTCATCCTGGAAGCGGTGGAGCGGGTCCGCGCGGCCTTCGACGCGGCGGGGATCGAGTGGCTCGCCTTCAAGGGGGTCGCCCTGATCCGGGAGGGCCTCTATCGTCCCGGCGAGCGATCGCTCGCCGACGCCGACCTCCTCGTCACCCCGGAGGACGCGACCATGGCCGTCCGCGCGCTGGAGGGCGCGGGGTTTCGACCCTGGCTCCCCTGGGATCCGGACCGGCTCCTCCGGCTGCCCGCCTTCACCCTCCACGCGCCGTCCGCGATCGGCGAGGCGGAGGATGCCGCCGCCCTTGTCGCCACCGTGGACCTCCACTGGAGCACCCGGTACGACGAGCTCCTCAGCCGCGAGCGGCCCGATCGGGATCCCCTCTGGTCGGGCGCCCTCGCCGACGCGGGTCACCCGGGGGTGGAGGAGCACTTCGTGATGATCGCCGACCACTTCTCGAAGCACCTCAGGGTCACCACCCACCTGACGGGGATCGCAGATCTCGTGCGCCTCCTTCCCCGGCTCTCGGATCCGGAGCGCCTCCTCCGGGCGGCCCGGATCCGGGGGATCGAGCGGAGGGTGGCGCGGGTGAGCGACCTCCTGGTCGAGCGCTTCGGGGTGGACCCGGAGCGGCTTCGTGTCCTCCCGCCTCCCCTCCGACCGACCGGCACCCCCCTCCCGGCCGCGCTCACCCCCGAGGTCCTCATCCTCCGCCACGGGGTACCGGAACGGCGGACCGGAGGGCTGCGGCTGCGCTGGGCGATGGGGGCGGACCCGCTCCGCGATCTGGTCGGGGTGCTCTTTCCGGGTCGCCGGTGGCTCGCCGCCCGCCACCCGGAGGCCTCGTCCACCCTGGTCCGTCGGCTGCGCCACTGGCGGGAGGTGGTCGCCTGGGTGGCGGGACGCGGCGTCTCGCCCCTCTCTCCCAATCAGGAGTTCGAGTGATCGTCGAGTTCGCGGGACCGGTCCGCGTCGCCTTCGGAGGGGCAAGCGATCCCGGGCCGTGGGCTCGCTCGATCGCCGCTCTCTATCCGTCGGGGAGGGTACTCGAAGGGAACTCCCCCCCGGAGATCGACCTCGTCGTGGAGACCGATCGACTCGTCATCCACGAGCCTTCGACCGGGGTTCGGCACCGGTGTGCCTCGCGGGGTCGACTGATGGCCCGCCTCGAATTCCTGGTGAACGCGCGGATCCTGGCCGGGGTGGTCGACGACCGCGCTCCGATCCACGCGGCGGGGCTGGTCTCGGGGGACGCCGCCCTCCTCGTCCTCGGCGGATCGGGGGCGGGGAAGTCCACCCTGGCGCTGGCCTGGTCGCGGGCAGGTCACCCGATCCTGGGAGACGACGTCGTGCTCCTGGATTCGGAGGGGTGGGTGCACCCGCATCCGCGCCCGATCAAGGTCGAGCGGGTCCAGCTCGCCGACTTCGGCATCGATCCGGAAGAAACCCTCGAGCACGATCCGGAGATGAGCGAGGTCTGGGTCGATCCCGCCGCGGCCGGGGGGTGGTCCGGGCCCACCCGGCTCGGGGTGATCGTGATCGCCCGGTACCGGCCCGATGCGCCGCCGGCGGGGGCGGTCGAGGCGATGGACCCACCCGGGACGCTCCCTTCCCTGATGGCCTCGCTGATCGAGGTCGAGGGCAGGGAGACGAGCGAGATCCTCGACTGGATGATCCCCCTGTCGCTCACGAGAGATTGCATTACGATAACCTTCAGCTCGGCCCGGGCCGCCGTCGACCCGCTCCGGACCCGACTTCTCGCACTCTGGGCCTCCGCTTCCCCGACCGACCGATGAAGACTCCTCGCGCGCGGGCCGATGTCGTGCTCCGCCCGGTCGGGCGCGACTGGGTGCTCTACGACCCCCGGACCCGGGATCTCCACCTCCTGAACATCACCGCGGCGCTCACCTGGGATCTCCTCGACGGCACCCTCACCGAGGCCGAGATCGTCGGGCAGATCCGCGAGCTGGTACGCGAGGCTCCCCCCGCGCCGGTCGTCGAGGAGGACGTCCGGGGGGCGATTCGCGACTTCGATCAGAAGGGGCTCCTCGCGTGAGCCCCGGCGGGAACGGGGTTCGCTACTACACCGACCTCCTCGCTTCGGGGGAGCGGATACGGGGGATGCGCGACGCCATCCGCGAGGCCGTCCGGGAGGGGGATCGGGTGCTCGAGATCGGCACCGGTCTGGGGACCTTCGCCTTCTTCGCGGCGGAGGCGGGAGCCGGCGAGGTCGTCACGGTGGACCGACATCCGATCGTGCATCTGG
>JAVVEY010000078.1:0-13234 GCA_032250675.1 Longimicrobiales bacterium | reverse complement strand
GTCGTCGCTCTCGACGGGACCGCCGATCCGTGGGGGACGAGGGCGGTGCGTGCGTCGTCCGGGCTCGTCTTCCGCACCCCGATTCACTGCGTGCGAGGGCGTGCGATCGGCGAGGTGATCGATGCGCTTCCGCGGCCCCTCCTCGCCGCCGAGATGGCCGGAGACGACCCGTCGGGTCACTCCGGCGCGCAGTGGTCCCTCGTCGTCGGAAATGAGGGCGGTGGGGTGCGGGAGGAGGTGCTGAGGAGATGCGAGGCGAAGGTGGGGGTGCCGATGCCGGGCGGCACCGAGTCGTTGAATGTGGCCGTCGCGGGAGCGATTCTCCTCTACGCGCTCTCTCCTCTCCACCCCGATCGGACGTCCGGATGATCGTGAATGCTCCCATCCTCCTCATCGCCTGGGCCGGCATGATCGGGCTCGCGGTGGGGTCCTTCCTGAATGTCTGCACCCTGCGGTGGCCCGAAGAGGAGTCGGTCGTGCGGCCCCCGTCCCGCTGTCCTTCATGCGGAGCCGGGATCGCCTGGTACGACAACATCCCGGTCGTGAGCTGGTTGCTCCTTCGCGGCCGCTGCCGCCGATGCGACGCGTCGGTCTCGGCCCAGTACCCCTCGGTCGAGTTCACCACCGGACTCATCTGGGCCGGGATGGTGGCGGTCCACGGGGTGGAGTTCGAGGCGCTCCGCGGGGCGGTCTTCCTCACGATCCTCTTCGGGATCGCGATCACCGACGCCCGCTTCTACATCATCCCCGACGAGTTCTCGATCGGAGGAACCGTCCTGGGGCTGGCGCTCGCCTTCGCCCCCGGGGGGATCGACGTGGTGGGCGGCGTGGTGGGTGCAGCCGTCGGGTACGGGGGGATGTGGCTCGTGGGGCGGGGCGGCACGAGCCTCGTCAAGGCCACCAACCCGGACCGTCTCGCCGAGGCGGGTGTCGACAGCGCGCTCGGCGGTGGCGATGTGAAGATGATGGCGATGGTCGGAGCCTTCCTCGGGTGGTCGGGAGTCCTCCTGACCGTCTTTCTCGGGTCGGTCCTGGCGCTGATCGTCTTCGGTGTGATCAGCGCGATCACCAAGCGGCTGATCCCTCTCGGGATCTTTCTCGCCATGGGGGCCGCGGTCACCTACGGGTGGGGCGGCGCGATCATCGCCTGGTACCGGCGGTCGATCCTCGGGGCGTGAGTCGCAGCGGCGCGAGCGCGGCGGTCATCCCGCCGCCGGCGGGCCAACGGAGGATTCCCCCGACCGTCCCCTCTACCTCGTCATCTTCGAGACCGCTTCAGCCATCTCCTCGAGCTGGATCCGCTGCTTGCGCAGCCGGAGGTGGCTGAAGAGGACGCCGCCCGCGAGGAGGGTGACGGGGACGCCCGCGATCCACGTCCAGCTCCACGCGAGGAGCGAGAGGACGATGAGCGCGATCCCCCCGATCAGCGTGCCGGTGATCCAGCGTGAGATCAGGCGGCGCGACGCCTCGGGGGAACGATCGGCGAAGAGATCGACCATGCGTTCCTGAGCGGTGCTCAACTCGCCCATCTGTTGCTTCGCCATCTTCTTGCGGAGCTGCGGCGGTGCCTTGCCCGGCCGGAACCCCTTCATCTGCGGCGGCTGAACCTGTCCCTTGCGGCGTGCCATCGGATCCTGGTGTGCGACGGGTGGATCGGTATCGACGCGCGATCTCGCGCTCTCCGTACCCTTCAGAGTAATGCCTCTCTCGCAGACCTCCACCTCCGGGCGCGCGGCGCCGTACGCCGGAGGGGGAGCGCCGGGCGGGGGTGTCCCCCGTATCAGGGGTCGCTGCAGTCGCGCTGGAAGCCACAGTTGAGGCAGACGATCTTGCAGTGCCGCTCGCGGACGGGGCCGCCGCAGAGGTCGCAGGTGAGCCCGGGGGTGGCGTCGGTCCGGGGTGGCACGGAGGCGTCGCGGGATCGCCCGGTCGCGCGAGGAGCGAGCCGGTCGGGGTCGCCCTCGCTCATCGCTCCTCGCCGGGCCAGGTGATCTCGGCGGGGAGGTCGGCGACGCGCCCCACGCCGCGCGCGAGCCACTCACGCGAGAGCGCGACGTAGTGGGCACCGCCCCCCTCGACCCACTGCGCCGAGGCGCCCTCGAGTGACTTCTTCACCCGGGCGGGCACGCCCGCCACGAGGCTCCGGTCGGGGAGCTGGTCGCGCTCCTTCACGACGGCGCCCGCGGCGACGACGCACGACGCCCCGACCGAGGCGTTCTGCAGGATGACGGCGTTCATCCCGATCACGCTGAAGTCGCCGATCGTGCAGCTCTCGAACTTCGCCCCATGTCCGACGGTGCACTCCGCGCCGACCACGGTCGGGCCCCAGTCGCCGACATGCACCACACAGAGGTCCTGGATGCTCGTCCGGGGTCCGATCACGATCGGGTGGTTCGGGTTGTCGCCCCGCAGCACCGCTCCGAACCAGATCGAGGATTCGGCGCCGATCTCCACATCGCCGATCACCACGGCGTCGGGGGCGACGAAGGCGCTCGGATGGATGCGCGGCCAGATCCCGTCGACGGGGTAGACGAGCGCCATCAGCCGTCTCCCTCGCCGGTCGGCTCCTCGCCTTCGAGGCGGCGCAGGCGGGCGCGGACGACCTGGGTCCCGGACGCCTCGAGGATCTCGATGCGCACCCCCGAGTGATCGAGCGTCTCGCCGCGCTCCGGCACCTCGCCGAGTTCGTCGAGGATGAAGCCGTTGAGCGAACGGTTGTCGACGCTCGGGAGCGCCACATTGAAGACGTGATTGATCTCGCGCAGATCCACCGAGCCGACCGCGACGAGCTCGTTGCGTCCGAGGCGCAGGAGCGGCTCCTCGTCGAGATCGGTCTCGTCCCGGATCTCTCCCACGAGCTCTTCGAGTACGTCCTCGAGGGTGACGAGCCCATCGGTGCCACCGAACTCGTCGGCGACGATTCCCATATGGATCCGCCGAGCCTGGAAGTCGCGCAGGAGTCGGGCGAGCGACAACGAACCGGGCACGAAGAAGGGCTCGCGAGAGAGGGCAGCGAGCGTGACGCTGCGGCGTCCCTCCACCCACGTCTGATACGCCTCGCGTACGTAGAGGATGCCGGTGATGTCGTCGATCGTCTCCCCGTGGACCGGGACGCGCGAATAGGGGACGCGACCGAGGTCTTCGATGATCTCGTCCAGGGTGAGCTGATCGCTCCAGGCGAAGATGTCGACGCGCGGCGTCATCACATCCCAGGCGGTCGTCTCGTCGAGGCGGAAGGCGCGCTCGACGAGGAGGTGCTCGTCGATCCCGATCACCCCCTCTTCGCGTCCGAGGCGGGCGATCTCGCGCACCTCGCGTTCCGAGAGGCGGTCGGGGTCTTCGGGGGGACTGCCCGCCAGCACCCCTTCGAGTCGGAGGAGGGGACCGAGTACGATCGAGGTGAAGCGCTCGAGCGCTTCCAGGCGGGGTGCGGAGAGGAGGGCGAGTCGCACCGGCCGGCGCGCGGCGGTGCCACGGGGGAGGATCTCGCCGAGCACGAGAAAGACGACCGCGGTGATCGCGAAGGCGACGATCGAGCCGCGTACCCCATTGGCGTGCGCACCCACACCGACCGCGAGCCCGACGGCGGCGAGGTCGAGGAGGGTGATGAGGAGGTGCGTGGAGGTCTGGAGCGAGGGAGAGCGGGTGCGCACGCGGGCGAGTGCTTCGGCACCCGCGAACCCCTCGTCGAGGAGCGTGCCGAGGCGGGTGGCGCTCACCGAGTAGACCGCGGTTTCGACAGCCGAGAGGAGGGCGGAGAGGAGGACCAGGAGGAGGACGACCCCGATCGCCAGGGGGATCACGGGTGGACCTCCCGTCCGGACGGAGGTTGTCCGTCGTCGTCAGCGCCGCAGGTCAGCTCCACGAGGCGAACTCCTCGATGAGCTCGGCCACGAGGTCACGCGCCGTGCGCCCGTCGGCCTCCGCCTGGAAGTTCGGGACGACACGGTGCGCCAGGACGAGGGGGGCGACCGCGCGCACGTCGTCGTAGGTGGGCATCGCGTCGCCCCGTGCCGCCGCGCGCGCCTTCGCACCGAGCACGAGGTACTGGCTCGCGCGCGGCCCCGCGCCCCACGAGATGTAGCGCTGCGTGACGCGCGCGGTGTCCTCGTCGTCCGGGCGCGTGGAACGCGCGAGGCGCACCGCGAGCGCGACGAGAGAGGGCGAGACGGGCACGCGGCGCACGAGCCCCTGCAGTTGCACGAGCTCCTCGGCCGAGATCACCGGTTCGATCTCCACACTTCCGCCGCCGGTGGTCGTCATCGCGATCTCTTCCTCCTCGGTACGCGTCGGGTACCCGATCTGGAGCTCGAGCATGAAGCGGTCGAGCTGGGCCTCGGGGAGGGGGTAGGTCCCTTCCTGCTCGATCGGGTTCTGCGTGGCGAGGACGAAGAAGGGGGGTGAGAGGCGGTGGGTCTCGCCCGCGGCCGTCACCTCACGCTCCTGCATCGCCTGGAGGAGCGCCGCCTGTGTCTTCGGGGGCGTGCGGTTGATCTCGTCCGCCAGGACGATATTGGCGAAGATCGGTCCCTTCACGAATCGGAAGATCCGCTTGCCGGTGGTCCGGTCCTCCTCGATCACCTCGGTACCCGTGATATCGGTGGGCATCAGATCCGGGGTGAACTGGACCCGGCTGAAGTCGAGGTCGAGCGCCTCGGCGACGGTCGAGACGAGGAGCGTCTTGGCGAGCCCCGGTACCCCCACGAGGAGGGCGTGTCCATTCGCCAGGAGTCCGGTGAGGACCCCCTCGACGACGTGGTGCTGTCCGACGATCCGCTTCTCGACCTGCGTGCGCAGGGCGTCGGCGACTTCCGCGACGCGCTCCAGGAGGTGCTCGTCGGGATCGATCGAGACGGCGTTCTCGGGTGTGGCCATCCAGCGTCCTTCGGGAGGAGAATCAGGGAGGGTAGAGGTGCGAAGTTTCGACACCACCGCACCGACCCACTACACTAGACCGTTCGAAACGATAAGGTCAAGCGATCATGCGGCTTTTGACGCGACGAGCGTCGCCCCGGATCTGAGCTTGTGCAAAATTTCACAAGCATTACTTTCCGTGGGCTGTGCCAGAAGGATGATTGCGCCGGAACGGGCGTGGTCGCGCACGGTGGTCGCATTCGAGCGATTCGGAGGTATGGATGTCGAAGCGCGAATCGAGACCCGGAAAGGACGGTTCGCACGACGCCATCCGGGCCTCGACGGAGTTCATCGGATACGGGATCACCTTCGCTGCCTCGACCCTCCTCTTCCTTCTGGGTGGCCATTGGCTGGACGGCAAGCTGGGTACGTCACCCCTGCTCGCCCTGCTGGGAATGTTCGTCGGCGCGGCGGCAGGATTCTGGAGCCTCTACTCGCATCTGAGCGGGATCCGGAACCCACCTCGCGACGGCGACGACGACGACAAGGGGGAGGATCCACGACGTTGAAGGCCTTTCTCCTCTATACCGTCATCGCGTGCACCGTCATCGCGGGCGCAACGCTCGGGGTGGGGGCGACGCTCGACCCGGTCGGGCGACGCTCGCTGGTGTGGGCGGCGGGGATCGCGATCCCGGTTCAGCTGATCGCCTTCGGCGCGCTTCTTCGGACGCGCGACCAGGGTAACGCCTTCCTCCTGGCGTTTGCGGGAGGGGGCGCGGCGCGGCTGGGGGTGCTGGGCGTGGCCGGGCTGCTCGTGACACGAATGGAGTCGGATCTTGCGGCAGCGCCGCTGATGCTGGGTCTGGCAGGGTATTTATTCGCGCTGCTCCTGCTGGAGGGCTTGTTCCTCCGCATGGGCGCCCGAACCAGGACTACGGAATGAGTCGAATGATCGGTCTCCTCCAGGTAGCGGAGGACCATGCACAGGAAGCTGCGCAGGGTGGCGCCGAGGTGTCGGGTGGGCTTTCCCTCGAGGAACTCCCGGGGTTCATCGAGCACCATATCGCCGACGGCCGCACGATCGAGGCGTTCGGGTTCCACCTCCCGACCGACGTGATCCACCTGCCGAGCTTCGAGCTCTTCGGTGCGACGATCGATCTGACCCCGACGCGGCACCTCGTCTTCATGCTGCTCGCGGCGTTCCTCTGCATCGGCATCTTCGTGCCGATGGCACGCGCGGCCCGGCATCGGGATGCAACCCGCGCCCCGAGCGGCTTCGCCAATGCGATGGAAGCGCTCATCGTCTACTTCCGAGATCAGGTGGTGCGCTCCAATATCGGGCGCGGCGCCGACGGCTACACCCCCTTCATCCTGACGATCTTCTTCTTCATCCTCTTCATGAATCTCCTGGGGCTCACCCCCTTCGGGATCACCGCCACGGCCAATCTCTCGGTCACCGCCGTGCTCGCGATCATCGCCTTCATGGCGACGGAGATCGCGGGATTTCGCGCGCTCGGCGCCGCAGGCTACGCCCGCACGATCTTCTTCATCCCCCCGGGGCTCCCCGGATTCATGAAGCCGGTCATGCTCGTCTTCCTCGCGCCGGTGGAATTTCTGGGCAAGCTGACCAAGCCCTTCGCGCTCGCGATTCGTCTCTTCGCCAACATGGTGGGCGGACATACCCTTGTGCTGGTCGTGATGGGGCTGATCTTCGTCTACCAGAGCCCCTTCGTCGCCGGAGGGTCGGTCGTGGTCGCGTCGACGCTCATGATTCTGGAACTCTTCGTTGCGTTCCTGCAGGCCTACATTTTCACGATGTTGACCGCGGTCTTCATCGGATTGATCCGACACGCGCACTGAGGCGCTTCGGATAGCACGACCCCAATCGTCCGGTTCGCCGGACTCGAACCCTCCACGAGAAATCGAGGATCGAATTCATGTTGAACGCTCTGCTCATCGCTGTTCAGGACGCCGAAGCCGCGTCGCCTGGTCTCGGACTCATCGGTGCCGGTCTCGGGATCGGCCTGACCGTCATTGGTGCCGGGATCGGTATCGGCCAGATCGGCTCGTCTGCGGCGGAAGGTATCGCCCGTCAGCCCGAGGCGACCGGCAACATCCAGACCGCCTCGATCATCCTCGCGGCGCTGGTCGAGGGCGCGGCCCTCTTCGGACTGGCGCTGGTTTTCCTGAAGTTCTGACCGAGGCCTCCGGGACGGACGATGGGGCGGGGTGGGCGTTTCCGCCCACCCCGTGTGTCCCACCGGATGCCCCCCCTGAACCGAAGCGCACCATGACACGATTCAACCGAACGGGGTCGATCGCCCTCGCGGTCGCGACATTCGTCGTCGCGCCGATGCCACTCCTCGCCGCAGAGGGTGAGGGGGGTGGGTTCTTTGATATCAACCCCGGCCTCTCGATCTGGGCCACAGTGGTCTTCCTCGTCCTGCTCGGGATCCTCTGGAAGTACGCGTGGGGCCCGCTCCTCGAGCAGGTCGATGCCCGTGAGGGCCGGATCCAGGGGGCGCTCGACGAGTCCGCCGAGGCGCGTGACGAGGCGAGGCGGCTCCTGGAGGAACACCGGGCGCAGCTCGCCGACGCCCGGCGACAGGCCAACGAACTCGTTGCCGAGGGGAAGAGCGCCGGCCAGCGGCTCCGCGCCGAGATCGAGGAGAAGGCGCGCACCGAGGCGCAGGTGATCCTCGAGTCGGCACGCCATGAGATCGCTCGAGAGAAGGATCAGGCGATCGCCGAGCTGCGTCGCGAATCGGTGGATCTCGCACTCGCGGCGGCGGGCAGGCTTCTGGGTGAGAAGCTCGAGGCTCCGGCCGACCGCGCGCTCGTCGTCGACTACATCGAACGCATCTCGGAGGGGGCAGAGGCGTGAGAGACGAGACGGTTGCGCGCACCTGGGCCTCGGCGCTCTTCGAGGCGGCGGCCCGGGCCGACGCGATCGACGCCTTCGACGAGGCGATCCAGACGGTGGCGATCCTCCTCGACGAACACGCCGACTTCCGGCTCTTTCTGGAGACCCCGCGCGTCGCCGGCGAGGAGAAGAAGCGGGTGGTTCGCGACGTCTTTTCGGCGAGCCTCCCCCCGCAGGTGGTCAACTTCCTCCTCCTCACGATCGACAAGCGGCGCCAGCGCGTCCTGCGCGAGATCGCGAGGCAGTACGCGGCGCTGGTGGACGAGCACCTGAATCGCGCGCACGTCGAGGTGACGGTGGCCCGTCCGCTCGACGACGCGACGGTCGAGGAGATCGGGGGGCGCCTCTCGGTGCTCCTCGGCAAGACGGCGATCCCGCATGTGCGGGTCCTTCCGGAACTCCTGGGCGGCATCATCGTCCGGAGCGGTGACACGATCTACGACGGTTCTCTCCGTCGACGACTCGACGACATGCGACGCCAGATCCTGGCGGCGCCTGCGACGGCGTCGGCGCAGTAACCCAAGCAAGGATATAGACGGCAATGGCTAACGATTCCACGCTCCGCGCCAGCGAGATCAAGGGCGTCCTCCTCAACCAGATCGAGAACTACGAGGAGGCGCTGCACGCCGAGGAGGTCGGCGAGGTTCTCGAGGTGAAGGACGGCGTCGCCCGCATCTACGGGCTGACGAGCGCGATGGCGAGTGAGATGCTCGAGATCACCTCGAGCGAGACCGGCAATGCGGTGACCGCGCTCGCCCTCAACCTCGAGGAGGACAATATCGGGGCGGTGGTCCTCGGGGACTGGACCTCGCTGCGCGAGGGAGACACGGTGCGGCGCACGAGCCGCGTGCTCGAGGTGCCGGTCGGTCCGGGCTACCTCGGTCGCGTGGTCGATCCGCTCGGTGAGCCCCTCGATGGAAAGGGACCGATCGGCGAGGTCGAGGGCGCGCGGCAGATCGATATCGTCGCCCCCGGGATCGTCGCGCGGCAGCCGGTCAACGAGCCGATGCAGACGGGGATCAAGGCGATCGACGCGATGATCCCGATCGGTCGCGGTCAGCGCGAGCTGATCATCGGCGACCGCGGGACGGGGAAGACCGCGATCGCCCTCGACACGATCATCAACCAGAAGGGCACCGGCGTCATCTGCGTGTACTGCGCGATCGGTCAGCGCGCCGGGAAGGTGGCCGCCGTCGTCGAGACGCTCCGGCAGCACGGCGCGCTCGACTACACGATCGTGGTCGCCTCGAATGCGTCCGACCCCGCGCCGATGCAGTACATCGCGCCCTACACCGCCACCTCGCTTGCCGAGCACTTCATGTGGCAGGGCAAGGCCACCCTCTGCGTCTACGACGACCTCTCGAAGCAGGCGCAGGCGTATCGCCAGCTCTCGCTGATTCTGCGGCGTCCTCCGGGGCGTGAGGCGTACCCCGGCGATGTTTTCTATCTGCACTCGCGGCTCCTGGAGCGCGCTTCGAAGCTCTCGGACGAGAATGGCGGAGGCTCGCTCACCGCGCTGCCGATCATCGAGACGCAGGGCGGGGATGTGTCGGCCTACATCCCCACCAATGTGATCTCGATCACCGACGGGCAGATCTTCCTCGAGCCCGATCTCTTCTTCTCGGGCGTGCGCCCGGCGGTGAATGTCGGGATCTCGGTGTCGCGCGTGGGGGGCGCTGCGCAGATCAAGGCGATGAAGAAGGTCGCCGGATCGCTCCGTCTCGACCTCGCGCAGTTCCGCGAGCTCGAGGCCTTCGCGCAGTTCGGATCGGACCTCGATGCCGCCACCCAGCGTCAGCTCGCGCGCGGAGAGCGCACCGTCGAGATCCTCAAGCAGCCCCAGTATCAGCCGCTTCCGGTCGAGGAGCAGGTCGCGGCGATCTACGCGGTGACGAACGGCTTCATCGACGCGGTCGAGGTCGGAGACGTCCGCGAGTGGGAGCGCGGCTACATCGAGCATCTGAAGGCGCACGCGCCCGAGATCCTCTCGGGGGTGCGCGAGAAGAAGGTCATGGACGACGAGCTCAAGGCTGCGCTCGACCGCGAGATCGAGACCTTCACGTCGGACTTCGTGGCGCAGCGCGCGCCCGCCGACGCGACCGCCTGAGCCTCGAAGGATAGAGGAGCCGAGACGTGGCGAACGCGAGGGATGTCAAGCGACGGATCAAGTCCGTCGACAACACGCGGCAGATCACGCGCACGATGGAGCTCGTTGCGACGAGCAAGCTCAAGCGCGCGACCGATCGCGTGTACGCGGCGACGCCGTACGCCGAGGCGATGAAGGAGATCGTCGAGAGTCTCCATGCACCGGCCTTCGCCGAGCACTTCCCCCTTCTCCGGCGACCGGAGAAGGAGCGACGGGCCGCGGTGCTCCTCATGACCGCCAATCGCGGACTCGCGGGCGGATTCAACGCCAATCTGATCAAGGAAGCGCGCCGGGTGCTCGCGGATCTTCACGAGCGGGGTGTCGAGACCGAGCTCCATATCGCGGGGAGGAAGGGGATCGCGTACTTCCGCTTCCGCGGGCGGCCGATCGCGAGTGAGGACACCTCGATCGGTGACGCCCCGACGATGGAGGACGCCGAGCGTCTCGTCGGCCCGCTGCGCGAGCGCTTCGTCACGGAGGATCTCGACGCGGTGTACCTCATCGCGTCGGAGTTCAAGTCGGCACTCTCGACCCCCCCGGCGACGACGCAGCTCCTCCCGATCGAGCCCGAGAGGGCCTCCGGGGAGGGCGAGGGACGGCCGGAAGCCGACACCTTCATCCTCTCCCCCACCGCCGGACTCATCCTCGAACGGATACTCCCGGCGTACGTCCGCAACGCCGTCTTCACGGCGCTGATCGAGAACGCCGCGGCCGAGCAGGGTCAGCGCCGCACGGCGATGAAGAACGCGACCGACAACGCGGGTGACGTGCTCGAACACCTCACCCGCACCTACAACCGGGCACGTCAGGCCCAGATCACGCAGGAGATCGCCGAGATCGTGGGAGGGGCGGCCGGGCTCGCCTGACCCGACCTCCTGCTCGCGCTTCGCTTCGGAGAACAAGGACATATGGCACAGAATATCGGAAAGGTCG
Source organism: Longimicrobiales bacterium (assembly GCA_032250675.1). Taxonomy (GTDB): domain Bacteria; phylum Gemmatimonadota; class Gemmatimonadetes; order Longimicrobiales; family Gaopeijiaceae; genus Gaopeijia. The sequence goes on along the minus strand of JAVVEY010000078.1, from coordinate 2,378 downwards.
TACAGGTCATCGGACCCGTACTCGACATCGAATTCGACCCGGCGCATCTGCCGGAGATCTACAACGCGGTTCGCGTCCGGGGCCCCTCGGCCGCGGGGGGCGAGATCGACGTGACCGCCGAGGTGCAGCAGCACATCGGCCGCGGTCAGGTGCGCGCGGTGTCGATGTCCTCGACCGACGGGATCACGCGAGGGATGGACGCCGTCGACACCGGCTCCGCCATCACGGTACCCGTCGGGGAGGCCGCGCTCGGCCGCATCCTGAATGTGCTCGGTGAGCCGGTGGACGAGGCGGGGGCGATCTCCGCGGACGTCCAGCGCGACCCGATCCACCGTCACCCGCCGAAGTTCGACCAGCTCGAACCGAAGACGGAGATCTTCGAGACCGGGATCAAGGTCGTCGACCTCCTGGCTCCCTACGTCAAGGGCGGCAAGACGGGGCTCTTCGGGGGTGCCGGAGTCGGCAAGACCGTCATCATCCAGGAGCTCATCAACAACATCGCCATGGAGCACGGCGGGCGTTCGGTCTTCTGCGGGGTGGGGGAGCGCACGCGCGAAGGAAACGACCTCTGGCTCGAGTTCAAGGAGGCCGGCGTGCTCGAGTCGACGGCGCTCGTCTACGGCCAGATGAACGAGCCTCCGGGCGCGCGTCTGCGCGTCGGGCTCTCGGGGCTGACGATCGCCGAGCACTTCCGCGACGTCGACAAGCAGGACGTCCTCCTCTTCATCGACAATATCTTCCGCTTCACGCAGGCGGGGTCCGAGGTCTCGGCGCTCCTCGGCCGGATGCCGTCGGCGGTGGGCTATCAGCCCACCCTCGCCACCGAGATGGGCGAGCTGCAGGAGCGCATCACCTCGACGCGCGAGGGATCGATCACCTCGGTGCAGGCGATCTACGTGCCGGCCGACGACCTCACCGACCCGGCTCCGGCGACCGCCTTCACCCACCTCGACGCCACCACCGTGCTCTCGCGGTCGATCTCCGAGAAGGGGATCTACCCCGCGGTCGACCCCCTCGACTCGACCTCGCGGATCCTCGACCCGCAGTTCGTCGGGGAGCGGCACTACGCCGTCGCCATCGAGGTGCAGCGGATCCTGCAGCGCTACAAGGACCTGCAGGACATCATCGCGATCCTCGGGATGGACGAGCTCACCGAGGAGGACAAGATCATCGTCGGCCGGGCGCGTCGCCTCGAGCGTTTCCTCTCGCAGCCCTTCTTCGTGGCCGAGGTCTTCACCGGGCTTTCGGGCAAGTACGTCAGCCTCGACGACACGATCGAGTCGTTCGAGCGCGTGGCGAAGGGTGAGTTCGATCACCTCCCCGAGCAGGCCTTCTACATGAAGGGCGGGATCGAGGATGTGATCGCCGAGGCCGAGAAGCTGGACAAGGCGGGGTGACGATGTCCTCGCTGACGCTCCGGATCGTCTCGCCCGACCGCACGGTCTTCGATGGGGAGGCCACCGCGGTGGTGGTGCCCGCGTGGGACGGCCAGGTGGGTGTCCTCCCGAAGCACGCGCCGATGATCACCCTTCTCGGTGCCGGCTGGCTGGAGGTGAGCCTCCCGATCGCGAAGGAGAGCGACCGGTATTACATCGCCGGCGGCGTCATGAAGGTGCTCGATGACCGGGTGACGATCCTCACCGAGTACGCCGGTGACGAGATGCCCGAGGAGCTTCCCGAGGTCGCGCCGATCGAGAAGGAAGACCTCCTCGCGCACACGAGCGCGGGGAACGTCTTCGCGTGAGGTCGCGGGGTCGAGACGAGCGGATCCGCGCGTCCGACCTGCCCGAGGTACGGGCCCGGTGAGACTCGACCTTCACCTCCACACCACCGCGTCGGACGGCGCATGGGAGCCCGCCGAGGTCGTGCAGGGAGCACGAGCCGGCGGGCTTCATGTCATCGCGATCACCGACCACGACACCGTGGCGGGGGTGGCCGGGGCGCAGGCGACGGGCGCCGAGGTCGGGCTCACCGTGATCGCCGGGTGCGAGCTGAGCACCACCCTCGACGGGCGCGAAGTGCACATCCTGGGCTACGGGGTCGACACGACGAATGCGGCGCTCCTCGAGCGCGGCGAACGGGCTCGCGTGCGGCGGCGCGAACGGATGGCCGAGATGGTGGAGCGCCTGCGCGCGCAGGGGATCGAGGTGGATCTCGCGGCGGTCGAGGCGGTCGCGGGGGAGGGGGGGATGGTCGGGCGTCCGCACCTGGCCGAGGCGCTGGTGGGCGCCGACCATGTCGCGTCGGTCGACGAGGCGTTCGACCGCCTGATCGGCAACGCGCACGACGCCTGGGTCTCCACCGACCTCGGCCCGCCCGAGGAGGCGATCGAGGTCATCCTCGGCAACTTCGCCATCCGGCATCTGAACGCGGTGGTG
>JAVVEY010000207.1:0-2290 GCA_032250675.1 Longimicrobiales bacterium | reverse complement strand
TGTGCCGGACGCACCGGAGGGGGCGATCGCTCCGTGATCCCGCCGCTCACATCTGCCGCGTCCAGATCAGGATCGCACCACACTCGAGCCCCGTGCGTCGAAACTCGGGCGGGATGAGTTCCTTCCGGTCGTAGACCTCGACGGCGATGATGTCCCTCGGACGGACGACATCGTTCAAGTTGACGAATCCGCGCATGCTGAGCCCGTTGAGGTAGTAGGTGGGGGTGCAATTCCCTCCGACCGTGACGCTGCCATCCGTCGAGACCCAGACACCCCGCAGGTACTTGAGCTTGGCGGTGACGCGCACACCTCCGGGGATCTCGTCCATCTGCTCGGGCCCGTAGAAGATCCCCGGGTCCAGGAACGCCCTCTTGTAGAACCCCTGGTAGGCGAGGCGGCGATCGAAGCCCCCGGCGGTGGCCGAGACCCCTTCGAGCTCGAAGGGGGCCGCGGCCAGCTCGACGCGCACGACGGTCGTGGCATCGGGGAGGACCTCCACCTCCATCTCCTGGTCCTGGTATCCGAACGCCGACACCCGGAGCGTCCACCGTCCGGTCTCCGTCTGGTCCTCTCCGAAGACACTGCGTCCGGATGCGGCCGTGAGGGTGACCCGGAGATCCGGGCTGTCCACGAACTCGACGCGCGCGGCTTCCACCGGCCGTCCCGTCGCCGCGTCGTACACATCGACGAGGAGGTAGCGCGGCGCGCCCCGGGGACGATCGGCGCGTACCGCGATCGAGTCGAGCGAAATCGGAGCCGCTGCCACCTCGACGCGCACGAAGGTTGTCGTGTCGGGGAGGATCTCGACGGGGAGTTCGCGCTCCTCGTAGCCGAAGGCGGAGGCCCGGAGCGTCCATCGGCCCGCCGGAGCCTCGACGAAGGTCGCGCGCCCGTCGTCTCCCGTGAGCGCGACGCCGATCCCCGGAACGGGCATCCCCGGAAACTCGATACGAACCTCCGGCAGAAGACGCCCCGTCGCCGCCTCGCGCACCTCGACCACGACGATCTGCTGCGCCGAGGCGCCCGTCGCCGCGAGCGCGAGGAGCGCCGTCGCGATGCCGAGGCTTCGTGGGGTCATCGACACTCCCATTCGAGGCGGGTGGGGCGAGGCGGGCCGGGCAGGCGGTGGCTCCGGCAGCCTCGAGCTACCGTAGGACACGGTACGCGCGGACGGTTTCGACGTCCAGCGAGTCCTTCGCCACGCCGAGCACCCGCCCGCCCGCCACCACGTGCAGCGCGAAGCGCTCGGGCATCTCCACCTCGCCGAGCCATCGCCCTCGATCGTCGAAGATCATCCAGCGCTGGGGCGGCGTCTCCTCGACGGGAGGCATCGCCCAGTGCTGCATCGTGCCCGGGTTCCTGAGCACCCAGAGATGGCCGGTGTCATCGACGCGGATCGCGTCGAAGAACGGCTTGACTTCCGTCATCGCGGGCCAGTCGTCCCACTCCGGAAACGTTCGTCGCACCTCGGCGACGTCGCCGACCCGAGCAGCGTACCGTCGGCGCTTTTCGTCATAGAGCCGGCGGTCGCTGCCGGTCACCGCCGCCGGCGCCTGATCCCACCGCACGATCCGCTGCACGCGCCCATCCGGGAGATACCACCGCAGCTCCGGGCGCGACTCGTAGCCGCGGATCACGACCGTGTCGCGCACCGCGAGCGAGAACTCACCCGTCCACGGCGGGAACCGCGGCCAGGGAGCGGCCCCCTCGGCACTCGCATAGGGATCCATCGCCACCCAGGCCCCCGGAACCGAGTCGATGGCGACGGTGTCGAGCACCGCGAATGCGGTGTCGGCCCACGTCAGCGCCTGGCGAAAATACCCGCTCTCGCCCAGGGGAGGGATCTGCGGCTCGCCTCCCGTCAGGATGCGCCGGCAGTCCCCCGCGACCGCCCACACGCGCGGACGGCGGCTTCCCGGGGCCGGCAGGCGCCGAAGCACGAAGCCTTCCTGGACATCGAAGAGATCGAGTGAATTGTTCTGGAGAACGAGAATCGTGTCACCGGCGCAGGGGAAGAGATCGCCGACCCTCCGCAGCTCGCCGGGTCCATCGCCCGCTCCGCCGAGACGACGCTCGAGCCGGCCCAGGCTGTCGTAGACGAGCACCTCCGAGGAGGCGCGGTGGCCGAACACCACCCGTCCATCCGGGAACCCATGGATATCCTGGACTCCCGAGAGCGGAATCTGGTCCGACTCGCCGCCGCCGGCCCCCTCCATCCCGATCACCCACTCCGGCTCGGGCGAGAGCCGCCACCCTTCGCCCTCACCCCAGGCGGGCCGCCGGCTCTCGG
>JAVVEY010000077.1:3028-13572 GCA_032250675.1 Longimicrobiales bacterium | reverse complement strand
GAGGGCTTCGGCGTGCTGCGTCGCGCCCTCGCCCGGGGAGGCGGATTCGGCGGGAGCGCAGGCGGCGGCGACGATGACGAGGAGCGCGCCGCCGAGCAGACGGCGAGTGGGGGAGAGCGTGTTTCGGATCATGGGGTCTCCTGCTGCGCGAACTTGAAGAGGATCGCCGCGAGTCTCGATCGGCCGGTCGAAAGCGGGGTGCTGCCAGCCGGGAGTCCATTGATCGAGAGAATATACGCCAGGACGGCAACGTATTCGCGACGCGAGAGCGAGCCCGGGTTGTCCTCGGGCATTCGCGTGCTGATCACCTCGAAGAGGTTGTAGAGGGGGCCTCCCTCCCAGGCGCGGATGATCTCGCCTTGGTACCAGTCGAGGGTGTGGCACTGCGAGCACACACGGATGTAGACCTCGCGGCCGCGCTCCGCCTGTGCCGCGGTGTAGATGCTGTCGAGCGTCGTCACGGTCGAGTCCTGGGCATTCGTCGTGCCGGGCGCGAGCGCGAGCGCCGCGATGACCGTGAGGGCCGCGAGCCCCGGAAGGCGCTCCGTCACGACTCGATCGTGAGGGCGTTGAGATACGCCTCGTCGGCCACCAGCTCGACCTCCCCGGCGGGAAAGCCGTTGAGGCTCAGGATGTAGCTGACGACGTCGAGGTACTGCGTAGCGGTGAGCGAGCCGGGGTCGTCGTCGGGCATCGTGCGTGTGATCACCCGATAGAGTCGACCCACCGACGAGCCTTCCCACTCGAAGAGGAAGTCGGCGCCACGGAACTCGCGCGTGTCGTGGCACTCCGAGCAGACCCCGCCGAAGACCGCCCGGCCACGCTCCGCCTGGTGCGCCGCGTACGCGCCGTCAGAGAGGCTCGCGGGCCGCGACCCACCGGTCGTGGGCGCGGGTGTCGCGGCCGGGGTCGACGCGGATGCCGACGCCGGCGCGGGGTCCGGCGTGGACGGCTCACCCACGGGCGCGCCCCCACACCCCGCGAGCGCGAGGGCGACCACCGAGAGCGTGAAGGGTCTGTTTCGTGTCATTCGTCTCCTCCATCCACCTCGAAGACCATCTCGATCTCCACGGTGAGTCCAACCGGGAGCGCGGCCATCCCCACGGCGGAGCGGACGTGCCGCCCGCGCTCTTCCCCGAAGACATCCAGGAGGAATTGCGATGCGGCGTTCATCACGCCCGACTGCCCCGTGAAGTCTCCCTCGGAGTTGACCATCCCGAAGACGCGCACCACGCGGGTGACACGGCTCAGGTCGCCGAGGTGTGCCTTGAGACTCGCGAGGGTACAGATCGCGACCTGCCGCGCAGCGAGCTGCGCCATCTCCGCCGAGACCTCGCTCGGCACCTTGCCCCGTCCGCGGAACTCCCCGGCGTCTGCCGGCCACTCCCCGCACGGCGCGTGTCCCGAGGTGAAGACGAGGTTGCCCGTCTGCACTACCTGGTTGAAGACGCGACCCTCGACACTGCGTTCCGGGAGGGTGATCCCCATCTCGGCGAGGCGCGCTTCGGGATCGTACCCCTGGGCGGCGGCGGGCGCGGCGCCGAGGGTGAGAAAGCCGACGGCGAGGAGGCCGAGGGTGAGACGGGTGGCGAGCGCGGGAAGGTCTCGGTGCATGTCGGGCGGGGCAAAGGGGATTCGGGGTGGACCGCCATCTTGCGATCCGATGCACGCACAACGCAACAGAAACCTCCTTCTCGCACCCCCCGCTTCGTCTGGCATCGCGGCGACACCTCCGACATCATGGAGAGGAGAACCCTCACTTCCGACTCCGCCCCGATTTCGCCGATGCGCACTTCCTCGAACGTGATTCCGACCACCGACTCCGTCCTCGTCGGGGTCGTCCTCCTCATCGCAACTCTCCTCACGTCCCTCGAGGTGGGAGCACAGACGACCGGTGATCCCTTCCCCGAGCCGATCCCGGTCGAGGCGGGTGCGATCAGCGTCGCGGTGTCCGAATTCGTGCGCCTCCCCGAGACGGATGGGGAGCCGGCGCGGGCGATGCACCTCGTCGTGGAGGAAGGGACCGACCGGATCTTCGTGCTCGAGATGACGGGACCGCTCTACGCGATGGCGCCGGACGGTTCCGGCCTCGTCGAGTACATCGATGTGGACGACCCCGCGTGGGGGGTGAGTGTCGAGTCAGGGGGGCGGGAGCGCGGCATCCAGAGCTTCGCCTTCCACCCCGACTTCGCCACCGAAAACGCTCCGGGATACGGCCGCTTCTACATCTGGACCGACACCGACAATACCGCGCCGTCCCCCGACTTCGGCCCTCGTGACGGAAGCGATTCGCACGACACCGTGCTCCTCGAGTTCGTCGCCTCCGACGCGACGGCGGCACGGTACGACGGCGGCCCGCCGCGTGAGTTGATGCGATTCCAGCAGCCGTACGGGAATCACAATGGGGGGCAGATCGCCTTCAATCCCCTGGCCGAGCCGGGCGATGACGACTACGGGCTCCTCCATATCGGCGTCGCCGACGGCGGGAGTGGTGGCGACCCGCAGGATCTCGCGCAGGACCTCGGGTCCGCCTTCGGCAAGCTCCTGAGGATCGACCCCATCGGATCGGCGGGGCGAGTCGGCGAGTACGGCGTGCCGGCCTCGAACCCCTTCGTCGGGCGCGCGGGCGCGCTTCCGGAGATCTGGGCCTGGGGGCTTCGCAATCCTCAGCGCTTCGCGTGGGATGCGGTGACCGGCGCCCTCTTCGTGACCGATATCGGACAGAACACCGTCGAGGAGGTGAGTGTGGTGACGGCGGGCGCAAATCTCGGGTGGAATCGATGGGAAGGGAGCTTCGCCTACGTCGGTCGCGAGGGGGTCTCCACGGCGGCCCCGCGCTCCGAGTCGGGGGTGACGTATCCGGTGGCCGAGTACGACCAGGAGGATCCTCTCTTCACCCAGCGGGTGGCGGTGACGGGGTTGGTCGTGCAGCGGAGCGGGGCGATCCCGGCGCTCGAGGGACGGGTGCTCTGGGGCGAGTTGGCGAGCGGCGAGATCTTCCACTTTCCGCTCGATCCGCTCCCCTCGGGTGGCCAGCGTTCGCTTCGGCGCCTCCTCCTCGATGCGGGCGACGGTCCGACGACGCTCCTCGAGCTCGTCCGGGCCGAGAACGCCCGGCAGGGTCGCGAGCCCGCCTCGCGCACCGATCTGCGCATGAGTCCCGGACCGGGGGGATCGATCTTCCTCCTCAACAAGCACGACGGCGTGGTGCGCGTGATCGGGGAGCCGGTCGCTCGGTAGAGGGCGCCCGCGACGGAGGTCGCCCGGGAGGGGCGTCACCCCTCGGAGGCTTCCTCGCTGAGGACATAGCAGCACGAGGCGTCGCCGTCGGGGATGTAGCTCACCCGCTCGAGGGATCGACCGAGCACCCCCTCGATGAAGCGCTCCTCGGCGCGGCACGGAGCGCCGCTCACCTCGACGAGCTTGGCGAGTGGGCAGTGGCAGAGACGCAGTCGCGTCCGCCCCTCGTCGTCTTCGTCGACCTCGGCCATGTACCCCTCGCGCGTCAGGATGCGCGCGACTTCTGCCGCGCGGTCGTCGGTGCCCAGCTCGTCCACGCGATCGAGGAGTTCGCCCCGGCGCGTGGTGATCTGCCTGTCGAAGAACGACTGGAGGAGATCCGCGCGCCCCTCGGCCTCGAGCCAGGTGGTGAGGTCGCGGAGGAGGTCACCCTCGCGCGAGGGGAAGAGGGCCTCCGCCGCCGGGGTGAGTCCCCAGAGGATCTCGGGGCGCCCGGGGCCGCTGCGTCGCCGACCCCGGCGTTCGACGAGCCCTTCGGCCCCGAGCGAGCGCAGGTGGCTGCGCACCGTCTCGACGTTGACCTCCAGCTCCTCGGCGAGTGCGGGGATCGTCCCGACCCCGGCGCGTTTCAGGCCTTCCACGATACGTCGCTGGGTCTCGCCGATGCGGGGCGTGTTCATTCGGTCTTGCGTTGGATGTGGACCCGGACGAGGTCGGGTTCGGTTTCCTCGATCTCCCACTCGAAGCCGCGTTCCTCGAGGTGCGGGAGGAGGAAGGTCGGGACGCGGCGATTGATCTGGACGAGCGTGCCTCCCGGGGGGAGGGCTTCGATCGCTTCGAGGGTATGGACGAGTGGGTCGGGAGGTTCCATCTCGCGGACGTCGAGCACCCTCGGTTCGGGTGGGACGGGGTCGCCCGGGAGGTGGAACCAGACGCGCCAGTCGTCGTCCGCGAGGCACTCGGCGTGGTGCAGGAATCCCTGACTCCCCAGGACGCGGTAGAGCGGGGCCGGTTCGAAGATCGCGCGGAGGCAGAGCGTCCCGCCCGGCGCGATCCCGGCGCGCGCCGTCATGATTTGCGTGAAGGGCTCGCGGCCGGCGCGCAGCTCCTCGCGCACATCGACCTCGACCACGCGCTCGGGGTCGAGGGTGTCGAGCCATCCCGGGCGTGCCTCCGGGGAGTGTGAGGGGGCCGGGCCGGTGTCGTCGCCTTCGTTCGTCTTCATGTCGTCTCCGTCTGGATGAGGCCGGGGTGCCACGTCGGGTCCCAGACCAGGTGGGTATCGACCGTCTCGACCCCGGCCACGCGCGAGGCGCTCGCGGCGATCGCCTGCGTGATGAATCCCTCGAGCGGGCATCCCCGCGTCGTCAGCGTGTGGACCACCGTCACATCGCCTCCATCCACCTCGATGCGGTAGACGAGTCCCATCGTGACGATGTCGAGTCCCGCTTCGGGGTCGATCACCTCGCGGAGCGCGGCCCGGACGCGAGCCTCGAGCGAGGGAGCCGCGAGGGGGAGATCATCGGGCGGGAGTTCGGAGTCCAAGGTCATGTGGGGCGACGGTGGGCGAGGCGCACGAGCTGCACGCTCTGTGTCAGCGCGCCCGCGAGGAAGAGGATCGCGCTCACGCGCACCGTCGCGGTCGACCCCACCTGGACGCCGAGCGCGAGCCCCAGCACACCCGTGCCGAGCGCTCCCCCCGCCGTCCGGGCCCACCCCGCCGAGAAGAGGTCCGCCACGCGGGGAAGGGGGCTTCGGTGCCCCGCGAGTGGGGCGATGCGGTGATGCCAGACGAGGAAGGGGATGATCTTGTAGAGGTGGGCTGCGACGAAGAGGGTGAAGCTGCCGAGCACGAGGACGATGTAGAGGGTGGCGGTCTGCGGTGAGGCGCCGCCGGCCGCCACACGCGCGCCCGGCACCCCGCCCGCCGCGAGCACGAAGAGCGCGACGGCGGCGAGCTGCATCCCGGGATCGAGCGCTCGCCGGTGGCGGTGTCGGTAGAGCCGCGCCGCGTGCGCGAGGAACGCCGCCACCCCTCCGCCGAGGAGGAGGGCGGGGAGGGTGCGGGAGAAGGGTGGCGCGGCGTGATGCAGCGCGAAGACGGCGGCGGCGCCGGAAGCGGTCAGGACTGCCGCCGCGCGCGCGAGGCGATCGCCTTCGGTGTGGCTCAGGAGGAACATCGGGAGGAGGTGGTGCGCGACCCCCACGATGACGAGGAAGACCCACCCGAAGAGCGCCAGGTGAAGGTGGACGCCGAGGGCCACGATGCGGTCCGCGCCGAGGAATGCCCACCGGAGATTCCCGGTGAGGACGAGCCCGAGCCCGATCGTCATCAGGAGGAAGAGGGAGGCCGCGAGGAGCGTCCACCAGGTGAGGTCACGCCGCCGCGCACCCGCCAGCGTCGCCCAGAGATTCACGATGAAGGTGGAGAGCCCGAGCGCGAGGAGGACCGCCCCCACCACGAGCACGCGCGAGGAGCCCGTGGCGAGGCCCGCCACGAAGGTCGGCAGCCCCGTCACATGCAGCGCGAAGCTCACGTGCGCCACGCGGATCGAGCGCACGGGGCGCCCGAGCGCGACCGGCATGAACTGATGGAGCGCCCCCATGATCGCGGTGGTGATCCACCCCAGGGTGAAGAGGTGGGTGGTGGCGACCACGCGCGGCGAGAGGAAGGCGCCCGCCGCGAGCGCCGGCGCCGCCGAGATGAGTCCGGCGGCGCCCGCGATCAGGAAGAGGAGCGCGGCCGCGAAGTGCTCGCCCGGGAGGAGCGGCGGCGGTGGCGGGGCGGATCCGGCGCTCGCGGGGAGCACGTCACGCGTCCGTGGTCATCCGCGCGCGACCGGCTCGTGCCCGGCCAGGGCACGCCGCGCCGCGGGGAAGAGGAGGTTGTTCTCGAGATGCACATGCCGGTGCAGGTCGGTCTCGAACTCCTCGAGGAGCGCGAAGGTGGCGCGGTAGGTGGCGCACGCCCCCTCCGGCGGGTCGAAGCCTGCCGTCACCTCTCGGGCGCGCCGCATCAGCCCACCGACCTCGTCGTGATCGTCCTCCATCGCGATGATCAGCTCGGTCGGGTCGCCGGCGAGTTCGTCGGGGCGGGTGTCGAGCACCTCCAGGCGGGGGAAGAGGTGGTCTTCTTCCATGCGCATGTGCCGCGTCATCTCTATTTGGAGCGTCGCCACGATCGTCCGCACCTCGAGGAGCTCGGGGTGACGCTCGCCGTGCACGCGCGCGACCTTCTCGCTCCACGCGCCGAGCACCGGGAGTGTCCGTCGGACGTAGTCGTGATGCGTGTCGACGATGTGCGCGGAGAGGCGCGCCGCGGGCCAGGCGCGGATCTCGTCGTCGGAGTCCGCCGGGGCCGCGCGGTCGGCCGCTTCGATCTCCGCAATCGCCGTCTCGGCAGGGACCCCGGCCTTGGCGCACGCCTGCGCCACCGTGCGCTTCCCCCCACAGCAGAAGTCGATCCCCAGCCGGGTGAAGGCCGCGGCGCGTCCGTAGTTTTCGGCGACGACCTCACCGACCGTCCGGTCCATCCACGATTCCGTCTGCACGTTCGACATGCGTCGATCTCCTCGATTCCGTATGAATCCGGATGGGAGCGGCGCTGCTCGACGCATCCGGAGTGCCTTGCACGATTCGATGATCGCGGTAGTATTCGTAGTTGTCAATAATAACAACATGATAATTAATCTATGCCGATGCGCCACTTCTACCTTGCAGCGGTTTCGATCCACATCCTGGCAGCGATCGTCTGGCTGGGTGGGATCTTCTTCCTCGGCCTGGTCGGGGCACCGACGCTGCGCGGCGTCGATCCGCCCGCGCTGCGCGCGCGCCTCTTCTCCGAGATCGGCCGACGCTTTCGCGCGCTGGGGTGGGGGCTGATCGCGGTGCTCCTCATCACCGGTGTGGCGATCCTCGCTCTCCGGGGGCTGCTGCGCGTGGAGGTCCTGACCTCCTCCGCCTTCTGGGGCTCCGCGATGGGGGTGGCGCTCGCGTGGAAGCTCGTGGCGGTCACCGCGATGATCGGCGTCAGCGCGCTGCACGACTTCGGCTTCGGACCGGCGGCAACGCGCCTCGATCCACAGAGCCCGGAGGGCGCGCGGGTGCGACGGATCGCCGTCCGGCTCGCGCGGGTCACGGGGGTGCTGGGCGTGATCGTCGTGCTGGCGGCGGTCCGCCTGGCGCGGGGCGGGTGAGCGGTGTTCACACTCGTGCGACGCTTCATCAAGACAGGGATCGCCTTCCTCTTCGGCGGGCTCCTCCTCGGCGGCTGGATGCTGGTGCAGCGTGAGCTCCTCGGGGTCTGGCCCGATCCCTATCTCGCCTCCGCGCACGCGCACGCGGTACTCGTCGGCTTCGTCATCTTCGTCATCCTCGGGGTTGCGCTCTGGCTCTTTCCTCGACCGCCGAAGGGAGACGTGCGATACTCCCCGGGACGGGTGCAGGCGTCGTATTCGATCCTCCTCGTCGCCACCCTCGCCCGCTTCGTGGCCGAGGTCGGTCGGGCCTGGAGTGACGCCCCCGGGCTCGGGTGGGTCGTGGTCGTGGGCGGTTTCGGACAGATCGCGGGACTCGCGATCTACTTCTGGACGATGTGGCCCCGCATCCGTGCGGTGGGCAGTCAGATACGGGAGGCACGCGGTGAGCGGTTCTGATGGATTCGATGTCTTCGATCTTCCTTCCGTCATCCAGGGAGGGATGGGCGTCGCGGTGTCGAGCTGGCCGCTCGCGCGCGCGGTCTCGATGGCCGGTGGACTCGGCGTGGTCTCCGGTACCGCGCTCGACACGGTGCTCGTGCGACGGCTCCAGGAAGGAGATTTCGGCGGGGATGTGCGACGCGCGATGGCGCACTTCCCCCTCCCCGATGTGGTGGAGGAGGTCCTGGAGCGCTTCTTTCGCCCCGAAGGGAAGGCACCCGACGAGCCCTTCGAGATCCTCCCCCTCTATCGCCGCGTGGTGTCGATGGGGCGCGAGCGACTGATCATGCTGGCGAACTTCGTCGAGGTCTTCCTCGCGCGTGAGGGGCACGACGGGCCGATCGGGATCAACCTCATGACGAAGATCCAGATCCCGAACCTCGCCTCGCTCTACGGCGCGATGCTGGCGGGGGTCGACGCGGTCCTCATGGGGGCCGGGATCCCGCGCGAGATCCCGGGAGCGCTCGATCGCCTCGCCGCGCACGAGCGCGCGACCCACCGGCTCGTGGTGGAGGGTGACGGCGAGGGGGAGAGCGCGGAGTTGAGCTTCGATCCCCGCGCCCACTTCGCCGACCCCGTCGAGGGACTCCGCCGGCCGGCCTTCCTGGCGATCGTCTCGACCGACTCGCTCGCGACGATCCTCGGGCGGAAGGCGAGTGGGCATGTGGACGGATTCGTGGTCGAGGCGCCGAGCGCGGGCGGCCACAACGCCCCCCCGCGCGACCGCTCGAGCAGGACGGCGTCGGGCGAGCCGCTCTACGGCCCGCGCGACTACGCCGACCTCGAGCGCATCCGGGGACTCGATCGGCCCTTCTGGGTGGCGGGGGGCGCGGGATCCCCCGAGGGGCTGCGCGAGGCGCAGGCGGCGGGCGCGGCCGGGGTGCAGGTGGGGACCCTCTTCGCCTTCTGCGAGGAGTCGGGGATCGACGACGACATCCGGCGCTCGGTGCTGGAGGATGTCCGCGAGGAGCACGTGCACGTCTTCACCGATTCGGCAGCCTCCCCCACCGGATTCCCCTTCAAGGTCGTCGAGGTCGAGGGGACGCTCTCCGACGGCGAGGTCCACGCCGATCGTGAGCGGATCTGCGATCTCGGATACCTCCGCACCGCGTACCGGCGCCCCGACGGACGCATCGGGTTCCGCTGCCCCGCCGAACCCGTCGAGACGTGGGTGAAGAAGGGGGGCGCCCGCGAGGAGACCGAAGGGCGCAAGTGTGTCTGCAACGGGCTCCTGGCCACCGTCGGGCTCGGCCAGGCGCGGGGCGAGGGGAAGGCGGAGCCCCCGATCGTGACAGCGGGCGACGATCTCGTGGCCCTCGGCGCCTTCCTCTCGGGGCGCACCTCGTACTCCGCCGCCGACGTCATGCGATACCTCGTCTCCGAATCCCTCCAGGAGGAGAAGAAAGCAGAATGACCCGATCGCTCTGGACCGCCGCGCAGGCGGTCTCCGTCCTCGTCGCGGTGGCGCTCGTCGGCCTCCTCGTCGTCGCCCCCGCTCCCGCTCTGACGATCGTCTGGGATCTCCTCATCCCCGTCGTCCCCCTCCTCCTCCTCCTCGCGCCGGGTGTGTGGCGAAACCTCTGCCCGGTGTCGGTCGTGAGCCAGCTCCCCTTGGTGGGACGGATGGGGTCGAACGGCCGGCTCTCGCCGGAGGCGCAACGACGCGCTCCGGTGATCGCGATCGGGCTCCTCGCCGTGATCGTCCCGCTGCGTCACGTCGTCTTCAACGAGTCGGGCCCCGCCCTGGCGGCGCTCACCCTCGGCGTGCTCGCGGTGGCGGCGGGGGGCGCCTTCGCGATGCCCGGCAAGTCGGGGTGGTGCGCCACCTTCTGCCCCGTGCTTCCGGTGGAGCGCCTCTACGGTCAGAGCGCGTGGATCGAGGCGCCGCACGCACACTGCTCGACGTGCACCGCGTGCATCCAGGCGTGCCACGACCTCGGCCCCGGGCGCACGCTCGAGCGTCTCACGACCCCCGAGCGGGAAGTCGGAGGCGCGCGCGAGAGGGTGCTCGCGACGCCGATGGGGGCGTTCGCCGCCGCCTTCCCCGGCTTCGTGCTCGGCTACTATACCGTCCCGGAGACCCTCGCGGCGTACCTCGTGCACCCGTGGGTGCTCGGCTTCGCGGTGGCGTCCGCCGCGCTCGTCGCGGTCGCGCAGCGGGTGAGCGGGGTCGGTACGCGCGGGGTCGTCCGGTGGACCGCGGCGCTCGCGGGCGGGCTCTACTACTGGTTCGCCGTACCCGTGATGGCCGGCGGGATCTCGGAGCTCGCGGGTGCCGCGCCGCTCCCCGGGTCGGCAGGACCGATCGTCGCCGCGCGCGCCGTCCTCCTCGGGGTGATCGGGGCGTGGCTCCTCGTGGCGACGCGGCGCGACGCGGGCACCGGGCGGGCGATTCACGCCTGACTGACGGGGCACGCTCGACCGGGCACGCCGGGCGTACCCGACCGGACCGCCGACACCCGCATCGCCCGGCGACCACCCGACCGCCCGCGCGCGGTTACCGGACCGGCGCGCGCACCTCGAGGGCCCCCTCCTCCCCCCGCGTGACGAGGAGCACGCGCCCCGGGTCGAGCACGATCGTCGTGTCGAGCGCGAGGGTGCGGGTGG
>JAVVEY010000077.1:0-2928 GCA_032250675.1 Longimicrobiales bacterium | reverse complement strand
CGCACTCTCCGCCTCCACCGCACCGAAGCGAACCTCCAGGGCGTGGCGACCGGGCGGGAGGGGGAGCTCTTCGTAGACGAAGAGCGGACGGTCGCCGCGCGCGCCCGACGGCCTCACGATCCGCTCGACACGCACCTCTCCGTCGACCGTGACGCGGAGCGCGAAGGGGGGCAGATCGCCGATGCAGGCGTCGGGGTTGCGCATGTGGACCGGCAGATCCGCCAACTCGGCCTCGGTGGGCGTGCGGCACGGGGCCGCCTCCTCGCCGCGGAGCCGCCACGTCAGCCGCAGCGCCGCCGCGCCCTCGTCCACGCCTCCGAAGGGCACGCGCGAGAGGCCCCCGATCAGGACCACGAGCGCGGCTCCGACGACGACCCGGGTCGCGGCCCCGAGCAGACGGTCCGCCTTCACGACGCGTCCCCCGGCGCGGGGGCGGCGAGCGCCGTCACGGGGAACTCGCAGTCGGTGTCGATCTCGATCTCGTCCTCCGCCCCGTGCGCGCCGGACGCCGCGACGGAGGCGCGGAATTCGGCGAGCGCCTCGAGGACGATGCGTCGATCTCCGAGGCCGGCCTCGATCATGCGGACGCGGCGGCGATCGACCCGCTCCTGCAACTCGGCTTCGCGGCCCTCGAAGAGCCGCTCGCGCGTCCAGCGCGGGCCCTCCCGGTTCCAGCAGTCACGTCCGGGACAGGCGACGACGAGCACGCCCCCGAAGCCCCCCCGGACGAGGTACTCGACGGCCGAGGAGTGGAGGTTCCCCGCGCACTCCACCGGGTGGACGGGGGCGCCGTCGACGTGCCGCTCGGCGGCCATCCCTCCCGCGCCGTGCGCGCACGCGATCACCACGACCTCCTCTCCCGAGGGGCGTACCTCATCGAGGAGGCGCTGCACGCGTGGGAGCTGGTCCCGTCCGGTGCGTCCGGGAGGGCCTACCCCCATCGGTGCGCACGAACCGGCGCAGATGCCGCAGCTCACGCAGAGCGCCGGATCGACGCGGGCGACGAGGGTGGGCCGATCGTCGTCGCGCCCGACCATCGAGATCGCCTCGTAGGGGCAGTCGACATGGCACTGCTCGCACCCGGTGCAGAAACGATGATCGACGACGCTCGGCGGCGCGCGTTCCGCGACCGCGGGCCGCGTCCAGAGGGGCGCCAGAGCGACGAAGGCCACGATCGCGCTCCCCACGACCCAGACCGCCCACGCCGGCATCGTCGTGGTGACCGGGAGCCAGAAGCCGTAGAAGAGGTCGAGCGGGGCGCGCTCGATGAGCACACCCGGGTCGGCGGGGGGCGCGAGGGGCGCCGGCCAGAGGAGGGCGAGGGCGAAGAGGAATCCCGTGACCCCCCACCCCAGCGCGCGCGGAGGGAGGAGCGTGGGCCGCGCCACGCGCGAGACGTGCACGTAGAGCACGAGGCAGATCCCCAGCGGCATCGCGATGTGCAGGAAGTAGTTCAGGAAGAAGAAGGCGCCCGGCATCGGACGCTCGCCCAGGAAGGTGCGCGCGACCGGCTCGGAGAAGATCGGAAGCGCGCCGAGGAGCCGCGCGCCTTCCTCGGCCAGGAGCTGACCCTGTGTGTCCCAGACCATCACGAACCCGGTCCATCCGATCACGAGGACGATGCTCGTGAGCACGACCCCCGACACCCACGCCAGCGTCCGCGCGCCCCAGCTGCGCCGTCGCAGGTACATCCGCACGGCGTGCACCGCCACCGCCACCACCATCGCGTCGGAGGCGAAGCGGTGCAGCGAGCGCACCCAGCGGCCCCCCCAGAGCTGTCCGTCGATGCGGGCCACCGAGTCCCACGGCGCCCCGATCCGGTAGAAGAGGAGGAGGTAGACCCCGGTCACGACGAGGACGAGGAAGAGCGCGACCGCCAGAGGCCCGCTCTGGTAGAGGGGGTTGAGGCGGGAGGTGTAGAGGCGGTCGAAGAAGGCGTCGACGCGACCGAGCCAGCGGAGGGGCAGGCTCGTGGGGTCGGAGGGGGTCGAAGTCATGAAGGTCGGAGCGCGGGACGCACGCGAGGCTCGGGAGGTGAGATTATCCAGGACTTGCTAATGACAATCACGTAACGCATGATGCGTATCGACCACAAGGGCAGGGGCCGATTCCGGCGCCGCCCGCTTTGCCCGTGATCGGAGATCTTCGATGGCAGATGAACCCTTTGCCGACGACGATGCACGCGCGTCGTCTTCCCCCTCCGGCTTCCCGGATCCACCCGAGCCCGAGGAGATCCCCTGGGGCCAGCGCTTCTGTGACCGGCCCTTCTTCCTCCTCTTTCTGGGGATCCTGATCATGGTCGTCTTCTTTACCGGCTGGGGGCTCTGGGAGATCACCTCCCTCCCGCCGGCTCCCCTTCCCTGATCTGGAGAATCTGATGTACGAGAGCGGAATCGCATCGGTGAAGGGAGTCTGGTGGAAGCCCGCGCACCGCGCCGAGAAGGTGTGGATCGCCGTCGCCTTCGTCTGGTGCATGATCCTCTTCGCGATGATGCCCCTCTGGCACCTCCGGGGCGGTCAGAACCCGACCGGGATCCGCCACCGCGTGGAACCCGCCGACTACCGCGAGCGCACCAACGAGTTCATCGCCGCATACCAGGTGGGGGAGGAGGCCGGGATCCCGATCGTCGAGCCCCCGCCGGGGAGCGACGTCTATCTCCTCGGGATGATGTGGCAGTGGCGACCGATCCTCCGACTCCGGCAGGGCTCGGAGTACACCCTCCACCTCTCGAGCGTCGACGTGAATCACGGCTTCAACCTCTACCCCTTCAACGTCAACTTCCAGGTGGTTCCGGGCTACGACTACGCCCTCAAGGTCACCCCCACAGAAGCGGGTGAATTCCGCATCGTCTGCAACGAGTTCTGCGGGGTCGGCCACCACTTCATGGTCGGCCGGATCGAGGTGCTTCCCGCGGGGGGGGAGGACAC
>JAVVEY010000076.1:0-13758 GCA_032250675.1 Longimicrobiales bacterium | reverse complement strand
CTGGGCGCGGCGGGGCTCGCGGGGATCACGGGGGGTGTGTGGCCCGATGCCGAGGCCTTCATCGCCTCCGCCGGGGCCCCCGACCACTTCCGGCCCGGTGACGCCGCGCTCGCCGCTTCGGTGGATCGCGAGGGGTGGGCGCGCGCGATCCACGCGGCGCGCGCATGGGCGGCGCCCGATCGAGGTGATGATCGATGAATCCCCGATTCCCGGACCCCCATGTCGGGAACTTCCCGACTTGCGGCGCCTACTGAATCGCGGGAAGCTAGTGTGGTGATACGGGTGAGCCGTGTCGGCATCGAGAGCCTTGGAATTCAGACCCCCGGAGGGGGCGTATCATGGGAAGCAACCGTCGATTCATGATCGGACTCGTCGGCGTCGCCGCGGTCGTGACCTGGCTGGTCTGGACCGGTGTGTCGGACACGATGACCTACTTCCTGACCCCGAGCGAATACGTCGAGCGCCTCGACGCCGATCCCTCGTTCCGGCAGGTCGGTGTGAGGATCGGTGCGGTGCTCGTTCCCGAGTCGTACGAGCAGGGCGCGGGAGAACTCGAACACCACTTCCTCGTGCACGACGCGGACGACCCCTCCGTCACCTTCCCGGTGCGCTACGTCGGTGTGCTCCCCGACACCTTCAACGATGCGCCCGACATGGTCACCGAGACGGTGATCGAGGGTCGATTCGATGAGGATGGCGTCTTCGACGCGACGGTGCTCCTCACGAAGTGCGGGAGTCGTTACGAGGCCGATCCGGAGCAGCTGCGCGCGATGAACGAAAGGGAACACCCGGCCGGATGAACATTCTCGGAGAGCTCGCGCTCTGGATCTCCCTCCCGATCGCGGTCTGGGGCACGGCGCTCGGCTTCATCGGGGGACGCCGGCAGCGCGGCGACCTCGTCCTGTCGGCCGAGCGTACGGTATACGTCACCTTCGGCCTGATCGCGCTCGCCTCGCTCGGGGTGATCGACACCTTCCTGAACGATCGCTTCGAGTACTGGTACGTCGCCAACTACTCGAGTTCGACGCTCCCCACCTTCTACAAGGTGGCGGGACTCTGGGCGGGCCAGCGGGGATCGCTCCTCTTCTGGCTCCTCCTCCTCTGCCTCTTCTCGGTGCTGGCCGTCTGGTCGAACCGCCGCAAGAACCGTGAGTTCATGCCGTATGTCATCGGCACGCTCATGGTGCTGCAGACCTTCTTCATCGTGGTGCTCCTCTTCGCTGCGGTGAACCCCTTCGAACGCCTCGGATTCACGCCGGTGGATGGCGCGGGACTCAACCCGCAGCTCCAGAACTACTGGATGACCATCCACCCGCCCACGCTCTACCTCGGCTTCACCGCCTTCACGATCCCCTTCGCCTTCGCGATGGCGGCGCTCTTCAGTGGACGGCTCGATTCGAGGTGGATTCTGCTCACGCGCAAGTGGATCCTCCTCTCCTGGTTCTTCCTCGCCAACGGGATCATCTTCGGGATGCGCTGGGCGTACGAAGAGCTCGGGTGGGGGGGGTACTGGTTCTGGGACCCCGTCGAGAACGCCTCGCTCCTCCCCTGGCTCACCGCCACCGCCTTCCTGCATTCGGTTCAGATCCAGGAGTCACGCGGGATGCTCAAGGTGTGGAACATGGGGCTCGTGGTGGCCACCTTCGTCCTCACGATCTTCGCCACCTTCCTGACGCGTTCGGGGCTGATCGAGTCGGTCCACACCTTCGCCGAGAACACCACGATCGCCTTCATCTTTCTCGGCTTCATGAGCCTGGTGATCGCGGTCGCGGCGGTGATGATCCTCTACCGGCTGCCCCTGCTGAAGAGCGCGAACCAGATCGAGTCCTTCATCTCGCGCGAATCGGCCTTCCTCTTCAACAACCTCATCCTCGTCGCGACGACCTTCGCGGTCATGTGGGGAACGCTGCTGCCTCTCCTCTCGGAGGGCTTCCTCGGTCAGGAGATCTCGGTGGGCCCCGCCTTCTTCAACCGGGTGAATGTTCCCTTCGGGATCGCGATCCTCTTCCTGATGGGGGTGGGGCCGGTGATCGCGTGGCGGCGCGCGTCGAAGCGGAATCTCCAGAAGAACTTCCTGGTGCCGACGGGGGTGGGATTGACCGCGGCCGCCGTGCTCTGGATGGCCGGCGCGCGTGTGGGGCTCTCGGTGATGACCTTCGGGATCGCCGCCTTCGTGCTCTGGGTCATCGGCGTCGAGTTCTGGAAAGGCACCCGTGCGCGTGCGCGGATCGAGGGCGAGGGACTCCTCCCCGCCTTCTATCACCTCGTGATGCGCAATCGGCGTCGTTGGGGCGGCTACATCGTGCACGTGGCGATCGTGATCCTCTTCACCGCCTTCGCGGCCGCGCCGTGGTATACGGAGATCCGCCAGACGCTCGAACCCGGTGAGTCGGCCACGATCGAGTCGCCACTGGGGGGGACCTACACCCTCACCTACGAAGGACTCTCGACGAATTTCAACGACGTCGAGGACAACCTCGCGTGGCAGGCGGTTGCGCTCCTGAGCGCGTCGAAAGACGGCGTTCCGCTCCCCCCGATGTCCGCAGAGAAACGAGGCTACATCCGGCCCGCGGGGAGTACGTCGACGGAGGTCGCGATCCGCGCCACCCCGGTGGAGGATCTCTACGTCACGCTGGCGGATGTGAACACGCGTCTCGTTCAGGCCGGCGTCAACGATCCGACGCAGCAGACGGCCACCTTCACCTTCATGGTCAAGCCGCTCGTCTCCTGGATCTGGGCCTCGGCCTTCGTTCTGACGATCGGTGCCCTCATCGGGATGTGGCCGGGAGGGCAGGGGATCCCGTCGGCGCGATCGACGGGTGCCGAGGCGCGCACGCCGAGCCCCGCTCCCACAGGAGACTGAGATGCTGCTGGTCACGGGACTGATCGTGATCGGGGTGGTCGCGTGGGTCGTGCTCGAGCCGATCATGCGTGGACGCGCCGCCTCACTCGAGCGGTCGGACGACGAGGTCTCCGAGGTGGAAGCGGTCCGCCGCGTGCGGCTTCTCGCGCTTCGTGACACCGAGTATGACTACCACATGGGGAAGCTCGACGACGCCGACTTCGCGGCGCTGAAGCGCGAACTCACGGCCGAGGCGCTCGAGGCGATGAAGGCGGTCGAGGAAGAAGCGTCGACGCGGGGAGGTCGAAGCTCCCGGGCCGAGGTCGAGGCCGAAGTCGCGGCGCTTCGCCGCGGTCTGCGGGACGGCTCGGCCTGCACCCGGTGCGCGCGGATGAATCCGTCGGGGAGTCGGTTCTGTGCGTCGTGCGGTACGGCGCTGCACCTCTCCGGTTCGACCTCGGCGTGACCACGGCTCCCGCTCGGGCCGCCTCGGAGCGCAGCGATCCTTCGTCGGATCCGATCGCCGGCCTCGGCGTGCATGCGCTGTGCCGTCGATTCGGCACACATCTGGCGTTGCGGGATCTGGAGACGATGCTCCCCGCTGGCCGGATCACGACGGTGCTCGGGCCGAATGGCGCCGGGAAGTCCACCCTCCTTCGACTCCTCGCGGGGTCGCTCCGCCCCACCGCCGGCTCGATGAGCTGGGAGGGGAAGCCGCTCGACACGCGGAGCGCGCAGTGGCGGGCGCGGCTCGGCGTCCTCTCGCACCAGACGCACCTCTACCTCCCTCTGACCGCCCGCGAGAACCTCGCCTTCCACGCCCGGATGCGTGGGATCGAGACGGTCGACCTCAACGAGGCGCTCGACAAGGTGGGACTCTCCGACCGGGCCCACGATCGGGTGGAGGGCTTCTCTCGCGGCATGCGCCAGCGGCTGGCGCTCGCGCGCACCCTCCTTCACGACCCCGAGGTCGTGCTCCTCGATGAACCCTTCACCGGGCTCGACGCGCGTGCCTCACGGCTCCTCGAGGGGGTGCTCCGGGGACTGCGCGACGGGCGACGGAGCGTCGTGCTCGTCACGCACGCGCTGGCGGAGGGACTCGCTCTCGCCGACCACCTCCTCATCCTCGTCCGCGGACGGATCGCGCTCGATACCGACGCGGGAGCGCTCGATCCGGCCGGCTTCGCCGAGGAGTACCACCGCGTCGTCGACGAGGCGGAGAACCCCGCGGAGTCGCACCGATGAAGTCGCGTCACGCGGAACCGGCCTGGATGCGCGTCGTGGTGGCGGTGGCGGTCAAGGATCTGCGCATCGAGTTCCGCACCCGTGCGCGCAGCTTCACGATGGCGGGGTTCGTCGTACTCGTCGGCGTTCTCTTCAACTATTCGATCGATCAGACACTCGTGCGTCCCCAGGAGATCGCCTCGGGGCTCACCTGGATCACGCTCATCCTCTCCGGGCTGATCGGGGTGGGACGGACCTTCACGATCGAGGCGCGTGACGGCGCCTTCGAAGGACTCCTCCTGACCCCCGCGCCGCGCGACGCGATCTACCTGGGCAAGGTGATCGCCAACTTCCTCCTCGTCTACGCGATCGTCCTCCTCACCGTCGGGGTCTTCGGGATCTTCTTCCATCTCGACTACGGAAACCATCCCCTGGCGCTCCTCCTCTGCCTCGCGGCGGGGACACTGGGTTTCGTCGCCCTCGCCACCCTCTTCGGGGCTCTCACCGCGTCAACCTCGCTCGGCGAGAGCCTCCTCCCCATCCTTCTCTTTCCGTTGCTCGTTCCGATGGTAGTTTACGGCGCGTCGGCATCGGGCCGACTTCTTGCCGGACGGCCGATCACCGAGGTGATGGGTCAGATGCGAATGCTCACCGCCTTCGCCGTGCTGGCACTCGGAGCCGGGGCTGCACTCTTCGGACAGATCGTGGAGGATTAGATGAAAGGTCGGACCGGATGGATCGGAGTCGCACTCGCCCTCGCGGGTGTGGCGATGAGTCTCGTGACGCTCTGGCTCGTCTTCTTCCGGGTGGGCACCGACTTCAGGCAGGGAATCGTGCAGCGGATCTTCTACCTCCACGTGCCCGCCGCCTGGGTCGCCTTCATGGCGTTCGGGATCGTCGCCCTCGCGAGCGCGGTCTATCTCTGGCTCGGTGACGAGCGTGCCGACATGGCGGCGCTCTCGGCCGCCGAGGGCGGGATGGTCTTCACCGCGATCGTCCTCACCTCGGGACCGCTCTGGGGGAAGATCGCCTGGGGGACCTACTGGACGTGGGAGCCACGCCTCACCCTCACCCTCCTCCTGGGCTTCATCTACGTCGGCTACATGATGGTGCGTCGCGCCACCGAGTCCCCCGAGCGCGGGAAGCGCTTCGCGGCGGTGGTGGGGATCATCGGTGCGATCAATATTCCGTTGATCCACATGAGTGTGTACTGGTTCCGATCGCTCCACCCCGATCCCGTCGTCCTCAAGCCCGATGGTCCGACCCTCGACGCCGACATGCTTCAAACCCTCCTCGTCGGCCTCGTCGCCTTCACCCTCCTCTTCACGGGACTCATGATCCTTCGCTATCGCGTCGAACGCGCCCGGCACGCCCTCGATATCCGGGAGGCGACATGACGCTCCACTCGATCCGCCGGATCCTCTCCGTCGCCGGCCCGCTCCTCGGGCTCGGCGTGCTCGTCTTCGCCACGCCCGAGGGGGTGGCGGCGCAGACCCCCGATCTCGGACAGCAGACCCTCGGACGAGCCTACTGGCACGTCTTCATCGCCTACACGATCGGGTGGGCCCTGATCCTGGGATGGATCGTGTCGATCGCGCGGCGCGTCGGGGCTCTGGAGCGCAGGATCGAGAGAGAGGAGTGAGGCGGGATGTCCGCAGGGAGTGACACGGGAGGCACGGCCGATGCGTCGCGGGGTGCGGTGATCGACCTCCGGAGCGATACCGTGACCCGTCCGGGCCCGGAGATGCGGCGCGCGATCGCCGAGGCGGAGGTCGGCGATGACCTCCTCGGCGACGATCCCACCGTGAAGCGCCTCGAGACCCGCATCGCCGAGATCCTCGGCACCGAGGGCTCGCTCTTCTTCCCCTCGGGCACGATGGCGAACCAGACCGCGCTCGCCACGCAGGGGGTGTGGGGGTCGGAGGTGGTCATCGAGGAGGGCGCGCACATCCTCCACTTCGAGGAGGGCGCGGCCGCGGCGCTCTCCGGACTCCAGCTGCGCACCGTCCGGGGAGAGCGGGGGGTGATCCCGCGGGAGAAACTCGCGGCCGCGATCCGGCCCGATTCGCGCTTCGTTCCGCGCACCTCGCTCGTCTGTCTGGAGAATACGCATCTTGCTTCCGGGGGCACCGTCGTCTCTCCGGAGGCATCGGATGCGATGGCGGAGGTCGCGCGGGAACGCGGTCTTCCCGTGCATCTCGACGGAGCCCGCCTCTGGCATGCCGCGGCGGCGACCGGGCGGCCGATCACCGACTTCACACGGTGCGCCGACACCGTGATGGTGTGCCTCTCGAAGGGCCTCGGTGCCCCGGTCGGCTCGATGCTCGCCGCCTCGGAGGAGACGCTCGAGCGGGCGTGGCGGATCCGCCGACGATTCGGCGGCGCGATGCGTCAGTCGGGGTTGCTGGCCGCGGCCGGACTGCACGCGCTCGACCACCACCGGACACGGCTCGTGGAAGACCACGCGAATGCGAAGGCGCTCGCGGAGGCGTTTCGTGCGATCCCGGGCCTTCGGGTCGTCGAGCCCGAGACGAATGTCGTGATCGCGACCTCGGAGCCCGGGGGCCCCGATCCGGTGAAGCTGGTGCGCGACTTCGAAGCAGAGGGGGTCCTGATCCTCCCCTTCGGGCCGCGCGGTCTCCGGGCCGTGACGCACCTCGATGTCGATGCGGCCGCGATCCGCCGGGTGGCGGACCTCCTGCGTGGCTGGCCGTCGGAGTGATCGTCTCGATGGAGCGAGCGGTCGCTCCGTGACCGATCGCTACTCGGAGATCGCTACTCGAGGTATCGCTCGAGGATTCGATTGAGCGCGTCGAGTATGGCGATTGAACTCGCGCGCACGAGATCTCCATCTTCGCACGCCTTGGCGCCCAGCACCTTGAAGTGGGTGTCGCCATCCCGGATGACGGCCGAGGCCACGACGACCCAGGCGTCGAAGGCGCGCGTGGCCTTCACCCCGACGAGTTCGAGCGTGGGGCCGCCCTCACCGAGGACGGACTGCGCGGCGGAGAGCGTGGCCGACGCCGCGGTCCGGATGTCTCCCTCCCGGGTCTGTACGCCGTGCGCCGCTCCGGTGTGCGGCACATCACGCCACTCGAGACGGACGACGATCGTCTCGCGCCCGTCGGGGGTGGTGCTGCGCTCGGCTCCATCGAAGCGGAGGCGACCTCGTGCATATCTCGAGTTGGACGTCATCAGGGGGGGGCGGGCTTGAGGATGCAGCAAGTGACGGTACTGTCCCATTCTTCGCAACATGCATCCCCGGCGAGCATTCCGCCGCCCCTCGGCATCAAGTAGTGTAGAGACGCGGATCGCCCACCTCCGCGGGGCGTACCGCACCCCATTCCGGGACCGTGGGTACGCACTTTCGTCTTTTGTTCGGTCGCGCTATCTTCGGTCACTCCATCCCCCGCACCGAGATCGGATCATGTCGAATGACGACGCCCAGAAGGAGAAGGACCTCAAGAACGCGCTGACCCAGATCGAGCGATCGTATGGCAAGGGCGCCATCATGCGGATGGGCGTGGATGGAGCGCGCGCCGAAGTCCCGGCGATCTCGACCGGGGCGATCAACCTCGACGCCGCGATCGGGATCGGTGGCGTTCCGCGGGGACGGATCACCGAAATCTACGGTCCGGAGTCGTCCGGAAAGACGACGATCTGTCTGCAGGTGATCGCGAACGCTCAGCGATCCGGAGGGATCGCCGCCTTCATCGACGCCGAGCACGCCCTCGACATCGCCTATGCGCGAACGCTCGGAGTCGATGTCGACAACCTCCTCGTTTCCCAGCCGGACACCGGGGAGCAGGCGTTGGAGATCGCCGAGGTGCTCATCCGGTCGACCGCGATCGACATCGTCGTCATCGACTCCGTCGCCGCCCTCGTCCCGCGCGCGGAGATCGAGGGGGAGATGGGCGATTCGCATGTCGGTCTTCAGGCGCGGCTCATGAGTCAGGCGCTCCGGAAGCTGACGGGAGCGGTCAACCGATCCCTCACCGGCGTGATGTTCACGAATCAGATCCGCGAGAAGGTGGGCGTGATGTTCGGGAGCCCCGAGACGACATCGGGGGGGCGGGCGCTCAAGTTCTACGCCTCGCTCCGGATGGATATCCGCCGGATCGGAGCGATCAAGGACGGACAGGACGTGATCGGCAATCGCACGCGGGTGAAGATCGTCAAGAACAAGGTCGCGCCTCCCTTCAAACAGGCGGAGTTCGACATCCTCTACAACGAGGGGGTCAGCCGTCTCGGGCTCCTCGTCGACCTCGGCGCGGAACACGAGATCGTCGAGAAGGCGGGAGCGTGGTACTCCTACGGTGAGCTCCGACTGGGGCAGGGCAAGGAGAACTCCAAGCAGTTCCTCGTCGAGAACCCGGATGTTGCCGAGGAGATCGAGGCCCGGCTCAAGGTCGCGCTCGGACTCGTGAAGGAGGCCCGGGACGAGGGTGCAGAGGAGAGTGAGGAGGAGGGGAGCGGCGCGGCTGCCGAGGTGGAGGAGACGATCGAGGCCTGAGCGGGGGTGGGAGCGGCGGCGCGGGGGTTCCGAGAGGGTCGAAGAGCGGTTTAGTTTCGGGGTTCCGTCCCGACGGGGTGGACTCCCGAACCGCAATCCGGACCGAAGGACTTCATGAAGGCCGCCGAGATTCGTCAGCGCTTCCTCTCGTACTTCGAGCGACACGGCCACGAGGTGTGCCCGAGTGCGTCGCTCGTGCCGGTGGACGACCCGACTCTCCTCTTCACGAATGCCGGGATGGTGCCCTACAAACAGGTCTTCCTGGGCGAGGAGACGGTGCCGTACGCGCGAGCGGTCACGACCCAGAAGTGTGTCCGTGCAGGGGGGAAGCACAACGATCTCGAAGAGGTGGGACGCACCGCGCGCCACCACACATTCTTCGAGATGCTGGGCAACTTCTCCTTCGGGGACTACTTCAAGGACGATGCGGTACGCTTCGCGTGGGAGTTCCTCACCGATGAGCTCGGCATCGAATCCGAGCGGCTCTTCGTCACCGTGCACGAGTCGGATGACGAGGCGGAACGGCTCTGGATCGAATCGGTCGGGGTTCCCGCCGAGCGTGTCTTCCGGCTCGGCGACGCGGACAACTTCTGGCAGATGGCGGATACCGGACCGTGCGGCCCCTGCTCGGAGTTGCACTACGACGGGCGTGACGCGGAGGCCCGCGCGATCTCGCTCGACCGCGATGCCTTCATCGAGCAATCGGATACGGGTCGGATCGTCGAGATCTGGAATCTGGTCTTCATGCAGTTCGATCGGGATGAAGCGGGCGAGCTGCACCCACTCCCCGCACCCTCGATCGACACCGGTGCCGGGCTCGAACGGATCGCGGCGGTGCTCCAGGGGGTGGAGAGCAACTTTCACACCGACCTCTTCCTGCCGCTCCTCGAGAGGGTCGGCGAGATCGTCGGAACGCCCTACGATCCGGATGCCGAGGCGGCGGTCGGGTATCATGTGCTCGCCGATCACGCGCGTGCGGTCGCCTTCCTCCTCGCCGACGGCGTCTTCCCCTCCAATGCGGGCCGAGGGTATGTGCTGCGCCGCATCCTGAGGCGCGCGGTTCGGCACGCCTGGCTCCTCGGGCTTCGCGAGCCGGCGCTCGTCTCCGTCGTGGAACGGGTGATCGAGACGATGTCGGAGACGTGGCCCGAGCTGGACCAGCGTCGCGAGCACATCGTGCGGACGACGCGCGCCGAAGAGGAACGCTTCCTCACCACGATCGAGGGGGGACTCGAGCGCTTCGACGAGATCGCGCCTCTCGAGGGGCCACCCGCCGGGACCGAGGGCGTGATCCCGGGGGAGGACATCTTCCGCCTCTACGACACCTTCGGCTTTCCCCTCGATCTCACGCGACTCATGGCGGAGGAGCGCGGGTGGACGGTGGACGCCGCGGGGTTCGAGGCCGCGCTCGAGGCCCAGCGGCGGCGCAGCCGTGACGATCGCGCGGCGACCCACCCGGAACGAGGCGGGGAGGTCGAGACACTCGAGGGATGGAGCGGCGTCCCGGAGACGCCGCAGCGCTTCACGGGGTACGACACGACGCAAGGGGAGTCACATGTGCTCGCCTGGCGATGTGAAGGCGATCGACTCGGGCTGATTCTCGAGGACAACCCCTTCTATCTGGAGAGCGGAGGGCAGCTCTCCGACCGCGGACGGATCGAGGCCGGGGGATGGCGGATGGAGGTCGAGGATGTCCGCCGGGTCGCGGGGTACTCGGCCGTCTTCGGCTGCGTCGAGGGCGAATTCGAGGACCCGGGAGAGGGAGAGGTGGAGGCGGTGGTCGATCGGAGCCTGCGCCACGATACGGCACGCAATCACACCGCCACGCACCTCCTGCATGCCGCGCTGCGCGAGGCGCTCGGCGACCATGTGGTCCAGCGTGGCTCTCTCGTCGCACCCGACCGTCTGCGCTTCGATTTCGCTCACTCCGCGCCACTGACCGCCGAGGAACGTGCGACGGTGGAACGCCGGGTGAATGAGGCGATCTGGGTCGATCATCCGGTGGTCACGCGGACGATGGCGTATGACGAGGCGGTCGGAAGGGGCGCGATGGCGCTCTTCGGAGAGAAGTACGAGGAGGAGGTCCGGGTGGTCGAAATTCCGGGTGTGTCGATGGAGCTGTGCGGCGGCACCCACGTGCGCCATACCGGCGAGATCGGGCTCTTCAGGCTCGTGTCGGAGTCGGGCGTGGCGGCGGGTGTGCGGCGCGTGGAGGCGCAGACGGGTCGGGGCGCCTTCGGCTGGTTCGCTCAGCAGCAGGCCACCCTCGATCAGGCCGCGGCGGTCCTGAAGGCTCCTGCGGATCGGGTGCCGGAGCGCGCGGCCCGGCTCGTCGCGGAGGTCGATCGGCTCGAACGGATGATCGACGAGATCCGGCAGAGTGGCGGCAGCGGCGAGGAGTCTCTGGTGGATGAGTCGATCGACGTCGCGGGTACCCCGATCGCTCTGCGGAGTGTGCGCCTGCGCGTGCGCGGCGCCGATGACGCGCGCGCCTGGGGAGACGGCTTCCTGGCGGATGGGGGGGGTGTGGCCGTGGCCGCCGCCGAGGACACGGAGGGGAAGATCGCCTTCTTCGCCTTCGCGAGTGACGCCGCGATCGGAGCGGGGGTCCGGGCCGATGCGCTCATCCGTGAGGTGGCGGCGATCGCCGGGGGGCGGGGGGGAGGCCGACCGCACCTCGCACAGGCGGGTGTGGGGGATCCCGGGCGGGTGAAGGCGGCGCTCGAGAGTCTGCCCTCCGCGGTGCGGCGCCTGACGGGAGGTGGATCGTGACACTCGGGGAGTGGGTGGCCCGACGCACGCCGCCGGTGCCCGCGGGCTTCCGGGCGTGCGTGAAGCTCGACGATCCCCAGCGGGACGCCGCCACCCCCGAGGCCCGGGTCGAGGGGCTCCTCGGAGAGGCACGTGCGGCGCTCGCCCGCGCCCGCGCGCACCACGCCTCCGATCGCGACGGGGCCTTCGACCTCCTCGCGGCCGACGCCTTCGCGACCTGGGCGGCGGAGGCCGCGCTCGAGGCCGACGATCCGATCGGCGCCCTTGCGGCGCTCGCCTCGCGCCTCTCGGATCCCGCCCGATGAGTGAGGACGCGCGGGTCGATATTCACAGCCACCTCGTCCCCGGGGTGGACGACGGCGCACGCACCCTCGATGACGCGCTCGAGTCGATCGGGAGGATGACGCGGCTCGGCATCCGTTCGATCCTCACGACGCCGCACCTCGACGCCTCTCTCCTCCGGTTGTCGGCGGGCCCGGAGAGGGTCGCCGCGGTCGAGGCCGCCTTCGAGGGGCTCGCCGATGCGGTGGCCCGGGAGTATCCCGCCGTCCACCTCGCGCGGGGCTTCGAGATCATGCTGGACGACCCCGATCCCGACCTCTCCGACCCCGCGCTCCGGATGGCCGGAACGACCTTCGCGCTGGTGGAGTGGCCCTCGATGCAGGTGCCTCCCGAAACCTCCGAGGTGATCCGTCGCCTCTGCGGCGCCGGGGTGCGACCGATCATCGCCCACCCGGAGCGATACCATACGGGTGAGCCGATTGTCACCCTCGCCGGCATCTGGCGGGCGGCCGGCGCGACACTCCAGGTGAATCTCGGATCACTCATGGGGCGCTACGGTGCCCGGGCCGAGGAACGTGCGTGGGCGCTGCTCGCGGGAGGGAGTGTCGATTACCTCGCGAGCGATCACCACGGACGCCCTCACCTCGAGCTCCATCACGAGCAGGTCGCGAGGGCGTTCGAGGATCGCGGCGCCGAGGAGGAATTCAAGATGCTCGTGCGGACGAACCCGCAACGGATCCTCGACGATCGGGCGCCGCTCCCGGTGCGCCCGGTCCAGCGCCCGCGCGGGTGGAGATCAAGACTCCGCAACCTCTTCCGGACATCGCCATCATGACCTTCTCGAGCAGAGAACTCGTCGAACGGCTCGAATCGGCGCGACGCAGCGAGAAGCGGATGACGCTCTTCTACCGCGCCCTCGCCGCCGAGGCGGAGGCCGCAGGCCGGATCGAGGACGCCGAACGCCTCAACGGACTTCACGCCGACGAGCAGCATCATCTCTCGCGCCTCACCGCGCGGCTCCTCGAGCTCGGCGGGCGGCCCGCGGATCTGCACGGGATCGAGCGCATCCCCGCGGATCTGGCCGTGTGGGAGGCGGCGGCCCGTGAGCGGGAAGCGGCGGAGATCGCACACTATCGCGGGTGGATCGAGGAGGGGATCGAGGACATCGAGACGCGCGCCGTCGTGGAGGAGATTCTCACCTCGGAGCGCCATCACCACCGGGATCTGGGGGGGAAATGGATGCCAGCAAGCTGATCGATCTGGAGGGCCGCGTCGCGCTCGTGACCGGGGGATCTCGCGGGGTGGGACGCGCCACCGCCGAACTCCTCGCGCGGGCTGGAGCGGGCGTGGGGATCGCGTATCGTTCCCGTGACGCGGAGGCGCAGGAGGTGGTGTCGACGATCACCGCCGCCGGGGGGAGCGCGTGGAGTCGACGGGGTGATCTCACCGATCCCGACGCGGTACGCGCGCTCTTCGAGGAGGCGGAGACTCGATCGGGAGGCGTCGACATCGTGGTGATCAACCACGGCGTCTGGCCGGCGGACGGAGTCCCGCTCGCCGAGATGGATCCGGAGCAGTGGCGCCGGACGCTCCGCGTGAACCTCGATTCCGCCCTCCTCGTGGCGCGCGAGGCGGCGCGGAGGATGCGCCCGGATGGACGCCTCATCTTCGTGGGATCCACGGCGGGGCAGCGTGGGGAGGCGATGCACGCGGACTACGCCGCTTCGAAGGGGGCGCTGATCAGCGTGGTGAAGGGTCTCTGCGTGGAGCTCGCACCCGAGGGGATCACGGTGAATTGTGTGGCCCCGGGATGGATCGACACCGAGATGGCCGCACCTGCGCTCGCGGGTGAGGCGCGGGCACGCGTGGAGGGGACGATCCCCCTGGGACGGGTTGCGACCGCCGATGATATCGCCGGGCCGATCCTCTTCCTCTCGTCCCGACTCGGGCGCCACATCACCGGGGAGATCCTCAATGTGAATGGCGGGGCGGTGCTCGTCGGGTGACCCCTCGCGTCGAGGTGCCGGCTGCGGCTCGCTGGGTGGTCGAGACGCTGGAGAAGGCGGGCTTCGAGTCGTGGACGGTAGGGGGTGGGGTGCGCGATGCCCTCCTCGGCATCCCATCG
>JAVVEY010000075.1:0-13817 GCA_032250675.1 Longimicrobiales bacterium | reverse complement strand
CGCCCGCCCCAGATGATCCGCCGCCCGCGCATCGTGCCACTGTCCCGATTCAGGGATGTGACGCCGTCCGCGGGCCAACGAGGGACGGAAGCGGTGCCCGGAAGTGGAAAATACCACCACTTTTCCACTTTGTCGGTCGTCGAGGTTCCCGCGAAGTGGAATTTGAGGCGATATTCCACTTGAACGGCGAGAAAACAGCCGGATAGGTGGAAAAAGAGGGGGTAATTCCACGTCAGACTCGAAGATGAGGGGACCCGCCGCACCCGGCGCCGCAGACGCCACGGGTGAAGCAGGCGGCGACGTTCCGGCCCGCTGACCGCGCGCCCACCCATCTCCCGCCACCCATCTCCCGCCACCCACCCCCCGCAAGACCGCCCGGCACATCCCTCACGGCACTTCCTCCACGGCACTTCAGGCCGGTCAGATGGATACCCCCGAGCCCCCTACGCCACGGTGTTCGCCCCGTCGAGCCAGGGCAGAATCGCCTCGTACGTGACCTCCCAGACTCTTCGGGCGAGGTCGTCATCGCGCGCGGCGGGTGCGGCCTCCACGATTCTGAACTTCTTGAGATACGCGCCGTTGTGGTCGGAGAGCGTCGTATCGGTCACGCACCTCGCCGTCGCGCGCCCGCCGATCTCCGGATCCTCCATGAAGGGACGGATGAGGAAGGTGAGGCCGCGGAGGATCGAGCGCGTGTTCTGCCAGATCCGGGTCGAGAGCATCCCGGGGTGGAGGGAGAGGGAGATCGTCCCGTCGGCACCCCATCGTCGTGCCACTTCATTCGTGAAGAGGACGTTGGCCAGCTTCGAGTCCTGGTAGGCCTGGACGCCGCTGTATTTCGGGTGCCGGCCGCGCAGGATCTCCTCGAAGGGCGCGCGCTCGAGCCGGCCTCCGCGGTGCGCTTCCGAGGCGACATTGACCACCCTCGCCCCCGGCCTGCGAAGGTGCCGCTGCAGGCGCAGGGTGAGGAGCATGTGGGCGACGTGGTTGATTCCCATCGTCCACTCGAACCCCTCCGGCGTGTGTTCGAGGTGGGCGTGGTAGAGTCCGGCGTTGTTGACGAGCGCATCGATCCGCTCGCGCTCCGCGAGGGTGTCCGCCAGAGCGACCACGTCATCGAGCGAGGCCAGGTCGTGGACGAGGAGGTCGGGCGCCGCTCCGGGGAATTCCTCCCGGAGTGCGGCGCGAGCCGCCTCACCTCGCGCCTCCGAGCGACAGACCATGATCAGATGCCACCCGTCGCGGGTGAGGACGCGCGTGGTGTGGAGTCCCACACCGGAGTTGGCGCCGGTGACCACGGCGACGGGGTGTGTGGCGGGCGTCATCATTCCAGGTCGGTGATCCACGCGGTGATCACGAGGTCGGGGTCTTCATGCCGTCCGCGCTCGGCGGCGAGGAAGTCGTAGTATCCGCACCGAGGCGTCCCGGGGTACTCCCGGCACGCCGCGGGGCGCATCTCGTAGATCGTGCAGTTGCGGGTCTCGGCGTCGAGGAAGTGGCACGCCGTCTCGAAGATCTGATCGCTCCGGTGTCGCAGTACGCGAGGGGAGTCCGCATCTCCCCTCTTCGTGAACTTCGCTTCGGCCTTCTCGAAGGTGATCCCATGTCCCCGGGCGAGGCGCTCGATGTCTCGTCGCGTCACGGGGATATGGGCGTAGGTGCAGCAGTAGGCGGGGCACTTCGCGCAGCTGTAGAAGAGGCGATCGGCCATGCGATCCCTGCGAGGCGAGGGGAGGGAGAGAAGACGCGGCCCCGAAGATGCATCTCCTGCCCTCCACGCACCAGCGGTGCCGCGGCGAGGGATCGGCGTCAACCCACGAGCGCCGCCACACCCTTGAGGAGACGATCGACTTCGTCGTCGGTGGTGAAGACGGCGGCGCCGGCGCGGACGAGTCCGTCGGGCGCACGACCGAGGTCCTCGATGACGGTGGTCGCGTAGAAGTCACCATGCGAGGTGAAGATGGCGTGTGCGTCGGCCAGCGCCCGGGTGACCGACTCGCTCGTCCGCCCGCGC
This sequence comes from Longimicrobiales bacterium, assembly GCA_032250675.1. GTDB lineage: Bacteria > Gemmatimonadota > Gemmatimonadetes > Longimicrobiales > Gaopeijiaceae > Gaopeijia. Next base: position 11,803 of record JAVVEY010000075.1, on the reverse strand, counting down.
ACGGTGAAGCCGAAGGTGGAGGTTCGCGCCCCCCCGGGGGGCGGACCGAAGAGGGTCACCCCGTCGATCGCGGCGAGCCCTTCGCCGATGCGCCGCGCGACCTCCGCGCCCCGCGCCTCGATCGCCGAGAAGGCACGGTCGAGACGGTCCGGGAGGCTTCCGCCGTCGCCCCCCAGCCCCGCCAGAAACTCGATTGCGGCCGCCGTGCCCGCGATCGCCTCGTGGCTGAGTGTGCCCGTCTCGAGGACCTCGGCACCGACCGACCCGGCGCACGGGAGCCGCGCCGGTCGCAGTTCGGGCAGCGTCGCCTCCGAGATCCGGAGCGCGCCGAGATGCGGCCCGTAGAACTTGTAGGGTGAGCAGACGAGGACGTCGGCGCCGAGCGCGGTGACATCGATCCGGTGATGCGCGGCGAAGTGGACCGCATCCACCACGATTCGTGCGCCGACGGCGTCGGCGAGGGGACGGAGCGCGGCCACATCGGTGATCGTGCCGAGCGCGTTGGACGCCGCCCCGACCGCGATCCAACGCGTGGCGGGGCCGATCGTCGCCGCGAAGGCGTCGAGATCGAGGTGCCCCGTGGCCGGGTCGAAGGGGACCTCGCGCAGCGTTGCACCCGTCTCCTCCGCGAGGCGATGCCACGGCGCGACATTCGCCTGGTGATCGAGGCGCGTGGTGACGATCTCGTCGCGGCTCCCGAGGGTCGGGGCGATCGCGCGCGTGAGGTGGTAGACGAGCGAGGTCATGTTGGCGCCGAAGGCGATCTCCTCCGGCGCCCCCCCGACGAAGGCGGCCATCGCCTCCTTCGCGTGCGCGAGGATCGCGTCGGTCTCCGCGCTCGAGGGGTAGGCCCAATGCGTGTTTGCGTTGTGCCGGACGAGGTACCTCTCCATCGCGTCGACCACCGCCCCTGGTACCTGTGTGCCGCCCGGGCTGTCGAAGTACGCGACCGGGACGTCTCCGACGGTCCGTTCGAGGGCGGGGAATCGGGCTCGGATCGCGTCGAGGTCGAGGCGCACGGTGAACTCTCGGAGAGGCGGGGGGTCGGGAAGTACACGAAGAAGACGCAGATCGGTATCGCGCAGGATCGGGATGCGCGATGCACGGACGATGACACAAGGTGCGGGATGAGACGGGGAGAGGGAACGCCACCCACTCCCTCCCCCGCATTCCCGGGGAGACGACGATGCCGGATAGAAGAGTCGAGCGTGCCACGCTCGGGGGCGGATGCTTCTGGTGCCTCGAGGCGGTCTACCAGGAGGTGGAGGGCGTGCTCGGGGTGCAGAATGGCTACGCGGGCGGAGATCTTCCCGACCCTACCTACCGGGCGGTGGTCACGGGGCGCACGGGACACGCCGAGGTCGTGCAGCTCGTGTTCGATCCCGAGATGATCGGCTACGCGGAGCTCCTCCGCATCTTCTTCACGATCCACGATCCCACCACGCGCGACCGTCAGGGTGCCGACCGCGGCCCCCAGTATCGCTCGATCATCCTCACGCACGACGGCGACCAGGCCGCGACGGCGGCGGAGGTGATCCGCGAGGTCGAGGGGGCGGGCGTGTGGTCCGACCCGATCGTCACCGAGGTGGAGCCGCTCGAACGCTTCTTCCCCGCCGAAGCCGAGCACGAGGAGTACTACCGCCGGAACCGGGAACAGCCGTACTGCCGAATCGTGATCGAACCCAAGGTTCTCGCCTATCGACGCGCCTTCGCCTCCCCCCTCACCTGGGACGAATTCCGCCGGCGTCCGACACCGGAGGGGGGCGAGCGGGTGGCGTGGGGGAGTGGGCCGCGTGCCTTCGGAGAGCTGCGTCTTCCCGAGGGGAGTGCGCCGCACCCCGTGGCCGTACTCGTGCATGGAGGGTGCTGGAGCACCACGGCCGACCTCGGCTACATGCGCCACCTCGCCGCCGCATTCGTCGACGAGGGGTGGGCCACCTGGTCGCTCGCCTTCCCGAGGGTCGGCGAGCCGGGGGGTGGATGGCCGGGCACGCCCGTCGCGGCGGGACGCGCGCTCGACCACCTCCGTCACCTCTCCGACCGACTCCCCCTCGACCTCGACCGTGTCGTGATCGCGGGACACTCCTCCGGAGGACACCTCGCGCTCTGGCTCGCCGCCCGCCCCGGGCTGCCGCGCAGCGGGGAGGGAGGGCGGTTGCGGGGAGAGGCGCCGCTCGGAGTGCGTGGGGTGATCGGGTTCGCCCCGATCGTCGGTCTCGCCGACTTCCACACGCGCGTCGAGCGGGGATGCCCCCGGAGCGCCGTCGCCGACCTCCTCGGAGGCGATCCGGCGGATCATCCCGGGCGTCTGAGCCTGGCCGATCCCGGAGCCCGCCTTCCCCTGGGGGTCCCGCACCTCCTCGTATCCGGGGGGCGCGACGCCATCATTCCCCGTGCTCATCTCGAGCGTTACGTCGAGCAGGCCCGCGCGGCGGATGACCTCGTCCACTGGCGTGTGATTTCCGGAGCGGGCCACTTCGAGATCGTGGAGCCCCGCACGCCCGCCGGATCGGAGGCGTGGGGCTCGGTGCGTGACTTCCTCGCGGAGGTCGCGGGGGGGCGTTGACGCACCCCGGAGATCCACTCCGACTCGCGGTCCGACTCGCGGCGCGCCGGGGACGCGTCTCCGAGTGCGTCCGCAGCCTTTCGGGCGGAGTGACGAAGGGCGGTACGCGCATGCAGGGTGCGGGGGAGGGGGTCGGCGCCCTTGTGGGATGCCTGCGAGCATCGTACTATGCACTCATTCCCCCACAATCCAACTTCTTCATCCGGAGTTGACCCATGCCGAAGCCTCCCGGGTCTCTCGTCGTGAAGTGGCGCAACCTCGCCGCCGAGGGACGCTCATACGCGGAGATCTCCCGTCAGTACCCGAAGTATTCGTCCGATCAGGTGCGCCACTACTGTATGGGCACATCGGGCAAGCACCTCCCCGGTCCGCTGCAGAAGGCGGGCCGCTGGGGTGGCCACAACGTCTGGCTCCAGGGCGACCGCTCGCCGCACGCGCAGATCACCAGGGACGAAGCGATCCAGGTCCTGGACGACTGGGACGAGGAAGCCGACACCTGGCGTACGGCGGGAGCCGAATGGGCGAGGCGCCTCGACGTCGCTCCGAGCACGATCCACATGCTTCGTCGGGGTGAGACGTGGCAGCATCTCAAGCACCCGAATCAGGGTCGGCAGCCGAAGAAGAAGCGCTGAGGGACACCCTCCGGCGCTTTCTCGACGCGAGTCGACATCATCTGAAGTTCGGCTACCCCGGGAGGATCGACCGGGCCACCAGAGATCTCTCCGAAGAGGATCTCTGGTGGCGGCCGAGCCGTGCATCGAATTCGATCGGGCACCTCGTCCTGCACCTCGAGGGCAACCTTCGCCAGTGGATCATCCACGGCGTCGGCGGTGCCCTCGACACCCGGGATCGCGCTGCGGAGTTCGCGGCCGAGCCCTCCCCATGGGCTCCGCTCCGGGCGCGACTCGACGAGACGCTCGCCGAGGTGGATCACCTCCTCGCGGGGCTCGATCCGGACGTTCTCGGTCGTCCCCGAACGATTCAGGGGGTCGAAACGACCGTTCTCGAGGCGATCTACCATGTGGTGGAGCACTTCTCGATGCATACCGGACAGATCCTCTGGATCGCGAAGGCGCGCACCGGTCGGGATCTGGGGCTCTACGAGATCGATGAAGCCGGCAGGGTGACGGGCCTCAACTGGTGAGAGAAGATCTGATCTCGCGGGCCGGACGCCCCGCGATCCGAATCCGCCGGTGCGGGGTGGGGCGTCCGGTGGTGCTCGTCCACGGGTTTGCGTCGGGACTCGAGGGGTGGCCCCGCGACGGCGTCGCTTCGCTCTGCAATGCATACCACGTCATCCTCATCGATCTCCCCGGGCACGGGGGGAGCGCGCCCGCGACGCTCGACGACACGCACCCCGAAGCGGCGGTCGACGCACTCCTCTCCGCCGTCGGCGCCGTCACCGATATCGAGGCCGCGAGCTGGATGGGGTACTCGATGGGTGCCCGACTCCTCCTCACGGCGCTGGCGCTCGGCGCTCCCCTTCGTCACCTCCTCCTCGAGAGCGCCAACCCGGGCATCGTGGAACCTTCCGAGCGGAGCCGTCGGGCCGCGCGCGACGCTGTCTGGGCTGCACGGTTCGAGCGAGAGCCACTCGGGAGTGTCCTCGACGACTGGCTCGCGCAACCGATCTTCGCGACCCGCGCGGAGCTTTCGCCCTCCGATCGGGACCGGCAGCGAGGGGTGCGCGAGGCGGCCGACGGCGCATCGCTCGGCGCGTGGCTTCGGGGCTTCGGGAGCGGCACGATGCCCCCCGCGTGGTCGGCGCTCGAAGGATCGACGGTGCCGCTGGACCTCCTCGTGGGAGATCGGGACCTTCGCTACGTGGAGTTGGCGCGGGCGATCGAGCGCCGCCGACTCGACGCGCGGATCGAGATCGCCACGGGGGTGGGACATGCACCGCACATCGAGGCGCCCGACGTCTGGACCGAGTGGGTCGCCGCGGCGCTGAAGGAGGGATGATCCGCATCGACGATGAGCCCGCCCCGGCGTGGCACGCCACCTGCCGTGCGATCCCGTACCGGACGGCCCGCCCGGCCGTGACCGGCGCGCTCCGTCCGGGGGGTGGTTCCCGCCGTCCGATGACGTCACCTTGAACGCTCGTCCCCAACACCCTTCCCGAGTCGAATGAGCGATCTACCCCTGCGTGTCCTGGTCGTCGATGACCAGCCGGATGTGGTGAGGGTCATCGTACGCGGGCTGAGCCAGAGCGGCCACATCGTCACCCCGGCATACAGCGGCGAGGAAGGACTCGAGACGGCGACGACCACATCCTTCGACGTCATCGTCCTCGACGTCATGCTCCCGGGGCTGGACGGCTTCGAGGTCGCACGGAGACTGCGGGATCGGGGTGTGACCACGCCGATCCTGATGCTCACCGCCCGGGACGAGGAGGATGACATCATCCAGGGTCTCCGGGAGGGCGCGGATGCATATCTCGCGAAACCCTTCAGGATCGGAGAGCTCGAGGCGCGCCTCCTCGCCCTCAAGCGGCGTGTCGGGATGGAGGCCAACACCGTGCTGCGCTTCGAGGATATCGAGGTGGACCGGGTCAGGCGGGAGGTGACGCGGGGGGGACACCCGATCGAGCTGACCAATATCGAGTTCAAGTTCCTCGAAACGCTGATGCTCAGACCGGGACGCCTCTTCACCCGGGGCGAGCTCCTCCACCTCGTCTGGGGGCTCACCTCCGACCCCGGCACGGGAGTGCTGAATGTGCATCTGGGGAATCTCCGGAGAAAGATCGAGGTGAAGGGGCAACCCCGATTGATCCGGACGATACGGCGTCGGGGATATCAGCTCGGTCCCGGCGAAAAGCCAGACGCCTGAACCCGCGCGAATCCGCGCGCGCCTCGGTCGAGCTCGTGCACCTCCGAATCGGTGGAACTCTCCCGGCGGATCGGCGGCCGGGATCGTCACTGGAACACTGCCCGGATCCGACGGATTGCGCCTCGTAGCAATGGATCACGACGGCGTGGTGCCTTGCCCTTATCCATCGAACCAGGCGGAAACCTCGTGGCTGATTTCAACTCCCGGCGCGCCCACCGCTCGTGGCGGCACGCCCTCGCCGTTCCCCCGGGGGTCTTCGGGGTGCCGGGGGGAGGCTGCTGATGGCAACGGTAGAGGAACGCGCCGGTGTGGGGCTCGATCTGGAGCCACTTGAATCGCTTCACGCCCGTCTGGTGCGTGATTTCCCGCTCGCCTCCGCGCTCGGGATCCAGATCATGGCCGCGGGGGTGAATGGGGTGCGGCTCGAGGCCCCCTTCGCTCCCAACCGAAACGGACATGGAAGCTTCTTCGGGGGGAGTTCGATCGCCCTCGCCCTGATATCCGGATGGCTTCTCGTGCGCAACTGGGTGGATGCGGCAGGGATCGACGCGGATGTCGTGATCCAGGAAGTCAACGCGCGCTTCGAGGCTCCGGTGGCGGAGAGGGTGAGGGTCTGCGCCTTCCCGCCTGCCCCCCGGGTATGGAAGCGCTTCCACCAGATGCTCGACCGCTATGGCCGCGCCCGCGTCGAGATCGAGATGGAGGTCAGCAGCGCGAGTGAGGCCCACGCCACCCGACTCCTGGGCCGCTACGTGGCGCTCGCGTCGAGCGGAGGGTGAGGGAGGGGCGGGTCCCCCCTCTCCACCCTCCGGCGATCATCGCCGTCTCCCTCCATCGGTCGCCTCTCCGAGCGCGCCGTGGAAACGCCCGCACGACACGATCCGCACCCGACCGGCTCCGAAGAGCTCGCGAAGAGCGGCGAGGGTGCCGTTGAGGGGATCGACGGTGAGCGAACGCGAGCGGAAGCGGGGCGCCGGGGCCCCATTGTCCTCTCCGAGCGTGAGTTCGACCGGTGTGGGTCCCGGGTGCGTGGTGAGCACCTGGCGAGCCTTCGCGAAGACGTCGGGGTCGAGCTCCGCGCCGACCGGCAACTCGATCCGCACCGCGAGCGCGCCGGATGCCGGGAGATCCTCGAGTCGCTGCACCTCGTCGAGGAAGATCGGCGGATCCTCCGCGTCCCGATCACGGTCGCTGACCTGACCGCGAAGCAGGACCACGGCGTCCTCGACGAGTGCCTCCTTCGATCCCTGCCAGGCCTCCTTGAATGCGAGCACCGACGCGGTGCCGTGAAAGTCCTCGACGGTGACGCGCCCCCACTCGGAGTTGTCGCGCTTCGAGATCTGGCGGGCCACGGCCGTCACCACGCATGCGAGTTCGACGCGTTCTCCGGCGTGTTCGTGCAGCGCCCGGGTGTTGACGGTGTCGAAGGCACCGACGACATCGCGGAAGCGGTCGAGGGGGTGTCCCGAGATATAGAAGCCGATCGCCTCCTTCTCGCGCTTCAGCCGTTCCGCCTCGTCCCACTCGGGAAGGGTGGGGAGGACGGGGTCCTGACGTTCGAGTCCCGGGGTTCCACCCCCGAAGAGGTTCGCCTGGCCCGCCTCCTCCTCCGCCTGTCGTGCGCTCACCTCCGCGTAGGCGGTGTCGAGCCCAGCGAGAAGCTGCGCGCGTGATCCGAAGACGTCGAGCGCGCCCGCGCATACCAGTGCCTCGCACGCCCGCTTGTTCAGGGCGCGCAGATCGATGCGCGTGAGGAAGTCGAAGAGAGAGGTGAAGGGGCCCGACTCTCTCGCCGCGAGGATCGAGCGCACCGCGCCCGCGCCCACCCCGCGCACCGCTCCGAGCCCGAAGCGCACCTGCGTCCCGTCGATCGCCGTGAACTTCCACCCCGACTCGTTCACATCGGGCGGGAGGACCTCGATCCCCTCCTCGAGCCCCGGGATGTGGCGCTGCAGCTCGCGGCACTCGGCGATGTACTTCACGACATCGTCGGTCTTGTCGAGGACCGACGAGAGGAGACCCGCCATGAATTCGGCGGGATAGTGCGCCTTGAGCCAGGCGGTGTGGTACGAGATGAGCGAGTAGGCCGCCGAGTGCGACTTGTTGAAGCCGTAGCGACCGAAGGTCTCGATCTGCTCGGCGAGATCGCGCGCCACCCCCGCGTCGACCCCGCGCGCCGTCGCCGCCTCCACGAACTTGCCGAGCTGTTCGGCGATGAGATCGGCCTTCTTCTTGCCGACCGCCTTGCGGAGGACGTCGGCTTCACCGAGTGAGAAGTCGGCGAGCACATTGGCGATCCGCATCACCTGTTCCTGGTAGACGATGATCCCGTACGTCGGCTCGAGCGTCGCCTTGAGATCAGGGTGCGGCCAGGTCACCTCCTCCTGACCGAGCTTCCTGCGGATGTAGACGTCGGTCATCCCCGAGTCGAGCGGCCCGGGACGGATGAGGGCGTTGGTCGCCACGAGGTCCTCGAAGCGGTCACAGCGCATCGCCCTCAACTTCTCGCTCGCGAGCGACGACTCGAACTGGAAGACGCCACTCGTCCCGCCCCGCGCGAGCATCCGGTAGACGGCCGGATCGTCGAGCGGGACCTCGTCGATGCTCGCGAACTCGATGCCCGTCTCCGGATCCCGGAGTGCGCCGACGCGCGCCCGGACCGCCTCCACCGCGTCGTGGATCACCGTGAGGGTCTTCAGCCCCAGGAAATCCATCTTGAGCATGCCGGCCTCTTCGAGGCTGTTCATGTCGTATTGCGTGACCGCCATCGCGTCGTCGTCGGTCGACTGCTTGCCGGTCTGCACGCAGACGGGGACGTAGTCGTCGATCGGACCGGGTGCGATCACCACCCCGGCGGCGTGGACCGAGGCGTGACGGCTCAACCCCTCGAGTGTCATCGAATAGTCGAAGAGCCGCGTGTGCCGCTCGTCCTTCCGGTAGAGCTCGCGGACTTCCTTCAGCTTCCGGACCGCCTCCTCCACCGTGAAGGACTGCCCCGGCGCATTCGGGATGAGCTTGGCGATCCGGTCGGTCTCGGCCGGCTCGAAGCCGAGGGTGCGGCCCACGTCGCGGATCACCGCGCGGGCCTTCATCGTTCCGAAGGTGATGATCTGCCCGACTGCATCCTTCCCGTACTTCTCCCGGGTGTACTCGATCACCTCGCCGCGTCGCTCGAAGCAGAAGTCGATATCGACGTCGGGCATCGAGACGCGCTCGGGGTTCAGGAAGCGCTCGAAGAGGAGGTCGAAGGCGAGGGGATCGATATTCGTGATCCCAAGCGCGTAGGCGACCATCGATCCGGCGGCGGACCCCCGGCCCGGACCCACGGGGATCCCCTCCGCGCGCGCCCAGCGGATGAAGTCCTGCACGATGAGGAAGTAGCCGGCGTACCCGGTCCCCCGGATGACCCCGAGCTCGTACTCGAGGCGGTCCTTCTGTTCATCGTCGAGCGGATCGCCGTAGCGCTCCCGCGCGCCCTCCCATGCCAGATGTTCGAGGTACTCATTCTCGTCCTCGTGTCCCTCCGGGAGGGGGAAGGCGGGGAGGTGGTAGCTCGTCTCGAAGTCGAGATCCACCTCGTCCGCGATCTTCAGCGTGTTCTCGAAAACATCGGAGCGGTCGGGGAAGCGTTCCGCCATCTCCTCGGCGCTCTTGAAGTAGAGCCCCTCGTCGTAGCGCATCCGGTTGGGGTCATCGAAGTCCTTGCCGAGCCCGATGCAGAGGAGGACGTCGTGCGCCTCGTGGTCGTCCTCCTTCAGGAAGTGCGCGTCATTCGTGGCGATCACCGGGAGGTCGAGCTCTGTGCCGAGCCGGAAGATCTTCTCGTTCAGCTCGCGCTGGCCCTCGGAATCGTGGCCCTGCACCTCGAGATAGTATCGGTCCCGGAAGTTCTCCGCGTACCACGAGGCGGCTTCCCGGGCGGCATCCCAGTCGTCCGCCATCAGTGTGCGCGCCACCTCGCCCGCCAGGCACGCCGAACTCACGATCAGCCCCTCCGAATACTCGCGGAGGATCTCGCGATCGATGCGCGGCTTGTAGTAGAACCCCTCGGTGTAGCCGATCGACGAGAGCTTGACGAGGTTCTGGTAGCCGACCCGGTCTCTCGCGAGGAGCACGAGGTGATAGTAGTTCTTCCCGCCGCCCTCGTCCCGCGTGCGGTCGCGGCGGTCGCCGGGGGCCACGTACGCCTCCATCCCCACGATCGGTTTGAGGCCGTCGGCGCGCGCCTGCTTCTGGAACTGCCACGCTCCGAAGAGACAGCCGTGGTCGGTAAGCGCGAGCGCCGGCATCTCGTAGTGCTTCGCCCGGTGTACGAGGTCACGGAGCCGGTTGGCGCCGTCGAGCAGCGAGAACTCGGAGTGGGTGTGGAGGTGGACGAAGCTCACGTGCGGGGGGCGAGGGAGGGTCGGACGGGATGCGGACTCCTCATCCTACACGACCCGGGTTGCGGGGTCCAAGCACTCGATCGACGGGCCACGCAGCGACGCGGAGTTCCGGGCTCCGGCGTCGCCATTCACCTTCTCTCCGCGCTCCTCATTCCGCCTCCGTCCGGGAGAGGTGCACGTCCCGCTGGGGATACGGGATCGAGCAGCCGGCCGCTTCGAGCCCCTCCTTGAGCGCCTTCACGAGAGCGAAGCGCGTGGGCCAGTAGTCGGGGGTGTTCACCCACGGCCGCACGACGAAGTTCACCGAGGAATCGGCCATCTCACTCACGGCGACCTGCAGTTCCGGATCGGTGAGCACGCGTTCGTCGGCGGTGACGATCTCCCGGATCGTGCGCATCGCCAGATCCAGATCGTCCTCATACCCGACGCCCACGACGAGATCGATGCGCCGCGTGTGATTGGCGGAGAAGTTCCGGATCGTGGCGCTCGAGATCTGTGAGTTCGGGACGATGATCCTGACGTTGTCGGGGGTGGTGAGCGTGGTCGTGAATACCCCGATCTCCTGCACCGAGCCGGCGGTGCCCCCGGCGTCCACGAAGTCGCCCACCCTGAAGGGGCGGAAGGTGAGGATCATGATCCCGGACGCCAGATGCGAGAGGGTGCCCTGGAACGCCAGAGCGATCGCGAGACCGGCGGCACCGACGATCGCGATGAAGGAGCCGGGGTTGACCCCGATCATCCCGCCGGCGGCGATGAAGATCCCGGTGAGGATGACCACATAGCCGAGGTTGGCGAGGAAGGGCACCAGCGTCGGGTCGGCGCCTCCCCGCTCGAGTGCCCTGCGCACGCCAGCTCGCACCGCGCCCGCGACCCAGCGGCCGATGAGGAGGGTGGCGAGCGCGCCCAGGAGCTTGAAGCCCCACTCGGTGAGGAGGGTGAGCGCGTAGCTGTCGAGATTCGCCATCGGGATCTCCGGGGAAAGCGAGGAAGGGACAGATCGCGCACCGGCGATCTCGGCGCGCGCCCTCGAACGGCGATAGTGACGCCGACGGGATCGTTCTTCAAGTCGGGCGAGAGACCGAAGGGTCGCGGATCGCCCGAATCCTTCAACGCCCTACCAGGTCGTTCACACTCAGCACACGCACCTCCGGGTCGCGCGCGTCGAGACGGGCGAGGGCGTGTTCGGGGGGGTCGCGCTGCACCAGGAGGCGGATGCGGGACTCCCGCGCGAAGCCGTACCGGGTCCTGCGGAGCTGGCCCGCCGAAGCCTCGAGGGTCGAGGGGTCGAAGCTGCCCGACGCCCAACGCGTCCATCCGTAGATGATCGCGCCGTTGGTGAGGGTGCCGGCGAGGTCGAGGTCGTAGCCCTCGCCCCAGAGCCCTCCCACCTCGCGAGCGCGCGCGCCGAAGACCGCGGCTCCCCCGGGACCCATCAGCCATTCGCGGACGATCACGGGGAGGGTGCGTTCGAGATGCGGCGCGAGGCGGGGACCGACCTCTTCGCGCCAGAGGTCACCGGCGTCGATCACGCCCAGGCGCGACCAGGCGGGGAGGACGCACGAGAACCAGAACCCGATGTGCGGATCGGTCAGCCTGTACCGGCGTCGCCGCGTGCGGGAGCCCGCATCGAGTGAGCGCTCGACGCAGACGATGCCGAGGTCCTCGAGGGTGGAGAGGTAGGGACCGAGCTGTCCGCTCGAGGAGAGATCCCCCACGAAGGCACCGATCTCTCCCCACTCGACGAGTCCACGGGCGAGCGCCTCGACCACGCGGAGGTAGCGCTCGGGGCGCTGCACCCCGGCCCGGACCCGGTCGAGTGCGGTGCTTCCGAAGGGCGCGTCGGGGGCGAGAAGGAGTGTGCAGAGATTCCACTCGAGCGAGCGCGAAGGATCGATCGCGGCACGCAGACGCGCCGAGCGCCCGAAGATCGCGGCGGCCCGGACCCGATCCGCGGGAGCCCACCCGGGCGGTCCGGCGAGCCACTCCGCGATCCCGAGCGGCTCGAGTCGCTCGAGATCGAAGG
>JAVVEY010000206.1:0-2395 GCA_032250675.1 Longimicrobiales bacterium | reverse complement strand
GATCGGCAGTCTGCACGTAGGGCAGTCGGTCGAGATCCTCGTGCAGGGCGGCGAGATCGAGCGACTCGGGACCGGGCACGACGCGAACATCCTCGTCGGGGTTCCCGCAGGGGGTCAGCGTCATCGTGGCTCCGTCGAAGTCGGCTGCCACCCGGAAGGGATCGGTGCGCACGCGCGTCTCCCGGGACGCCTCGCCCGGCGCGGGCGCCTCCGCGCCGCACGCCCCTGCGGCGACGACGGTGCCCGCGAGGACGACGACGAGGGTGAAGCGTGCCCCCGGCGTCCTCCGTCCGCCCGCCGCCCCGCGTCGTGCGAGGCCCCTCACGCGCGCCTCCGGTTCACGGCGCATCATCCGCCCCCGCCGCCCCGGACCCGCTCCACGGGGCGGTCGCGCTCGCCCCGCATCGGGGTGCGCGTCGAGATCTCGAAGCGGTCGCCGGGCGCCATGAAGTAGAAGTCGCCTCCCATGTCGAGGTCGGCCTGCGCGTCGTAGATCGCCACGTAGCCGGAGCCGATCACGCGGAACTCGTCGCCCTCGACGATGATCGCGGTGTCCTCGTCCAGCCCGATCCCGAGCAGATCGGGGCGCGCCTCGATGACTTCGAGCAGATCGAAGTGCCGGTTGCGCTTCAGGAGGTGCTGATCGATCCCGACGCCGGTCATGAAGCCGAACCCCTCGGTGTGGTCGCCGATCATGGCGCGGTTGCCCCTGGTGTCGCCCCGCACCATGAAGTCGGCCTGGATGCTCGCCCCCGCCGAGGAGCCGCCGATCACCCCGCCGCGCTCCAGGACGGCGTGGAAGGCCGCCTCGGTGCGCGTGCCGAGATAGGAATCAGCGAGGCGCCACTGGCGTCCCCCGGTGAACCACACCCCGTCGGCGTCGAGGAGCGGCTCGACGAAGGCCTCGGTCTCGGCCACCGCGGGGTCGTAGGTGTGGAGCACCGTCAGATTCGTGGCGCCGTTCGCCTCGAGCTGGCGGATGCAGCGGCACTCGGGGCCGTACGCCGCGTCCTCCGCGCCGCCGGCGGTCGGCACGACGACGATCTTCGCGTCGGGGCCTCCGGCGAGGTCGAGGAAGGCGCGCACGATCTCGGGATCCTGCATCGCGCCCCCGACGATCACGAGGCTCCCCGAGGGGGGACCGGACTGCGCGGCACCGGGGGTCGGGACGAGGAGGGTGGCGGCGAGGAGCGCGAGGGCGGCGCACCGGGTGGGGGCGATCGGTGCCGCGCCGGCGCGCACGGCGGACGCCGAGGCGGCGCGCGGCGCGCGGGGTGGGGCCACGAGGTGCATGGGATCTCCTCCGGTGGGTTGTGCGAGGTGGGGGGAAGAGGGGAGCTTCCCCTCATCCTTCGTGGACACCCGCCCCCCTGCAAGATGTTCATCGACCTGATGCGCTTCGGGCTCGCCGTGATGCTCTGGGCGACGATCCCGGCCGGCCTCGCCTACTGGCTCCTCATCCACGGCTTCGTGGGATACTGGCGGCGCGTGGGCGTGGTCGCCACCTGGCTCGTCGTCCTCCCCGCCTGCCTGGTGATCATGGCGGCGATGTGGCGGTGGGGTGGGGGCGTGGTCGAGCGGAGCGACCTCGGCACGCACGTGGGGCTCTTCGCCGCGGGTGTCGTGCTCTGGGGGGTGTCGGTGGTGCTCGACCGCCGGGCCCGCGTCCACCTCGACGCGGCGACGATGCTCGGGGTGCGGGAGGTCGGGGGCGGGGCCCGCCTCCTCGATGAGGGGCTCTACGGACGCGTGCGCCACCCGCGCTATCTCTCGCTCCTCCTCGGCGCCACGGGGTGGGCGATGATGGCCAACCACGTCGCGAGCTACCTCATGGTCGCGGCGCTCGTCCCCGGGATCTGGATCGTGGTGACGCTCGAAGAGCGCGAACTGAACGAACGCTTCGGAGAGGCCTGGCTCGCGTACCGCGCGCGCGTCCCGGCGATCGTCCCGCGACGCGGAGCCCCGCGATCGGAGTGAGGGCTAGAAGGGAGCGCGACGCGCCTCACCCCTCGAAGCCCCCGAGGATCTCCAGCACGCGATTGATGTCGGCTTCGGTGTGGTCGGCGTTGACCTGGGTACGGATCTCCTCGTCGCCGCGCGGCACCACGGGGTAGGTCAGCCCCGTCACGAGCACACCGTGCGCGAAGAGGTGTCGCACGAGCGCCTTCGTGCGCGCGGTGTCGCGGATCATGAGCGGCACGACCGGGTGGGCTCCGGGGATCGTCTCGATCCCCAGCCGTCCGAGTCCCTCCTCGAAGCGCCGGGTGAGAGCGCGCAGGTGATCGAGAGCGGCGCGTCCCTCGGGCGAGTCCACGAAGTCGACCGCGGCGTGCGCGGCCATCGCCTCGCCCGGCGTGATCGGATTCGAGTAGATGTACATCGGCGAGGATTCGCG
>JAVVEY010000074.1:12973-14017 GCA_032250675.1 Longimicrobiales bacterium | reverse complement strand
GGGGGGAGGGTGGACGCGGCACCGCCTCGCGACCCCGCTATCGGCGATCGAGCACCGAAGCCGGATCGTGATGGAACGGGTTGAGGATCGTGAGGCCCTCGACCTCCTGCCCATCCTGGAGGTCTTCGCTGAGGATGTAGCCGCAGCGCCCGACCACGCCCGCAGCCACGATCAGGGAGTCCCACCAGGAGAACCCGAAGCGGTCCTCGATCGCCCACGCGCGCTCGATCACGTCGATGTCGATCGGAACGGGATTCCAGGCGGCGAGCGCGATCACGTCCTCGCGGGCCTCCTCCGCTGAGCGGGGAGGGTCGAGCTTCCTCGTGACCGTGACGTAGTACTCCTGCAGCACCTGGATGCCGAGTCGACCGACGACGGGTCTCCGCGTTCCCGCGGGAACGTCCCGCGAGGACCTCGCCGGCAACCTGGCCCGTGTGCTGGCTCTGCTGCGTGACCCGGAGGAGAACGTCAACCCGTGCGCGAGGCACTCACTCTGGCGCCGGGGGACGAGGTCACGTACCAGATCGAGGGAGATCACGCCATCCTGCGCAAGGCCGAGAAGGAGCCGACAGAGGATCCCTTCGCCACCTTCGACGAATGGAATGGCGCGGCCGACCGGTTGATCGCGAGCCTCACCCGCGCGGGGTGGTCTCGAAGGCCAGCGCCTCGACCCGGTCGATGACGGCGTCCACATCGGCCTCGGTGGTGCGCCAGTTCATCGGGCAGATGCGGAGCGAGAAGGCGCCGTCGATGCGGGTGGAGGAGATCATCGCGGTGCCCTCCTGCACGACGCGGTCCTGGATGTCGCGGTTCCACTCGTCGACCTCCTCGGGCGTCATCCCCGGGCGGGGGCGCGCCCGGAAGCAGAGGATCCCGAGCGAGGAGGGGGTGAGGACCTCGAGGTGGCGGGTCTGTCGGACCCGCGCCTCGGCGTGGTGGCCGCGCGCGATCCCCTTCGCGATCTCGTCGGCCAGCGCCCTGAACGCCTCCTCCTGGCCCTGCTCGGCCTCGCGCATGCGGCTCTTGAAACCGCTCTTGAGGATC
>JAVVEY010000074.1:0-12963 GCA_032250675.1 Longimicrobiales bacterium | reverse complement strand
CGCGCGATCCCCTTCGCGATCTCCTCGGCCAGCGCCCGGCGGCCGTGCACCTCGAGCGTCATCCAGATCTTGAGCGCCCGGAAGCGACGGGTGAGCTGAAGTCCCCGGTTGCTGAAGTTCACATGCTCCATCCCGAGCTCGGTGTCCTGGAGGTAGTCGGGGAAGACCCGGAAGGCGTTCTCGAGACGCGCGGGATCGCGAGCGAGGAGGCACCCGGTCTCGAAGGTCTGGAAGAGCCACTTGTGGGGGTCGAGGGTGATCGAGTCGGCCTCGCCGAGCCCCTCGAGCGCCCGGCGGCCCTCCTCGGTGAGGACCGCGAAGCCGCCGTAGGCGGCGTCCACATGCAGCCAGAGCGCCTCGCGGGCGGCCAGCCGGGCCAGCTCGGGGAGGGGATCGACCGCTCCCGTCGAGGTGGCGCCCGCGGTGGCGGCGATCAGGGCGGGGATCCGCCCGGCGGCCCGATCGGCCGCGATTCGCTCCTCCAGGCGATCGATCCGCATCCGCCCCCGCGCGTCGCTCTCGATGAGGTGGAGGCCGGCCTCGGGGTAGCCGGCGATCCGGAGCGCGCGCTCCAGCGACGAATGCCCCAGCGTGCCGACGTAGGCGCTCAGCGAGTCGAGCGAGGCCCCCCGGTCGACCGCAGCCTGACGCGCGGCGACCGCGGCGATGAGGTTGGCGGCCGACCCGCCGCTGGTGAGGATCCCGCCGGCGCCTTCGGGCATCCCGAGCCACTCCCGGAACCACTCGAGGACGACCAGCTCGATCTGGCTGGGGCCGGCCGAGGCGAGCCACGTCCCCTGGAAGATGTTGAAGCCGGCGGCGAGCCAGTCGCCCATGAGGCTCGCCCAGGTGGGGCTGGAGGGGACGAAGGCCATGAAGCGGGGGTGGTCGATCCGGCCCGCCAGCGGGAGGATCTCCTCGACCGCCCGGGCGAGCGCGTCGTCGGCGTCGCCGGGCGCCTCGGGGCAGGGCGCGCGAAAACGGGGTTCGAGCTCCGAGCGGGGGGCTCCGGCCCAGGGGGCTGCCTCGTCGAGTCCGTCCCACCGATCGACCACCGCGTCGACGAGGGCGTGCCCGAGGCGACGCATCTCCTCGGGTGAGAGATTGAGGGGGGAGTCCTGCACCGATCGCCTCCGATCGAGAAAGGGGGGATATGAGTCTTCGGGCTTCCGGTCCTGCAATCTACCCCGACGCGGTGCACGCATGATCGTGCACGACGCCCTCGATCCCGGTGATCACCTCCTCGAGCGTCATCTCGCCCGCGGCGAGGCGGAGGGAGGTGAAGACCGCGTCGCCCTCCTTGAAGTCGTACGCCTCGAGCCTCTCCTTCGGCACGATGACGCCGGCGGAGTTGCCGATTGCGCGGATCCTCGATTCCTTGAAGATCCCGCTGCCGCGCCCGATCCTCCTCGCTCACCCGATCCCCGTGACCCACCCCGCATGCGCGTTCTGATCACCGGCGCCGCCGGTTTCCTCGGCTCCCACCTCGTCGACCGCTTCCTCGCCGCCGAGCACGAGGTGGTGGGGCTCGACAACTTCATCACCGGCTCGCGCGAGAACCTTGCACACCTCGACGCGCACCCGCGCTTCTCCTTCGTCCAGCACGACATCTCGCAGCCGATCACCTTCGGCGGGCGGCTCGACGGGGTGCTCCACTTCGCCTCGCCCGCCTCGCCCGTCGACTACCTCGAGATGCCGATCCAGACGCTCAAGGTGGGGAGTCTCGGGACGCACAACTGTCTCGGGATCGCGAAGGCACACGGCGCGCGCTTCCTCCTGGCGAGCACCAGCGAGGTGTACGGCGATCCGAAGGTGCACCCGCAGCCCGAGTCGTACTGGGGGCATGTGAACCCGGTGGGGGTGCGCGGCTGCTACGACGAGGCGAAGCGCTTCGCCGAGGCGATGACGATGGCCTACCACCGCGCGCACGGGCTCGACACGCGCATCGTGCGGATCTTCAACACCTACGGCCCGCGGATGCGCCCGGGCGACGGGCGGGTGGTGAGCAACTTCATCGTGCAGGCGCTCCGGGGCGAGGAGATCACCCTCTATGGGGACGGCTCGCAGACGCGCTCCTTCTGCCATGTGAGTGACGAAGTCGAGGGGATCTTCCGCCTCTTCCACTCCGACCGGAGCGAGCCGGTGAATGTGGGCAACCCGGGCGAGTTCACGGTGCGCGAGCTCGCCGAGATCGTGATCGAGGAGGTGGGGAGCGCGAGCCGCCTGACCGAGCTCCCCCTTCCCGCCGACGATCCGAAGGTGCGCTGTCCCGACATCGCGGTGGCGCGCGAGGTGCTCGGGTGGGAGCCCGCGGTGGGGCTCCGCGAGGGGCTGCGCTCGACGATCCCGTGGTTCCGGGAGCGGGTGGAGCGCGGCGACGCGGAGGCGAGGACGCTGTGAGTGCCGGGCTCGCCCTCGTCACGGGGGGCGCGGGCTTCATCGGCTCGCACCTCGTCACCGCGCTCCTCGATCGCGGATGGCGCGTGCGCGTGCTCGACGACCTCTCGACGGGGTCGCGCGCGAATCTCGCACACCTCGACGGGGACGGGGACGCGGATGGGGACGCGGGCGCGATCGACTTCGTGGAGGGGAGCGTCGTCGATCCGGCGACGTGCGCGCGCGCCGTCGAGGGGGTGCGGACCGTCTTTCACCAGGCGGCGATCCCCTCGGTACCCCGGAGCGTGGCCGACCCGGCGGCGACCCACGCCGCCTGCGCGACCGGCACGCTGAACATCCTCGACGCGGCGCGGCGCGGTGGGGTGGAGCGCTTCGTCTACGCGGCGTCGAGCTCGGCGTACGGCGACACCGTGACCCTCCCCAAGCGCGAGGCGGACACCGGCACCCCGAAGTCCCCCTACGCGGTGGCGAAGCTCGCCGGTGAACACTACTGCGCGGCGTGGCACGCGGTGTGGGGGCTCGAGACGGTGGCGCTCCGCTACTTCAACGTCTTCGGGCCGCGTCAGGACCCCGACTCGCCGTACGCGGCGGTCGTCCCCCTCTTCGTGCGGCACGCCCTCGCCGGGACCGCGCCGACGATCGACGGCGACGGCGAGCAGACGCGCGACTTCACGCACGTCTCGAACGCCGTGCACGCCAACCTCCTCGCCGCCGAGCGTCCCGCCGAGCGGGTGGCCGGACGGGTCTTCAATGTGGGGTGCGGCGAGCGGATCTCGATCAACCGCCTCTGGGCCGAGGTGCGCCGCCTCACCGGCGCGCGGGTGGAGGCGGTGCACGGTCCGGCGCGCGCGGGCGACGTGCGCGACTCGCTCGCCTCGCTCGAGGCGGCGCGCGCCGATCTCGGCTACGAGGTGCGCACCCCCCTCGCGCGCGGGCTCGAGGACACCGTCGCGTGGTTGCGGCGCATGGGGGAGGGAGAGCAGCTTGCTCCATCATGAACGATCCTCTCTCCATGCGCCGGCGCATCGCGCGCGGCATCGACGCCTACGAGCGTGAAGACTTCGAGGCGGCGATCGAGACCTTCGACGCGGTGATCGCCGAGGCCCCGGGGTTCGCCGATCTGCACAACAAGCGCGCGCTCTGCCTCGCGATGCTCGACCGCGTCGAGGAGGCGATCGAGGGCTTCGAGGAGGCGATCCGCCTCGGCCCGACCTACGCCGAGGCGCACCTCAATCTGGGGATCATGCTGCAGCTCGCGGGGCGGCACGACGACGCGCAGCACGCCTTCGACCAGGCGTCGCGCCTCGATCAGCGCGACGGGAGCGCCTTCCCGAGCGATGTCGGCAACCAGATCGCCGTCCAGCACGCCAAGCTCGGCGACCTCTATCTGGTGGCGGATCACCCGCATGAGGCGGAACGCGAGTACTACGCGGCACTCAAGGTGCGCCCCCGCTACCTCGACATCCGCACCAAGCTGGCCGAAGCGCGTCTCGAGCTGCACGACATCGCCGGCGCCCTCGACGAACTCGAGCTCGTCCTCGAAGACAACCCCGGCTTCACCACGGCGCGTCTCAAGTACGGAGTCGCGCTGCACCGCTCGGGACGCACCGAAGAGGCGATCGCGGAGTGGCGGCGGTGCATGCGCGACGCACCCGACGAGATGCGCGCGCGCGCCTACCTCGCCTCGGTGGGAGTGCGGGTCCGCCCCGAGAGCGTGGAGGCGTAGACGGCGGGGGCCGGCGGCCCGGATGGCCGGCCCGGATGGCCGGCCCGGATGGCCGTCCCCGGCGGGCGGCCGGTGTGGCCCGAGGATTGCACCACGCGGGCGGTGGGGTGACCTTCTGCCTGCTCCACGCGCGAGGGTCCGCCCGTGCACGACGGTCGAGATCCCCGCGACGGTCCGACCCCCCGACGATCCACGCACACTGCCGCCTCCTCACCGATCATGACCCTTCACACACCGCGCCGCGTCGAGAAGCCCTGGGGGTGGGAGCTGCACTGGGCCGATACCGAGCTCTACCTCGGCAAGATCCTGCACGTGAATGCGGGAGAGGCGCTCTCCCTGCAGTATCACGAGGAGAAGGACGAGACCTTCTACCTCCTCGCCGGCGAAGTCACCCTCGTCGTCGGCCCCGACGCGGACACCCTCGAAGAGATCACGATGCGCGCGAACGACGCCTGTCGGGTCCGCCCCGGTGTGGTGCACCGGATGGTTGCGGTGACCGAGTGCGAGATCCTCGAGGCCTCGACGCCGCACCCCGACGACATCGTGCGACTCGAGGATCGCTACGGGAGGGATTCGGATGACGCGTAGTGATCGGAGGGGGCGGGGGAGCGGCAGAGCGGCGCTCGCGGTCATGGCGGTCGGGATCGTGATCGGTGTCGGCGGGTGCGTCGACTCGCCCGCGACCGACACCGCGGTCCAGCGGGGCGACCTCGCCTACGCGGCGGGCGATCTCGACAACGCGCTCGCCGAGTACCGCCTCGCGGCCCGCGACACGCGCGCCCCTGCCGAGGTGCTCGCCCGGGTCGCCCACGTCCACGCGATCGAGGGGGATGTCGACGAGGCGGCCGCCTTCTACCGCCGCGCCGTGGCGGCGGACTCTTCGTGGGCGACGCAGGCGGTGGCCGATCTGATGACGCTCGCCGAGCGCGCTCATGCCTCGAACGACCGCTTCCGGATGGCGTCGGCGGTCGACGCGGCGCGCGAGATCGAGCCGGGGCTCGGCCTCGAGCGACTCGCGCTCCCCCTGGCGCGTCACCACTTCAACAATGGGGAGTATGGGCGCGCGCTCCCCCTCTATCAGCGCGCCCTCTCGGCCGGCGCCGACAGCGCGCCCGAGATCGTCTTCGAGATCGGGCGGGCGCACGAGGCGATCGGCGACTGCAACCGGGCGCTCTTCTTCTTCGAGCAGTTCCGCGGCGCGGTCCGATCCCGCGACCGCGGCGAGGTCGACTGGTTCATCGGAACCTGCTCCTTCGAGGTCGCGCGCGGGTTGCGCGGCGCCGAGGTGGTCACCGAAGAGACCCTCCTCGACGCGCTCGCGGCGGTCGATCGCACGATCGCGGTCGGTGAACCGCGCAGCCTCCTCGGACGCGCGTGGTTCGAACGCGGCGAGATCCTCGTCGACCTCGGGCGGTGCGAGGAGGCGATCGAGTCGTTCCGTACGGTCGGCACGGTGGACGGCACCGTGGCCGACGCGCTCGTCACGCGCGCGCAGGAGCGGATGGACGATCTGCGCTTCCGGAGCGATGTGATGCGCCGCGACGTGCCGGGCCGCGGCCTCCCGTGGGGCGACGAGACGCGACGACTCGACCGGGACGGGTGCTGAGCGACCCGAGTCGCCGGCCCGCCCTCTCCAGATGAACTCGCCCGACCCCGCCGCGATCCCCCTCCTCGACCTCAAGGCGCAGTACGCCTCGATCCGGGACGAACTCGACGCCGCGCTCATGCGCGTCGTGGCCTCGCAGGCCTTCGTCCTGGGGCCGGAGGTGGAAGCCTTCGAGGCCGAGATCGCCGACCTCCTCGGCGTGCCCCACGCGATCGGGTGCGCGAGCGGAACCGACGCCCTCCTCCTCCCGCTGCGGGCGCTCCGCGAGGGCGATCGCGAGGGCGATCGCGAGGGCGCGGGCGATGAGGTGATCGTTCCCGCCTTCACCTTCTTCGCCACGGCGGGGGCGGTCTGGAATGCGGGGCTGCGGCCCGTCTTCTGCGACGTCGATCCCGACACCTTCACCCTCACGCCCGAGACGGTCGAGGCGGTCTGGTCCGAGCGGACCCGGGCGGTGGTGCCGGTGCACCTCTTCGGGCAGATGGCGCCGATGACGGGGATCCGGCGGATCGCCGCGGAGCGGGGGGCACTCGTGATCGAGGATGCGGCGCAGGCGATCGGTGCGCGGCAGCGGACCGAGACCGGGGAGCTCCGCGCGGGCGGGGCGGGGGATGTCGGCGCGCTCTCCTTCTTCCCGACCAAGAATCTGGGCGGATTCGGGGAGGGCGGGATGGTCACGACGCACGACGACGAGATCGCCCGCCGCGTGCGCGCACTGCGCGTGCATGGAGGTCGTCAGATGTACCACCACGAGTGGGTCGGCACGAACTCCCGCCTCGACGCGCTGCAGGCGGCGGTCCTGCGCGTCAAGCTCCGGCATCTCGAAGGGTGGACCGAGCGGCGGCGCGCGCACGCGTGTCGCTACCACGCGCGGCTCGGCGATCTCGCGGAGGTGACGCTCCCCGCGGTGGGCGACGGCGCCTGGCACGTCTACCACCAGTTCACGATCCGCACGCCCCGGCGCGACGCACTCCGGGGCTTTCTCGCCGACCGCGGAATCGGATCCGGCATCTACTACCCCGTCCCGCTCCACCTCCAGCCGTCCTTTCGCGAGATCGGCGGGCGTCCGGGGGACCACCCCGTCGCCGAAGGCCTCTGCCGCGAGGTTCTGAGCCTCCCGATCTTCCCGGAACTCGGCGCGGAGCGCGTGGACCGGGTGGCCGACGCGATCCACGACTTCTTCGCCCGCTGAGATGGCGCCTGCGAGACCCCTGAACACGGCACCCGGATTTGGGTACGTTCCACGGATGTTCATGCGAATTTCGATCCCGACGATCGTACCTGTGGCAGCGCTGGTGGGTGGAGTGTTCCTCCTCGGAGCGTGCGCGGGCGGACCGCGCCTGCAGGATGTGGCACCCTCCGACCTCTTCGAGCGGGCACAGGAAAAGATGGCCGAGGAAGACTTCGGGGACGCCCAGACGATCCTCGACTTCATCGTGCTGAACTATCCCGGCTTCGAGCCGATCGCCGATGTCTCACTCCTCCTGGGTGACGCCTATTACTTCGACAGGAAGTACATCCTCGCCATCGCGCAGTACACCCGCTTCGTGAATATCTACCCCGGGCACCTCGAGGTGCCGCAGGCGAGCCTGAGGATGTGTCGGGCCTTCGCCGCGCTCACCCTGGAGCCGCAGCGCGATCAGACCCAGACGCGGTCGGCGGTTCAGACGTGTCAGAGTGTCGCGCGCGACTTCCCGCGATACCCGGCGGTGGCCGACAGCGCCGCGCAGATCGCCGCGGAGATGCGGCGCAAGCTCGCCCTGCGACGCTTCCAGGAGGCGAGCTTCTACTTCCAGCGCAATGGGTGGGACGCCTCGATCCTCTACTTCGAGGACGTCGTTGAACGCTACCCCGAGACCGAGTATGCGCCGCGCGCGCTCCTCCGGATCATCGAGGCGTACGAGAAGATCATCGAGAACAGCCCGCCCGACCTCGGGTACGAGATCGAGGTCGAGGTCGCGCGCGAGCGCCTCCTCACCGAGTACCCCCTCTCGCCGGAGGCCGAGAAGATCCGCGCCGAGATGGCGAGGCGGGCGAGCGAGGCGGGCACCGACACCCTGGCGGCCTCGGGCGAAGGCTCGCGGGGTGCGCGCATCGTTCCGGACGGATAGAGCGATGCGCATCGGTGTCTTCGGGGGGACGTTCGATCCGCCGCATGTGGGGCATGTGATCGTGGCAGAGGACGTCCGCACGTACCTCGAACTCGACCGCGTCCTCCTCATCCCGGCGCGCGTCTCCCCCTTCAAGATGGACGAGGCGGGGATCACCGATCCCGAGGTGCGACTTCGCATGGTGGATGCCGCCGTCGAGCACAATCCGGGACTCACGGCCGACCGCATCGAGCTCGACCGCGATCCGCCGAGCTGGACCGTCGACACCCTCGAGGCCCTCCGACGCCGCTCCCCCGAGGCCGAGCTCTTCCTCCTCGTCGGGGCCGACCAGTGGAGCGCATTCGGACGGTGGAGAGGGGTCGAGCGCATCGCGGAGCTGGCGACGATCGTCGTGCTCGCGCGTGAAGGCGCGGAACCCGACGCACTCGACCCGGGCGTCGAGGTGTCGTGGCGTTCCGCACCGGTACGCCGCATCGACATCTCCTCCACCGAGATTCGCGACCGCGTGCGCCGCGGGGATCCGATCGCCGGATTCGTCCCGGACGCCGTCGCCGCCCTGATTGACGAACACGCACTCTATCGATCCGCCCCTGCCGCGCAGACTGCCTGAGGCCGAAATGCTGAAGACCCTGATCAAGAAGGTCATCGGAGATCCCCACCAGCGCGAGGTGAACCGCCTCCAGCCGCTGGTCGAGGAGATCAATGCGTACTGCGAGGACTACGCGTCGTTGTCCGACGAAAAGCTCCGCGCCAGGACCGACGACTTCAAGGCACGCATCGCCGATGCGACCGCCGAAGTCCGCGAGAAGCTCGAGGATCTGCGAGCCGAGAAGCGCGCGAGTGAGGTCGTGAGCGTCCGCGAAGAGCTCTCGGTAAGGATCGGGGATCTGGAAGCCCGGCACCTGGAGATCCTCGAGGAGACGCTCGAGGAGCTCCTCCCCGAAGCCTTCGCCGTCGTCAAGGACACCTGCCGGCGCCTCGTGGGGCAGGAGGTCGCATTCGCCGGCACGACCGCGATCTGGGACATGGTGCCCTACGACGTGCAGCTCATCGGTGGGATCGCGCTGCATCGCGGCAAGGCCGCCGAGATGCAGACCGGGGAGGGGAAGACGCTCGCCGCGACGATGCCGGTCTACCTCAACGCCCTGACGGGGCGCGGCGTGCACGTCGTGACCGTGAACTCGTATCTGGCGCGACGCGACGCCGAGTGGATGGGCGCGATCTACCGCTGGCACGGGCTCACCGTCGAGGTGATCGACGGCTTCGATCCGGGGAGTCCCGAGCGGCGCGAGGCGTATCACGCGGATATCACCTACGGCACCAACAACGAGTTCGGCTTCGATTACCTGCGCGACAACATGGTGCACTCGATCGAGCAGCGGGTGCAGCGCGAACACGCCTACGCGATCATCGACGAGGTCGACTCGATCCTGATCGACGAGGCGCGGACCCCCCTCATCATCTCGGGGCCGGTCGCGAAGGATTCCTCCGACGCCTTCCAGCAGTACAACCCCCTCGTGCGGTCGCTCCACGCCAAGCAGAGCGCGCTCGTCAACACCCTCGTGAGTGAGGCGGAGCGCGAACTCGAGGAGGAGGGGCACACCTTCGAGGCGGGCGAGAAGCTCCTCGCGGCGCGGCGGGGTGCGCCGCGCCACCGCAAGCTCATGAAGATGCTCGCCGACGAGCCGGCGCTGCAGGGGCTCGTGCAGAAGGTCGAAGGCGACTTCATGCGCGAGAAGCGTCTGCACGAGGTCGACGAGCTCCTCTACTACGCGATGGACGAGAAGGGGCACAATGTGCACCTCTCCGACCGCGGCCTCGACGAGTTGTCACCGCAGGATCCCGACGCCTTCGTGATCCCCGACCTCTCGGAGGTCCTGGGCGCGATCGAGAAGGATCCCGACCTCTCGATCGACGAGCGGAACGAGAAGCTCGCCGAGGTCGAGGCGGGGTACGCCGCCAAGAACCGGAAGCTGCACGTCATCCACCAGCTCCTGAAGGCATACACCCTCTACCACAAGGACGAGCGCTACATCATCGGCGAGGACGGCGGGATCGTGATCGTCGACGAGTTCACCGGGCGTCAGATGCCGGGACGCCGCTGGAGCGACGGGTTGCACCAGGCGGTCGAGGCGAAGGAGGGCGTCGAGGTCAAGGGCGAGACGCAGACGCTCGCCACGATCACGATCCAGAACTTCTTCCGGATGTACGACAAGCTCGCCGGGATGACGGGGACGGCGGAGACGGAGGAGACCGAGTTCCACCAGATCTACGGCCTCGACGTGCTGGTCATCCCCACCAACCGCCCCGTCATCCGGGACGACCGCAACGACCTGATCTTCCGCACGGCGCGCGAGAAGTACAACGCGCTCATGGACGAGGTCGAGCGCCTTCACCGCCTCGAGCTCCCCGTCCTCGTCGGTACGACGAATGTCGAGGTCTCCGAGACCTTCAGCCGGATGCTCAAGCGGCGCGGGATCCGGCACGATGTGCTCAACGCCAAGCAGCACCAGCGCGAGTCCGAGATCGTGGCCGGGGCCGGCCAGCCGGGTGCCGTGACGATTGCGACGAATATGGCCGGGCGCGGAACCGACATCAAACTCGGCAAGACGGTGACCGACCCGCGCACCGTCGGGTGGTGCCGCGAGCGGGGCCTCGACCTCGGCGAGGCCCAGCCGATCGACCCGACCCGCTGGGACGACAAGATCGAGTCGCGCCCCGACGACCACGTGATCGAGGTCGGCGGGCTGCACATCCTCGGCTCCGAGCGTCACGAGTCGCGCCGGATCGATCGGCAGCTCCGCGGGCGCGCGGGGCGCCAGGGGGATCCGGGGGCGTCGCAGTTCTTCCTCTCGCTCGAAGACAACCTCATGCGGTTGTTCGGCGGGATGGAGCGGATCGCGGGTGTCATGGAGAAGATGGGGGCCGAGGAGGGGGAGGTCATCACCGCCGGCCTCGTCACCAAGTCGATCGAGCGGGCCCAGAAGCGTGTGGAGGGCAACAACTTCGAGGCACGCAAGCGGCTTCTCGACTACGACGACGTCATGAATCAGCAGCGCGAGGTGATCTACGATCTGCGCCTCTTCGCGCTCGAGGGTGGCGAGGATCTCAAGGGCGAGGTCTTCGAGATGATCGATCGGGCGCTCGCCGACACCTTCGACGTCTACATGCCCGAAGGTGTCGTGCCCGACGCGTGGGAGCTGGCTGCACTCAAGCGGAAGCTTCTGCAGGATTACTTCCTCGCCGTCGACCGGCTCCCCGACGAGGACGATCCGCAACACGAGTTCGAGCGGTGGGAGATCGAGGAGTGGGTCGTCGAGGCGGCGCGCGAACACTTCCACCGCAAGCTCGAGAGCTTCGGCGAGCACGGCGAGCGCGTGCTCTCGATCGTGCTCCTCACCACGATCGACGAGAAGTGGAAGGACCACCTCTACGACCTCGACCACCTCAAGGCCTCGATCGGGTTCCGGGGGTGGGGCCAGAAGGACCCGCTCGTCGAGTACAAGACCGAGGCGTTCGACATGTTCGTCGACCTCCTCGAGGACCTGCGCGGCACGGTCAGCACGCGCTTCTTCCGGGCGCAGCTCAACCTCCCGCACGCCCAGCAGCAGATCCGCCCCACCGGCCGCATGACCCTCTCCGGTCCCGGCCAGCCCGGCAGCCGGTCCGGTGCCCGCTCCGGCGGACGCGGCCGTGGTGCCGGCGGTCGGTCCGCCGGCGGGTCCCAGCCGGGAGACGCGGACTCTCGCTCCACCGTCGATCCCACCGGGATCGCCGCCACCGCGCGGGCCGATCACCCCGCAGGTGGGGTGGCGGGCGGCGCAGGGATCGTGCTCGGCGGCACCGCGGAGCAGGGTGGCCAGACGGATCTCTCCCGCCTGCAGACCAACCGGGGGGAGGGAAGCGACGGAAGCGGATCCACGCAGCAGCCCGTCACCGTCGAGGACGAGCCGGGGCGCAACGATCCCTGTCCGTGCGGGAGCGGGAAGAAGTACAAGAAGTGCCACGGGCGGTAAGCGCCGCGGCGTCGCCCGCGCCGCGCGAACCCCCGCGCTGAGCCGCGCGCCCTCGACCGCGCCCTCGGGCCGGTTCGCCCATGGCGGCGCCCGCCGTAGAGGGAAAGCTTCCCTCGATGGCACAGACACCGATCCGGACTCCACCCGACCCCCCATCCGACGTCGCTCCCGTGCGGCGGCGCACCGAGACGGGAGATCCCGCCGGGACGCGACGCCGCGGCGGCGTGACCTCCGTCCGCGAGCGTCCCCGGGAGCGCCTCGCCCGCCTCGGATCCCGCGCGCTCGCGTCGCGGGAGTTGATCGCGGCGCTGGTGGGGAGTGGATCGGCATCGGCGTCGGCGACGGAGGTCGCCGACCGGATCCTCGCGTCGTGTGAGGGGCGTCTGGGACAGCTGGCGCGCCGCTCGACCGACCGGCTCGCTTCGATCGAGGGGGTGGGCCCGGCGACGGCCGCCCGGGTGGCCGCGGCGCTCGAGCTCGGGCGGAGGGTCGCGACGGAGGAGGTGGCACCGGGCGATCGGATCCGCGGGCCGCGCGATGTGTGGGCCCGCATGGGACCCCCGCTCCGCCACCTCGCGCAGGAAGAGTTCCACGCCCTCCTCCTCAACGCCCAGCATGTGGTGCTGCGTGAGGTGCTCGTGACCCGGGGGATCCTCGACGCCTCGCTGATCCATCCGCGCGAGGTCTTCCGTTCCGCGGTCGAGGTGGGCGCGGCGGCCGTCATCCTGGTCCACAACCACCCCAGTGGGGATCCGACGCCGAGCGCGGAGGATCGGGCCGTGACCCGGCAGCTCGTGGCGGCGGGTCGCGCGCTCGGAATCCCGGTGCTCGACCACGTGGTGGTCGGGGATGGGCGGTGGCGCGCCTTCAGCGACGAGCCGGGAGGGCTTGACTAGTGAAGACGGGAGGGAGATGAGCATCCGTCGAGGTGAGCATCCGTCGGGGTGAGGGGGATGGCGCCGGCGTCGTCGGCCCAACGAGGCACGGAAGCGGTGCCCGGAAGTGGAAAATACCACCACTTTTCCACTTCGCCAGTCGTCCAGGTCACCCCAAAGTGGAATTTGAGGCGATATTCCACTTGACGGGCGAGAAAGCAGCCGCATAGGT